>NZ_JBSGFR010000053.1:0-57639 GCF_053603475.1 Actinoplanes sp. NPDC004185 | reverse complement strand
CGTGTCGCCCCCCTGGGCCAACCCCCGCCCGCCCGCCCCCCCGCCCCCCCGCCCCCCCCCCCCGCGACCGGGGCGACCAAGCGCACCGTCGCCACCCGCCCCAAAGCCTTCACCGGCCGGGCCACCGTGCTGATCGTCGTGCTGGTGGCCCTCGCCCTGGCCTACACCTATCCGGTCCGCGTCTATCTCGCGCAGGAGTCCCAGATCGCCCAGATGCAGGCCGACCAGGCCGCGCAGCAGGCCAGGATCAAGGGGCTGACCGAGGAGGTGGAGAAGTGGAAGGACTCCGAGTACGTCCGCAGCCAGGCCCG
The DNA here is from genome assembly GCF_053603475.1 of Actinoplanes sp. NPDC004185. Classification (NCBI taxonomy): domain Bacteria; kingdom Bacillati; phylum Actinomycetota; class Actinomycetes; order Micromonosporales; family Micromonosporaceae; genus Actinoplanes; species Actinoplanes sp. NPDC004185. Next base: position 57,328 of record NZ_JBSGFR010000053.1, on the reverse strand, counting down.
CGACCGCCTCTTCTACGTGCGCCCCGGTGAAGTGCCGCTCCTGGTGCTGAACGACCCGGCCGGCGCCGCCCGGGACGCCGGCCGGAGCGCCCCGGCGCAGACCCGGACCCGCTGGTACGACACCCTCTGGGGCAGCGTCGCCGCTGCCAACTCAGAAACCCGGAAGTAGATGACGACACCCTCCGAGACGGATCTGCACGCAGTCACCCAGCAGCTCGGCCGCCGCCCCCGCGGCACCCGGGCGATCGCGCACCGGTGCCCCTGCGGCAACCCGGACGTGGTGGAGACCTCCCCGCGCCTCGACGACGGCACCCCGTTCCCCACGCTCTTCTACCTGACCTGCCCGCGGGCCACGGCTGCCTGCAGCCGGCTGGAGTCCGCCGGCGTCATGCGGGAGATGCAGGACCGGCTCGCCACCGACCCGGCGCTCGCCGCGCAGTACGAGAAGGCGCACGAGGACTATCTGCAGCGCCGCGAGGCCGTCGAGCACGTCGAGGAGATCAAGAACGTCTCCGCCGGCGGCATGCCCGACCGGGTCAAGTGCCTGCACGTGCACCTCGGGCACGCCCTGGCGGCGGGGCCGGGGGTCAACCCGTTCGGTGACGAGGTCCGCGCGGCGGTCGAGCCGTGGTGGACAGGCAGTCCGTGCGTGCCGCCGCCGGCTGAATAAACTCGGCCGCATGCAGGTCGAGATCCGCCGCGCGCGCACGTCCGATGTCCGGGCCATCCGGGACCTGGTGGACACGTACACGTCGGATCGCCGGCTGTTGAGCAAGGCCACCGTCACGCTCTACGAGTCCGTCCAGGAGTTCTGGGTGGCCGTGGACGCGGCCACCGACCGGGTGGTGGGCTGTGGCGCGCTGCACGTGATGTGGGAGGACCTGGCCGAGATCCGCACGGTCGCGGTGGATCCGGCGTACCGCGGTCTCAAGATCGGCCACCGGCTGGTCGCGGAGCTGCTCGACGTGGCCCGGCAGCTGGGCGTGGCGCGGGTGTTCTGTCTGACCTTCGAGACCCGGTTCTTCGGCTCGTTCGGCTTCACCGAGATCGACGGCGCGCCCGTCCCGCACAGCGTCTACGAGCAGCTGCTGCGCTCGTACGACGAAGGTGTCGCCGAGTTCCTCGACCTGGAACGGGTGAAGCCGAATACCCTCGGTAACACGAGGATGCTCCTCCATCTCTAGGAGAACAGCGTGAGAGTCGCGGCCATCGACTGCGGGACCAACTCCATCCGTCTGCTCATCGCGGACATCGCCGGTGGCCGCCTCACCGACGTGGCCCGGCGGATGGAGATCGTCCGGCTCGGGGAGGGCGTCGACCGCACCGGCCGGCTCGCGCCGGAGGCGATCGAGCGCACCCGCAAGGCCCTGCTCGGGTACGCGACCGAGATCGCCGAGCTGGGGGTGAGCCGGGTCCGGATGTGCGCGACCTCGGCGTCGCGGGACGCGGCGAACGCCGCCGACTTCACCGCGATGGTCCGCGCCACCCTGGGCGTGGACCCCGAGGTGATCAGCGGCGACGAGGAGGCCCGGCTGTCGTTCGCCGGGGCGGTGACCGGGCTGACGGCCGAGCAGCCGTACCTGGTGGTCGACATCGGCGGCGGTTCCACCGAGTTCGTGGTGGGCGGCGACGAGGTCCGGCACGCGCTCTCGATGGACATCGGCTGTGTCCGGATGACCGAGCGGCACCTGCGCAGCGACCCGCCCACCCCGGCGGAGATCGCGGCGGCGGAGCAGGACATCACCAAGGCTGTCGACACCGCCCTGCGGACGGTGTCCGGCCACGGCACGGCGACGATGGTCGGGCTGGCCGGTTCGGTCACCACGGTGGCCGCTCTGGCTCTGCACCTGCCCCGGTACGACGCGGAGCGGATCCACCACGCGCAGGTCCCGTTCGACGACGTGGCGAAGGTGACCCAGGATCTGCTCGGCTCGACGGTGGCCGACCGCCGCGACCTGCCGGTGATGCATCCGGGGCGCGCGGACGTGATCGGTGCCGGGTCCCTGATCCTGCGCGTCATCATGGAGCGGGCCGGCAAGACCTCGGTGATCGCCAGTGAGCACGACATCCTCGACGGCATCGCCTTCTCCCTGGTGGATCCGGCAGCCGAGGAGGAAGCGGTGCCCGCCGCCCACCCGGCGCGCAAGGTCGTCGAGCCCGCCCTCAAGAAGTTCTTCTCGACCCTGCGGTCCGCGACCCACCGCGACTGAGCCGCCCGGCCCCCTTGACCGGCGGTGCGAAAGTGGTCCGGCAGGCCGGTAACGGTGGTCGATTCGTCGGCGACGGTACCGTGCCTTTGACACTACTTCGCAACGCGAAGTAGTGTGCACCGCGTGGATACCACCCAGCTCCTCAAGGGCGTGCTGGACCTGGCCTGCCTCGCCGCCCTGCGCGACGAGGACGGCTACGGCTACGACATCCTGCGCCGGCTCCGGACGGCCGGGCTGACCGAGGTCGGCGACGCGTCCGTCTACGGCACCCTGCGCCGGCTCTTCAACGCCGGCCTGCTCACCACCTACGTCGTGCCCAGCGACGAAGGTCCGCACCGTAAGTACTACGCGCTCAACGCCGCCGGCCGCGCCGAGTTGCAGCGCTCCGGCAAGGTCTGGCACGGTTTCGCATCCACGATGGACGATCTGCTTCGCGAGCGGGAGACGGCGTGATCACCACAGCTCAGGACGAGATCAATCTGTACGTGTTCGCGGTCCGCGCGGCCCTCGGTGACCTGCCCGAGTCCCTGCGCGACGAGTTGCTCGAGGACCTGCCCGAGCACCTCGCCGAGGTGGCGGCCGACGGCGAGGGTTCGCTGACCGACCGCCTGGGCAGCCCCGAGGCGTACGCCGCGGATCTGCGGATGAGCGCCGGCTTCGTCGGAGGTTTCCCCGATCCGCCCGGGCGCACCGACCAGTTCAAGGAGATGCGCGACGTGGCCCTGGCCCGGCTGCGCGTGGCCGACGTGCGGCTCGGCCCGCTGTTCGGCGCCGAACGGGCCAGCGACTTCCTGGTGCAGCTGCGCCCGGCGTGGTGGGTGCTGCGCGGCTATCTGGCGGCCATGGTGCTCGCCTGGATGCTCGACGACAGCGGCCAGCCGATCGGTCTGCTCCCGCGCATCGGTGGCAGCGAGGCCGTCGCCCTGCTGCTGCTCGCGGCCGGGATCCTCGGCTCGATCTGGCTCGGCCGCCGCTCGGTGCGGCTGTCCCACTGGCCCCAGCTGGCGCTCTACGCGGGCTCGGTGGTGTTGGTGCTCGTCGCGCTCGGCGGCTTCCTGAGCGCCGACAGCAGCAGCCGCGGCGCCCCTTACGCGGACGTCAACTACGACAACGCGAACCCGTACGGCAACATCGAGGACCTCTTCGTGTACGACGAGCAGGGCCGCCTGGTGAAGAACGCGCGCATCTTCGACCAGAACGGCGCGCCGCTGCGACTGGGTAACGCGTACTGCTACGACGAGTCGGGCAACTACACCGAGGTCCAGACGGTCACGTACCCGTACTGCGCCGAGCGGGACCCGTTCCGGGCGCCGACCGCCACGGCCAGTGCAGCAGCGGGGGAGGCATCGGGTGCACCCGAGGCGAACGGGCCGGGCCCGGTGCCCCCGATGGAGGCCGGCTCCGGGGTCAGCCCTTCGGTCAGCCCCTCACCCAGCCCTTCGGCCACTTCGCCGAGCGTCTCGCCGTCGCCGAGGTAAAGGCCTGGTAACGGGGTCGCGGCGGCGCGGTCCGGGTCGCTACCTTGTGCTCCGACCGGCCGACCCCCTCGGCCGGATCCCGAGAGGAATCATCGTGAGCAACCCGGTCGCGCCGCCGCCTTCCGCCGGTGACGGCTTCCCGCCGCCCGCCAACCAGGGCTTCGGTAACGCCCCCGCGCAGGGCCAGCCCTACGGTGCGCCGCCGGCGCCGGGTCAGCCTTACAGTGCGCCGCCGGCGCCGGGTCAGCCTTACGGTGCGCCGCCGGCGCCGGGTCAGCCCTACGGTGCCCCGCCGGCCGGTGGCCAGCCCGGCCCCGGTCAGCCCGGGCCCGGCCAGCCCTACGGGGACCCGGCCCAGCAGGGCTTCGGTGGTCCGGCTGCCTTCCCGCCGGAGCCCAAGAAGAAGAGCGCGTTCGGCCGGATCGCGCTGCGCATCGTCGGCGCCATCGTCGTGTTCGTCATCATCGCCGTGGCCCGCGAAGCCTTCTTCGGCGACAAGGCCAAGGACGCCGCCGTCGGTGACTGCGTCGCCTCCTCCAAGGACGTGAAGGTCGACGAGGAGACCGAGGCCGACGCCAAGGTCGTCGACTGCAGCTCGGCCGACGCCGCGTTCACCGTGGTCGGCCGGGTCGACGGCGAGAGCAACACCAGCAGCAAGTCCTGCGAGAAGTTCTTCAAGGAGAACGAGGAGTACTTCGTCTACGGCAGCACCGCCGGCAAGGGCTACCTGCTCTGCCTGCGCCCGAAGGCCTGACCCACCCCGGTACGGCGGGAGCCCCACCCCGGCTGCTCCCGTCGTCCCGCGCAGTGCTGTGCTGGAGCCGTGCCCAGCCGTACCCCTGAAGACGTCGCCCAGCACGCGGCCGCCGCGCCCGACCTGCCCGTCCTCGACGCCGGCGTCGCCGATTGCTTCGCCTGCCCGCGCCTGGTCGCCTGGCGCGAGGAGTCCGCCCGGGTCAAACGGGCCTCGTTCCGTGACCAGACCTACTGGGGCCGCCCGATCCCGGGGTTCGGGCCCGGTGACGCGAGCATCGCCATCCTCGGTCTCGCCCCGGCCGCCCACGGTGGCAACCGCACCGGCCGCATCTTCACCGGTGACCGTTCCGGTGATGTCCTCTTCGCCGCCCTGCACCGGGCCGGCCTGGCCAACCAGCCGACCAGCGTCGCGGCCGACGACGGCCTGGCGGTGCGGCACACCCGGATCTTCGCCGCCGTCCGCTGCGCCCCGCCGGACAACAAGCCGCTCCCGGTCGAGCGGGACACCTGCGCGCCGTGGCTGCACCGCGAGCTCTCTCTGATCCGGCCCACGCTGCGCGTCGTCATCGCGCTCGGCGCCTTCGCCTGGGCGGCGTGGTGGCCCGCGATGACCGCCGTCTATGGCGTCCGACCGCCGGTCCCGCGTCCCGCCTTCGGCCACGGTGCCCAGGTCAGCCAGCCCGGCGTGCCCGAGCTGCTGGGCTGTTACCACGTCTCCCAGCAGAACACGTTCACCGGCCGGCTCACCCCCGCCATGCTCGACGACGTCCTCGGCCGTGCCAAAGACCTGGCGGGCCTGGCATGATGCGGACTCTGCCGATTTTCCGCCGTGCACGGACGACCTAAGGCCGGGAGTGTTGGATCTCGCCGCACTGCGTCGCTGGTGGCCCCTGGCCGCCGTCCTCGCGCTGCTCTTTCTCGCCTCGCTGGCGGCCACCCGTTCGGCCCCGCAGCTGGACAGGTTCGAGCCCGATGCCGCGCCCAGCATCGAGGCCGCACCGCTGTTGCCGCCCTCGCTGGAAGCCCGCGCCGAGCCCTCGCAGGAGCCGTCGAAGGCCGGCGGTGACCTGCCCGACTGGACCGGCACCGTCGCCCTGGTGATCCTCGGCATCGTCGGCGTCATCGTGATCGGCCTGGTCGTCTGGGCGCTGCTGCGCCAGACGCTGAGCCGCCGTGGCAACCGCAAGGGCCGCCGCGAGCCACGCCGGCCCGAGGCGCGCACCGCCGAGGACCTGGTCGCGGCCCTGGACGCCGGTCTGCAGGAGCTCTCCGACACCGACCGGGACCCCCGCCGGGCCGTGATCGCCTGCTGGGTGCGCCTGGAGCAGGCCGCCGCCGCGGCCGGCACGCCCCGGCACGCCGGGGACAGCCCCACCGACCTGGTCGCCCGGCTGCTGGCCGAGCAGCGCCTCGACGCCGACGTGCTGACCCCGTTCGCCGCGGTCTACCGCCAGGCCCGGTACGCCACCCACACCGTCGACGACCAGATGCGCCAGCAGGCCCGCTCCGCCCTCGAACGGCTCCGGGTCGACCTCGGCGCCGGAGTCAGCTCATGAGCCGCGAGCAGGACGGCGGGCTCGAGGACCTCTTCGGCAGCCGGCCGTCCGAGGTCATGCTCCCGGACCCACCCGAGGACGAGGCCGAGAAGCCCCGGTCCCGGATCGGCTGGGTCGTCCGCAACCTCCTGCTCGTCGCGGTGGCCACCGTCGTCACGGTGGCGGCGCTGCGGTCGCGCGGCATCGATGTCTCCCTGCTGTTGATCGTGGCCGCGTTCGTCGCGCTGCGGCTGCTGATGCTGGCCGTGTCCGAAGTGGCCCCGCCGCCGCTGCCCCGGCCGGCGACCCGCCGTGGCGAGGAAGAGGGCGACTACCGATGGGCCGGCACCGATACCCTGCGGGCGGCGGTACGGCGCTGGGAGCAACGGCTGGAGTGGTCGCAGCACGACTTCGAGAGGTTCTCGCGTAACGTCCTGCCCGTGTTCGCCGAGCTCGCCGACGAACGCCTGCGGCTCAAGCACGGGTTCACCCGGGCGTCGGATCCGCGGCGGGCCCGGGAGCTGCTCGGCGAGCCGCTGTGGGAGTTCCTGGACGAGCCGGGCCGGCGCTCGCCGAAGCCCCGTGAGCTGTCCACGTACGTCGAGGCACTAGAGAAGATCTGAGAAGGGTGGTTCGGTGACGGACGCGAGCGTGGAGGCCCTGCCGCCGTACGAGGTCGGCAGGCTGGCCGGCGCTGTCCTGGACTCGGTCGGCAGCGTGGTGGTCGGCAAGCGCGAGTCCCTCGAGCTGGTGCTGGCCGGCATCCTGGCCGGCGGTCACGTGCTGCTGGAGGACCTGCCCGGGCTGGGCAAGACGCTGACCGCCCGCTGTTTCGCCCAGTCGCTCGGGCTGGACTTCCGCCGCCTGCAGTTCACCCCCGACCTGCTGCCCGCGGACGTCACCGGCTCCTTCCTCTACGACCAGCGCAAGGGTGACTTCGCGTTCCGGGCCGGGCCGGTCTTCACCAACATGCTGCTCGCCGACGAGATCAACCGGACGCCGCCGAAGACCCAGGCCGCCCTGCTGGAGGCCATGCAGGAGAAGCAGGTCTCCGTCGAGGGCGTCACCTACCGGCTGGACCCGCCCTTCCACGTGCTGGCCACGGCCAACCCGATCGAGTACGAGGGCACGTACCCGCTGCCCGAGGCCCAGCTCGACCGGTTCATGCTGCGCGTCTCGTTCGGCTACCCCAGCGAGGACGAGGAGTGGGAGGTGCTGCGCCGCCGCATGTCCCGCCGCCAGGAGGAGTCGCAGCTGGCGCCGGTGGTCGACGCACGCCGGCTGATGGCCATGCAGGCCGCGCTGGAGCAGGTCGTGGTCGAGGACTCGATCGGCCGTTACATCGTCGCGCTGACCTCGGCGACCCGCGAGCACGCCTCGGCGCTGGTCGGCTCGTCGCCGCGAGGCTCGCTGGCGCTGCTCCTGCTGGCCCGGGCCCGGGCGGTCATGGCCGGCCGGGACTTCGTGGTGCCCGAGGACGTCAAGGACGTGGCGGTCCCCGCGCTGGCCCACCGGATCACGCTGCGGCCGGAGATGTGGCTGCGCCGGGTCGACCCGTCCTTCGTGGTCCAGGAGGTGCTGCAGGCGGTGCCGGCGCCGGCCAGCGGTGCCCTGCCGACGTACGCGGGCGGGTACACCGGCCAGTGACAGCCTTGGAGCCGCCGTCGTTGCGGGCCGCCGTACCCCCTCAGGTGCCGGCGGCCGACGAGGGGTGGGCGGCGCCCGTCTGGGTGCCCACCCGGGCGCTGGGCCGCACGGTCCTGCTGACCGGGCTGCTGCTGGTCCTCGGCGTGGCGCTGGGCCGGGTCGATCTGGTGCTGCTGGCGGCGCCGTTCGCCGTCGGGGCGGCGATCGGGCTGCGCCGGATGCCGCGTTCCGCGCCCGAGCTCACGGTGGACGCGGACGAGGAGCACATCGTCGAGGGCGGCAGTGTCGGCGCCGGGCTCACCGTGGCCAACCCCGACGTCATCCCGTACGACCTGGTGGTCGTGCGGACCCGGACCTCGCCGTGGCTGGAGCTGCGGGACGCCGACCGGCCGTTCGCGATCACCGTCGCGACCGACGGCTGGACCGCCGTCGAGCTGCCCGGCGAGGCGACCCGCTGGGGCCGGCACGAGGTCGGTCCGGCCGCGGCCCGCGTGGCCGCCTGCGGTGGCCTGCTGGCCTGCCGCCCGGTCGTGACCCCGGCCCGGCGGGTGCGGGTGTATCCGGAGACCGAGCCGTTCGCGGCCACCGAGGCGATGCCGGCGGCGGCCGGCCTGGTCGGCAACCACCGGTCGCGGCGGCCCGGCGAGGGCGGCGAGCTGGCCGGGGTACGGCCGTTCGCCCCCGGCGACCGTCTGCGCCGCATCGACTGGCGCGTCTCCCTGCGCACGCGCGACCTGCACGTGGCCTCCACGCTGTCCGACCGGGACGCCGAGGTGCTGCTCCTGCTGGACGTCCTCGGCGAGGCCGGCGCGTCCGGCGGCGTGAAGGGCCGGGCGTCCGTGCTCGACACGACGGTCCGCGCGGCCGCCGCCATCGCCGAGCACTACCTGCAGCGCGGCGACCGGGTCTCGCTCATGGAGTACGGCTCCTCGGCCCGGAGGCTGCGCGCCGCCACCGGACGCCGGCAATACCTGACGGTCCTCGAGTGGCTGCTGGACGTCCGGGCCGACACCGGCGACCAGGGCCCGCACGAGCACGTGTTCGGCGCCCACCACGTCTCCTCGGACGCGCTGGTCATGGTGCTGACCCCGCTGGTCGACCCGCGCTCGGCCGACATGCTGGCCGGGCTCAGCCAGTCCGGCCGCTTCACCGTCGCGGTCGACACGCTGCCCGGCGGGGTCACGCCGCCCAACCGCAGCCCGTGGACGCCGATCGCCACCAAGCTGTGGCGGATGGAGCGCGAGAACGTGCTGGGCCGGCTGCGCGAGCACGGCGTACCGGTGGTGACCTGGGCCGGGGCCGGCAGCCTGGACCTGGTGCTGCGGGACGTGTCCCGGCTCGCCTCCGCACCGCGGGGGCGCTGACATGCTCGACGGCATCACCCGGCGGATCGAACGCACCCGGACCACGGTGGCCCGGGCGACGGCGCTGCCGCTGCTGGTCCGCGGCGGGATCGCCCTGGTCTTCGTGCTCGCGCTGATGGTGGCGTGGCCGGCCGCGCTGACCGCGAGCCGCTACGTCGTCCTGCTCGGCCTGGTCGGCGTCTATCCGGCCTTCGCCCCGCGCGGCCGCGGCGTGACCGTCGCCGTGCTGGTCGTGGTGGGCGGCTGGATCCTGGACACCACCTGGTACGACGCCCGGGTCGCGCTGTGGCGGGTGCTGAGCATCGCCGCCCTGACCTATCTCGGGCACACGCTGGCCGCGCTGGCGGCGGTGCTGCCGTACGACGCGATCGTCAACGTGGACGTGGTCGCCGGCTGGCTGGCCCGGGCTCTGCTGGTCGTGCTGATCTCGGCCGTGCTCACCGTGATCACGCTGGGCCTGACCGCGGAGCTGGCCGGGGGCGCGTTCGTGGTCGCGACGCTGGTCGGGCTGGCCGCGGCGGTGGGCATCACGCTGCTGCTGGGCCGGTTGCTGCGCCGCCCGTGACGGCTCTTGCACGGTAAGTTTGCAGCGAAATGAAACCGAAACGTGTGCGTTACGGCACTTGACTAACGGGGTTGTGCTTGGTCACAGAACCGCGCACGGCGGCGCCCCGATGCGGATGATGGAGGGGTGAAACCGCAGCGGATCGTCGTCGTCGGGGCAGGTCACGTGGGGCTGTACGCCGCTCTGCGCCTGTCGAGGAAGCTCAACTCGGTGCAGGCTGAGGTGATCGTCATCGATCCGCAGCCGCACATGACGTACCAGCCGTTCCTGCCGGAGGCCGCAGCCGGCAACATCTCGCCGCGCCACTCGGTCGTGCCGCTGCGCCGCGAGCTCAAGCGCTGCCACATCGTCTCGGGTGAGGTCACCAAGGTCGAGCACGCCCGCAAGACGGTCACCGTGCGGCCGATCGACGGGCCGGTCAAGGAGATCTCGTACGACCACATCATCGTGGCCCCCGGTTCCGTCTCGCGCACCCTGCCGATCCCCGGCCTGCGCGAGCGCGGCATCGGCTTCAAGACCATCGGTGAGGCCATCTACCTGCGCAACCACATCCTGGACCGGCTGGACATCGCGGCCACCACCCCGGACCCGGAGATGCGCAAGGCGTCGCTCAACTTCGTCTTCGTCGGCGGTGGTTACGCCGGCGTGGAGGCGCTCGCCGAGATGGAGGACGTCGTCCGCGACGGCCTGAAGTACTACCCCGAGCTGGAGCAGGACGAGGTCCGCTTCGTCCTGGTCGAGGCGTCGAACCGGATCCTGCCCGAGGTCGGCCCGGAGATGGGCGCGTACGCGGCCCGCCAGCTGCAGAAGCGCGGCATCGACATCCGGCTCGAGACCCGGATGGAGTCGTGCGTCGACGGCGAGGTGCGGCTCTCCGACGGGGAGACCTTCCGGGCCGAGACGATCGTCTGGACCGCCGGCGTCAAGCCGTCGCCGATGCTCGACCACACCGACCTGCCCCGCGGCCCGCGCGGTCACCTCACCTGCAACACGATGCTGCAGGTCGTCGACGGCGACAAGGTGCTCGACGGCGCCTGGTCGGCCGGCGACTGCGCGCAGGTCCCCGACCTGACCAACCCGGGCGCCTGGTGCTCGCCGAGCGCACAGCACGCGGTGCGGCAGGCCTCCCGGCTGGCCGACAACATCCGCGCGGTGATCATCGGCGCCCAGCCCAAGGACTACAAGCACAAGTACGCGGGCAGCGTCGCCAGCCTCGGTCTCTACAAGGGCGTGGCCAAGATCTATGGCGTCAAGCTCAAGGGCTTCCCGGCCTGGATGATGCACCGCACGTACCACATGAGCCGGATCCCGTCGTTCAACCGCAAGGTGCGCGTGCTGGCCGACTGGACGCTGGCCTTCGTGCTCAAGCGGGAGGTCATCTCGCTGGGCCAGTTGCACGCCCCGCGTGAGGAGTTCACCCACGTCACCCCGCCGCTGAGCGACGACCGCAGCGCCGAGCCGGTGGGCGCCGGGTCCCGCTGAGCGTGGTTTGTGCCCGTCCCGGCGTTCTGCGGGGCGGGCCGGACCGGCTACGGTGAGCAGCAACGCATCGGCCCGGGTGGTGGAACGGCAGACACGGCCGCCTTAAAAGCGGCTGCCCAAAAGGCGTGCGGGTTCGAGACCCGCCCCGGGCACGGTTTTCAGCCTGCTCACAGCTTGGCCGGGCGCCATCCAGCTGGTATTGCGCTTACCCTTGAACAGCACGCCCCTACGTGCCTCAACCTCAAGGGAGGCTGGACACAGTGAAGACTTCCAACCCGGTGCTCTCGCGCCTCGGCCAGGCGGCCGAGCGGGAGCGGACCGCCGGGTACAACCCGGCCGGACCGTACGGCCCGGCCGCCGGTCAGCCGGGTTACGGTCAGCCGTACCCCAGCGCACCGGGATATCCGGCTTCGCCGCCGGCTGTGCGACCCATGACGATCGACGACGTCGTCGTCAAGACCGTGACGCTGCTCGGCATCACCGGTGTCTCCGCTGTCGCGGCGTGGAACCTGATCCCGGATTCGCTGCTCGGCGCCGCCTGGATCGGTGCCGCGGTGGTCGGTCTGGTGCTCGGCCTGGTCATCTCGTTCTCCCGGATGGCCAACCCGGCCCTGGTCGTGGCGTACGCGGTCATCGAGGGCGCGTTCGTCGGCCTGGTCAGCAAGTTCTACCAGGAGATCGCGGGCTACCAGGGCATCGTCCTGCAAGCGGTGATCGCCACCTTCGGCGTGTTCTTCCTGATGGCGTTCCTCTACCGGGCCCGGGTCATCCGGGCCACGCCGAAGTTCGTCCGCGGCATGATCGCCGTGATGGCCGGTCTGTTCGCCGTCATGCTGATCAACTTCGTGCTCTCGCTGTTCGACGTCACCACCGGGCTGCGCAGCAACGGTGCCCTGGGCATCGGCTTCAGCATCATCTGCATCGTCGTCGCCTCGCTGAGCTTCATCCTCAGCTTCAACGAGGTCGAGGAGGGCGTGCGGATGGGTCTGCCGCAGCGCTACTCCTGGACCGCGGCGTTCGGCATCCTGGTCAGCCTCATCTGGTTGTACCTGGAGGTTCTGCGCCTGCTGAGCTTCCTGCAGGGCGACGATTAGCCGTCCGCACCCCACCGTCACACCCGGCAGCGCCCGGTCCGCCTCCCCGCGGACCGGGCGCTGCCCTCTTTGCCGATAGGGTCGCCGGGTGGGCGCAGCAGACTTCGAGACCGCCGTACAACGGCTCATCACGCAGGTCGGCCACTGGGAGGCGGCCCGCTGGAACGCCCCGGCGCCCGGCGGCGGCAGCACCCGCGCCGAGGCGGTCCGCACGCTCGTCCAGCGCCTGGCCGACGCCGCCGCCGACGCCGAGCAGCGCCGGCACCGCCCGGTTCCCCGCCTGGCCGACACGGTCCTGCCCGACCAGCTCCGCGTCATGGCCGACGACCTGCTCGCCGCCGACCCGCCGGACGACGTTCTCACCGGCGCCACCGCGGCCGTGACCGAGGTGCGCAGCGCCCTCTGAAATCCGTGCACGGACCTGGCAGGGTGAGGGTGGCCGTTCATGAGCCGCCAGGCGACTGGCCGCCCTCGCCCGGTCTCGGCGGGAGCGACGGTCAGTGCCAGGCAACCAGGCACGACAGGAATCTGCTCTTGCTCGGATCTTGAAAGGCCACATACGAACCGCCGAGCCCGACCGCCCCCTACGGCAGCCGGACCCGGCGGAAAATAAGGGATCGACCTCAGCCGAGGCGTTCGAGCACCATCGCCATGCCCTGGCCGCCGCCGACGCACATCGTCTCCAGGCCGATGCTCTTGTCGTGCCAGTCCAGGGAGTTCAGGAGGGTGCCGGTGATCCGGGCGCCCGTCATGCCGAACGGGTGACCCACCGCGATCGCCCCGCCGTTGACGTTCAGCTTCTCCAGCGGGATGCCGAGCTCGCGGTACGACGGGATGACCTGCGCCGCGAAGGCCTCGTTGATCTCCACCAGGTCGACGTCGTCGATGGTCATCCCGGCCCGCTTGAGCGCCTGCCGGGACGCCTCGACCGGGCCCAGGCCCATGATCTCCGGCGACAGGGCGGTGACGCCGGTCGACACGATCCGAGCCAGCGGCGTGATGCCCAGCTCGCGGGCCTTCGTGTCGCTCATGACGACCACGGCGGCCGCGCCGTCGTTGAGCGGGCAGCAGTTGCCGGCGGTGATCCGGCCGTCGGGGCGGAACACCGGCTTGAGGCCGGCGACGGCCTCCATGGTGACGCCGGGGCGGGGACCGTCGTCGGTCGAGACCACCTTGCCGTCGGGGGTGGTGACCGGGGTGATCTCGCGCTGCCAGAAGCCGTTCGCGATGGCCTTCTCGGCCAGGTTCTGGCTGCGGACCCCGAACTCGTCCATGTCCTGGCGGCTGACGTCGTACGCCTGGGCCAGGTTCTCCGCGGTGTAGCCCATGCCCAGGTAGATGTCGGGCAGGTTGCCGTCCTCGCGCGGGTCGTGCCACACGCCGCCGTTCTTGGCCGTCTCGGTCGTGCGGACCCGGGCCTCGGCGAACTTCGGGTTCTCCCAGCCGCCGCCGACCAGCGCCTGGGCCTCCGGCGGCAGGCCGTCGGAGTTGCCCCGGCCGAAGCGGGACACCGTCTCGACGCCGGCCGACAGGAAGATGTCACCCTCGCCGGCCTTGATGGCGTGGAAGGCCATCCGGGTGGTCTGCAGCGAGGAGGAGCAGTAGCGGGTCACGGTGGCGCCGGGCAGGCCGTCCAGGCCCAGCAGGGTGGCGACCACGCGGGCCATGTTGAAGCCCTGCTCGCCACCGGGCAGGCCGCAGCCCAGGTAGAGGTCCTCGATGAGGGTGCGGTCGAGCTGGGGCACCTTGCTCAGCGCGGCGTCGATGATGGTCGCGGCGAGGTCGTCTGGGCGCAGATCCTTCAGCGAGCCCTTGACGGCGCGGCCGATGGGGGAGCGGGCGGTGGCGACAATGACAGCTTCCGGCATGCAGCCAACGTTAACCCGCCGGTAACTTGACGCGGAAGCATCACTTCGTCACACCAGAATGTCGGTTATTCCTGGATCGAGCGCCGACCGGCCGCCTGGGCCGCGTCGAGCACCGCCGGGTAGAGCGCGTGCGCCCACACCCGGTAGCCGTCCGCCGAGGGATGGAAGCCGTCGTAGCAGAGCGTGCCCGCGTCGGCCCGGAACACCGCGCCGGTCTCCTCGGCGAGGTCGACCACGACACCGCCGGCCTCGGTCACCGCAGCCGCCTGGGCCCGTGCCACGCGGCGGCCCACCCACCCGGTGAGCTGCCGCAACGGCGGGGCGATCGACCGGACGGCGCCCAGATCGGGACAGGTGCCGACGACGACCTGGACGCCGGTCGCGCGCAGCCGCCGGACGGCGTCACCGAGGTGCGCGGCCGACTCCTCCGCGCTGCGCAGACCGGTCGCGTCCTGGGCGCCGATCAGCACCACGGCCACGTCCGGACGGTCACCGAGCAGCGCCCGGGCGACCTGGGTGGCCAGGTCGGTCGAACGGGAACCGGCCACGCCGACGCTGGACAGCAGCACGTGCCGCTGGCCGGTCTCCGGGGTGCCCTCGGCCAGCAGCCGGGCCAGCTGGCCGCCGACGGTCTCGGAGAGCCACTCCACGCCGACCCCGATGGCGGCCGAGTCGCCGAGCAGGACCAGTCGCAGCGCGGGAGCGGCGGACGGGCCCATCGACGTGCGCAGGGCCAGGCCCATGGTGGGCTTCGCGTACCGCCGGGTGCGGGCCGCGATGGCCTCGCCCGCGAGCAGGGCGACGCTGCCGACAGCCCCGGCGAACAACGTGGTCGCCGTCGCTCTGCTGATCCGTCCCGCCAGGCCCGTCATGTCGCCTCCCTGCCGCAGTACAACTCCGTCAGTCGACGGCTGATTGATGATCCGCTGGGGTCCAGCCTACGGCTCCGGCGGCCGACCGGCCGGACACGCCGGGAACGGGACCCGCCCCGAACGACGCCGCCGCGCGGTGCCCGAACCACAGCCGGGGCTCGCCGAACCACGGGTGCCGGCGCAGCTGGGCCCAGCGGCCGGCCGGTCCGCGCTCGCGACCGTCAACCTTGGCCGGGCCGACCTCGGTGCCGGCCGCGCGGGCCGCCTCCTGGGCCGCCTCGGGCAGGCTGCGCACGCCGTCGGTGCCGGTGGCCGGGGCCCGGTCGTCCTCGCCGAGCATCGCCATGAGCGTGGGCATCATGACCGCCGCCGCGCGGGCGTAACCCTCGGCCGACGGGTGGAAGCGGTCCGAACTGAACATCCGCACCGGGTCGGCCTCGAAGGCCGGGCCCAGCAGGTCGCCGATGGACACCGTGCGGCCGCCGGCCTCGACCACGGCGACGGTCTGGGCCGCGGCGAGCTGCCGGCTCCACTTGCGGGCGAGCCAGCGCAGCGGTGGCTTGATCGGCTGGATCGCGCCGATGTCCGGGCAGGTGCCGACGACCACTTTGCAGCCGACCGAACGCAGCCGCCGCACGGCGTCGGCGAGGTGGCGCACGGCCGCGGTGCGGGCCGAGGCGTGCGTGACGTCGTTGGCGCCGACCAGGATGACGGCCACCTCGGGCTCGTACTCCAGCGCGGCGTCCACCTGGTACTGCAGACCGGAGGACATCGAGCCGACCACGGCGAGGCGGTGCAGGCGTACGGGCCGGCGCAGGCGCCGCGAGACGCCGGTGGCGAGCAGGGCTCCGGGGGTCTCCCGGGGACGGTGCACGCCGTACCCGGCCGCGGAGGAGTCACCGAGGATGACCATGCTCAGCGGCTTGCCGGGGAATTTGGGGCCGTACACCCCGTCACCGCGAGGCGGCGGTGCCTCGGCCATCGGGATGATCCGGCGGGCGTCGGCGGCCTGGCGCAGCAGCACGCCCGCCGAGAGGACGGTCAAGCCGGCCGCAGCGCCGGTCACACCGCCCGCGATCTGGCCCGCGAGCCGGAGCCGCTGCCACTCCTCCGCTGTCAAACTGCGCACCTGTCGCACGCTCTCCCTCGCTCTCGCTCGGCGGGAACCTGCCCGTCAGCCGAGGGTGGAGACCCGGCTGCCGGCGATGGTGGGGACTTCGAGGCTAACTCGCCTGTGCGACAACTGTCTGAACCCCGCGCCGAGCGGGCACATATAGCGCGTTGCCGTCATGCTGAGGACAGCGAAAGGGGACGACATGGCCAGAACTCTGCGCCGGACCGCCGCGTTCACGGCGCTCGCGAAGGCGCTGATGGCAGGGGCCCGTGGCGGCCCGTCGATCGGCCAGCGGCTGGCTGCGCTGCCTCGGATGATCAAGGCGACCGCCAAGGGTGAGTACGACGGCGGCCTGCGGGTGGCCCTGATGACCGCCGCCACGCTGTACGTGGTCTCACCGATCGACGCGGTGCCGGAAGCGGCCCTGCTGGTCTTCGGCCTGGCCGACGACGCCGTGATGATCACGTGGCTGGCGGGTTCGGTGCTCAGCGAGACCGAGCGCTTCCTGCAGTGGGAGAAGGAGCGTGCCGCGGTCCTGCCGGGTTCCGTGGTGGGCTGAGCCGTAGGCTGGCCAGATCCAGGTCAGCACCGGAGAAGGGCACAGCGACGTGCGGTACTACGACAATGTCGTCGACATCATCGGGGACACCCCCCTGGTACGGCTGCGCAGCGTCACCGACGGCATAGCGGCGACCGTCCTTGCCAAGGTCGAATACTTCAACCCCGGCGGCTCCGTGAAGGACCGCATCGCCCTGCGCATGGTGGAGGACGCCGAGAAGGCCGGCCTGCTCCGCGAGGGTGGCACCATCGTCGAGCCGACCAGCGGAAACACGGGCGTGGGCCTGGCCCTGGTGGCCCAGCTCCGCGGCTACCGGTGTGTCTTCGTCTGCCCCGACAAGGTCAGCGAGGACAAGCAGAACGTGCTGCGGGCGTACGGGGCCGAGGTGGTGGTCTGCCCGACCGCCGTGGCCCCGGAGGACCCGCGCTCCTACTACAACGTCTCCGACCGGCTGGCCCGGGAGATCCCCGGCGCGTGGAAGCCGGACCAGTACAGCAACCCGGCCAACCCGCGCTCGCACTACGAGGAGACCGGCCCGGAGCTGTGGAAGCAGACCGACGGCCGGATCACCCACTTCGTGGCGGGCGTCGGCACCGGCGGCACGATCACCGGCGTCGGCAAGTACCTCAAGGAGCAGGGCCCGGTGCGCATCATCGGCGCCGACCCGGAAGGCTCGGTCTACTCCGGTGGCAGCGGCCGGCCCTACCTGGTCGAGGGCGTCGGCGAGGACTTCTGGCCCGAGACCTACGACCGGGGCGTCTGCGACGAGATCATCGAGGTCTCCGACTCGGACTCGTTCGAGATGACCCGCCGCCTGGCCCGCGAGGAGGGCCTGCTGGTCGGCGGCAGCTGCGGCATGGCCGTGGTCGCGGCCCTGAACGTGGCCCGCCGGGCGGCCCCGGAGGACGTGATCGTGGTCCTGCTCCCGGACGGCGGCCGCGGCTACCTCTCCAAGATCTTCAACGACACCTGGATGGCCCGCTACGGCTTCCTGACCACGGGCGGCGACGAGGCCACGGTGGCGGCGGCGCTCGGCTCGAAGAGTGGCGAGATGCCGCCGCTGATCCACGTGCACCCGACCGAGACGGTCCGCGACGCGATCGACTACATGCGCGAGTACGGCGTCAGCCAGCTCCCGGTCCTCAAGGCCGAGCCGCCGGTCGTGACGGGCGAGGTGGCCGGATCGATCGCGGAGAAGTCGCTGCTGGACGCGCTGTTCACCGGGCAGGCGCACCTGCACGACACCATCGAGCGGCACATGGCCGACCCGCTGCCGATGATCGGCGGCGGTCAGCCGGTGAGCGAGGCGGTGACCCTGCTCGAGCACGCGGACGCGGCGATGGTCCTGGTCGACGGCAAGCCGGCCGGGGTGCTGACCCGCCAGGATCTGCTGGCGCACCTCTCCTGAGGTTCCCCGATGCCGTCCGGCCCGCACAGGGGTCGGACGGCATCTTCGCGTGGTCACGCCGCAGCGGTTGCCCGGCCCACCGGGAATCGCACACCGGTGAGGTCTTCCGAGACGGCCCAGAGGCGCTGCTGCACGGTCACGTCGTAGGACTCGGGGCTGGAGGTGACCAGCTCCGGGTGGCCGCGCCCCTCGACCAGGCCGTCGGGGCCGTAGTACTGCCCGCCGAGGACGGACGGGTCGGTGGCGGCCCGCAGGGTGGGCAGCGCCCCCGCGGCCGCGGGCTGGCTGATGAGCGGGGCGAGCCAGGTGACCGGTCGGCGCAGGGCCGGCGGCATGTTGCGGACCAGCTCGGTGTTGGAGACGCCGGGGTGGGCGGCCACCGCGGCGCTGGTGCCGTGCGCGGCGAGCCGGCGCTGCAACTCGTAGGTGAACATCAGGTTGGCCAGCTTGGACTGGCCGTAGGCGCCGATCCGGCTGTAGGAACGCTCCCACTGCAGGTCGTCGAAGTGGATGGCGGCACGGATGCGGTGGCCCACGCTGCTGACCGTGACCACCCGCGAGCCGGGCACGGGCAGCAGCAGGTCGAGCAGCAGCCCGGTGAGCGCGAAGTGACCCAGGTGGTTGGTGCCGAACTGGAGCTCGAAACCGTCGCGGGTGGTCTGCCGCGGGGTGTACATCACGCCGGCGTTGTTGATCAGCAGGTCGATCCGCGGCTGGGTGGCACGCAGGCCGGCGGCCGCGGCCCGCACCGATTCCAGCGAGCTCAGATCCAGTTCCTGTACGGAGACGTCACCGTTGATCCGGGCGGCGGCCCGCTTGCCCTTCTCCGTGTCCCGCACGGCCAGCACCACCGACGCCCCGCGCTCGGCGAGCCGCCGGGCGGTCTCGAGGCCCAGCCCGGTGTTGGCTCCGGTGATCACGGCGACCCGGCCGTCCTGGCGCGGGATCTGCTGCTCGGTCCAGTTCATCTCTGCTCCCCAATGTACCGCCGGTAAGTTATGCCTGAATGTTAATGTACCGCCGGTACAGTGTCAAGAGACCGCCGGTACCTAAGCTAGGATCGGCGTCATGACGTTCCAGCGGGCGCGCAGCGACGAGCAGCGTGCGGTCCGGCGCCGGGCGATCATGGAGACGACCTCGGCGATGCTCGACGAGATGCCGGTGGCCCAGGTGACCCTGAACGAGCTGAGCCGGCGGGTCGGCCTGGCCAAGACCGCGGTGCTGCGCTATTTCGAGAGCCGCGAGGCCGTGCTGCTCGACCTGATGGACGACCGGACGGCGACCTGGCTGGCCGAGCTGGAGCCGGAGCTGGCCCGCGGGATCGACCCGGACCGGTCCGCGGTGGAACGGGCGGAGCAGGCGGCCGACGTGCTCAGCCGGTCGCTCGCCGCCCAGACGGTGCTCTGTGATCTTTTCGGCGCGCAGGGCGGGGTGCTCGAGCACAACGTCTCGGTGGAGGTGATCCGCCGGCACAAGCGGGCCTCGCTGGGCAATCTCGCGGTGATGGCCGGCCTGGTCCGGCGGCACCTGCCCGAGATCGGCGACCGGGCCGAGATGTTCTGCCTGAACCTCCTGATCGTGGGGGGTGCGCTGTCCGCCTACACCTCACCGCCGCCGAGCCTTCTGGCCGTCTACGAGTCCGAGCCGGCGCTCGCGGTCCACCACATCGATATGCAAACGGCCCTGCGGCTCGCGGTCATCACCTCGCTGGTGGGCATGCTGCCGCGCCCCTGAGCCCGGAGCGCGGCAGCACCCGTTCAGGTCAGGAGAGCTCGGCGGGGACGGTGACCACGTCCACGAAGGCGTTCTTCCGCAGGACGGTGATGGGCAGGTTCTTCCCGATCGCCGGGCCCAGCATCAGGCGTTGCAGGGCCTGGACCGTCTGCACCGCTTCGCCGCCCGCCGTGATCAGGATGTCGCCGAGGTAGACGCCCGCCGTGCCGGCCGGGCTGCCCGGGACCACCTCGACCACGCGCAGGCCCAGCTTCTGGCCCAGGCGCTCCGCGATCGGCGGGGGCAGCGGCACCGGCACGCCCGCGACGCCGAGCCAGGCGCGGCGGACCCGGCCCGTGGTCACCAGCTCGCCGATGATCTGGCGGGTGGTCTTGTTGATCGGTACGGCCAGGCCGAGGCCGTAGCCCGCGACCGCCGTGTTGACGCCGACCACCGTGCCGGTGGAGTCGGCCAGGGCGCCGCCGGAGTTGCCCGGGTTGAGCGCCGCGTCGGTCTGGATGACGTTGTCGATGATGCGGACCCGGCGGCCGTCGCGGGCCGGCAGGGAGCGGCCCAGTCCCGAGACCACGCCGGCGGTGACCGAGCCGGCCAGGCCCATCGGGTTGCCGACCGCCACGACCAGCTGGCCGATCCGCAGCCGGTCGGCGTCGCCGAGCGGGGCGGCCGGCGCGCCCGGGTTGTGCACGCGGACGACGGCCAGGTCGGACAGCGCGTCGGCGCCGACCACGTCGAACTTGGTCTCGGTGCCCTCGGCGAAGGCGGCGGTGCCGCCGGACGCGCCGGCGACCACGTGGGCATTGGTGAGCAGGAATCCGTCGTCGGTGAAGGTGACCGCCGAGCCCGCGCCGGCCCCGCGCGGGGTACGGACGGACAGCGCCGCGACCGACGGCAGCAGTTGGGCGGCGACGCCGGTCACGACACGGCTGTAGGCATCGAGCGCGCCCGTTTCGACACCCGTGTGTTCGGTATCCATGCAGTCCAGAACACCGGCCCGGCGGCCATCGATGCCGGTACGGCGTCCGCCCACGGCGAAAAGTGCCAGTCACTGATAGTTGCGAAGGTCGCACAGACAGTCCGACCGGATGTCCCTTGCCGGGGGTTGTATGAGTGACGAAGGAGCTGAACGAGCCGGACGGAGGGGTGGGGATGGTCATCGTCGACGAGGCTGTACCGGCCGACATCGTGGACCGCCTGCTCTGGCAGGACGCCCAGCAGATGCTGCGGCGGCACGCCGAGGCCGGCCACGACGGCAACTGTGTCTGGTGCGGCTGGCGCTGGCCCTGCGCGCCGCGCCGGCTCGGCGAACGCGCCGACCTCGCGTCCCGTCGGCCGTGGCGGGAAGCCTGGACCCTGCGGCACGACCTCAACAGCGTGCGCGCGATGCCCGGCATCCGCACCGGGCTGGACGGCAACATGGCCCGGCGCGAGACGCCGAAGATCGACGAACTGAACAGAGGCTATTTCGACTGAACGGCCCCCGGCCAGAACCTCGACGTCACCCGGGACCTTGACCGTCCCCCGGCAAGAACCGACCTGCATCGGCCCGGACGACGTCGATCCGCGGTGATGCCCCCGTGCCCCGCCAGCACGCCGGCGTCCCGCACCCGGACCCGCCCATGAACCGCCGCGACCGGCACGCCTCCGCCGGTCGGCGCCTCCGGCCAGGCGTCAACGCGGTTCGGGCGGGCGCGGTTGGCGGGAGTGCGTGACCACAGGTTCCCCCGCATTCACTCGGTCACGCGCTCCCGCCCGCCCTCCTCCACCCGCCGTCCGTAACGCACCTGGAGGACCGGCTCCCCGCCGACCGCCTCGGTGCGGGTCGTGCCGTCCGGGACCCAGCCGCCGCGCTCGTAGAAGCGCCGGGCCCGCTCGTTCGCCGCGAGGACCCAGAGCACGGCCCGGTCACCCAGCGCGGCCAGCGCCGGCAGGGCGTCGGCCATCAGCGCCCGGCCGACCCCGGTGCCCACGTACGCCGGATCGGCGTGGATCGCGTACAGCTCCGCGACGCCGTCCTCCTCGCTCGGTCCCACGTACGTGAAGCCCGCGAGGACCGGACCGTCGACTGCGACGGTCAGCCGATGGGTGTCCTGCTCCCACTTCCACCGCTCCGCCCACCACTCGCCCAGCACCTCGGGGGAGCCGTGGGCCAGCGCGCCGGGGGAGAGGATGCCCTCGTACGCGGACGCGCGGGAGTGGAAGTGCAGGGCGCCGATCGCCCGCAGGTCGTCGTCAGCGGCGGGACGCAGATGCACGCTCATCGGACGAACCTAGCCGGGGCGGCACCGGCACCCGCAGCAGATCCTCGGCGAGCACGATGTCGCCGTCGAACTCCGCGCGGGCCTCGTCGAGAAAGCGGGTGCTGTCCGCGTACCGCTGGGAGAAGTGGGTGAGCACCAGCGTGCGTACCCCCGACTGCCGGGCCACCGACCCGGCCTGACCCGCGGTCAGGTGGCCGACCTGGGCGGCCATCGCGGCATCTTCGGCGAGGAAGGTCGACTCGATGACCAGCATGTCGGCGCCCTCGGCGAGGTGGAAGACGTTGTCGCACAGGCCGGTGTCCATCACGAAGGCGAAGCGCTGCCCGGGCCGGGGCGCGCTGACCTGCTCCAGCGTCACCCGGCCGAGACGGCCGGTGCGCTGCAGCTCGCCGACGGCCGGCCCGGCGATGCCGTGCGCGGCCAGCAGCGACGGCACCATCCGGTGGCTGTCGGGCTCGGCCAGGCGGTAGCCGTAGGTCTCGATCGAGTGGCGCAACGGCAGCGCGGTGAGCGCGCCGGCCGAGGTCTCGACCCGGAAACCGTCGGCCACCGGTACGGGCTGAAGGTCGGCGACGTCGTAGAAGCTGGTGGCGTGCCGGAGCCGGTCGAAGAATTCCTGGCCGCCGGCCGGGTAGTGCACCTGGACCGGGTGCGGGACCTTGTCGAGCGAGACACGCTGGATGATCCCGGGCAGGCCGAGCGCGTGGTCGCCGTGGAAGTGGGTGATGCAGATGCGCCGCAGCGGGGTCACGGCGAGCCCGGCCATCAGCATCTGGCGCTGGGTGCCCTCACCGGGATCGAAGAGGATGACCTCGTCGTCCCAGCGCAGCAGGTAGCCGTTGTGGTTGCGGTGCCGGGTGGGCACCTGGCTCGCGGTGCCGAGCACGGTCAGCTGGCGCATGATCACCTTCGGACATGAAGCGACCCCCGGGGACTTCCGCGCCGTGGCACGGTCCGGTCGGACAAGGCCGGATCCCCGGGGGCCGGGTGGCTGCCTGGTATTCGCCGCACCGCTGCCACACGGTCTCGACGTTCAAACGAAGCTGTCAAGGACAGCGGCTAGCGGACAGCCACCTCACGAGTCCCGTTGCTATACAACTTCGGACCACCTCCTCTCACGTGTACGGCCACGTTAACCACCTCACGGCCCCGGCGACAACGCTTTTAAGGTCACTACAGTCGCGGGAATACCTGCGGCGACACCTCGGTGCCCTCGACGAACTGCGAGGCGGGCCCGACGATCTGCGGATCAGGGGTGCCGACGATGCTGGTGTCCTTGTTGTCGTAGTCGAAGCGGTTCAGCACGAAGCGGATGGCCTCCAGCCGGGCGCGCTTCTTGTCGTTGCTCTTGACCACGGTCCACGGGGCGTCGGCGGTGTCCGTGTAGAAGAACATCGCCTCCTTGGCCTCGGTGTACTCGCCCCACTTGTCCAGCGACTCGAGGTCCATCTTCGAGAGCTTCCACTGGCGTACCGGGTCGACCTGCCGGATCGCGAAGCGGGTGCGCTGCTCACCCTGCGAGACCGAGAACCAGAACTTGATCAGGTTGATCTTCGAGCGGACCAGCATCCGTTCCAGGTCCGGGGCCTGCCGCATGAACTCCAGGTACTCGGCGCGGGTGCAGAAGCCCATGACCCGTTCGACGCCGGCCCGGTTGTACCAGGACCGGTCGAAGAGCACGATCTCGCCGTTGGCGGGCAGGTGCTTGATGTAGCGCTGGAAGTACCACTGGTTGCTCTCGCGCTCGTTCGGCTTCTCCAGCGCCACCACCGAGGCGCCGCGCGGGTTCAGGTGCTCCATGAAGCGCTTGATCGTGCCGCCCTTGCCGGCGGCGTCGCGGCCCTCGAAGAGGATCACCATCCGCTCGCCGGTGCGCTTGCACCAGTTCTGCAGCTTCAGCAGCTCGATCTGCAGCAGCCGCTTGTCATGGTCGTATTCGGCCCGCGGCATCCGGATGTCGTACGGGTAGTCCTCGCGCCAGGTGTCCACGGGACTGCCGTCGGCGTTGAGCAGCACCGGGTCGTCGTCATCGTCGTCGGCGACCCGGTAACCGCCCAGCTCGGTGATCGGACCCGTGTACGGGTCGGTGGTGAGCTCGTCGTCGAACTGGCGATCCTCGTGGCCGCCGTTGTCGTCCTGCTCCTGCTCGTGGTCCTGGTCCGCCTGCATGACACGGTTCATACCCACCAGGGCCGACCTGACAACTGGCGGACCGTGACGGGAAGGCGGACGGCACGTTAACGGTCAGCCGAGCCAGCTCCGCAACCGCTTCACCCGGGACGCCGCGACGACCGGCGGCAGCTCGTCGCGGGTCTGCACGCCGACCTGCTCCTGGCGCGCCCACAGCACGCCGTACCCGAATCCGTCCGGCGCGGTGCGCGCCACCTCGCGCAGCACCTCCTGCGCGACCACCGAGTCCTGGTGGGCGCCGAGCACGTCCTGGAGCCCGGTCAGAGCCTTCACCAGTCGCTTGCCCGGCTTGCCGGCGCTGGGAGCGAAGATCTCCACCGCGTACCGGGCCCGCTTGTAGGCCTTGCGGGCCTCGTGCAGCTCGGCGTCGACGCCGTCGGCCATCGCATCGTCCAGCAGCCGGTCGGCCTTGAGTAGCGCCTTGCGGGCCCGGCGCAGCGCGCCCGCGTCGTCCGGCTCGGGGTCGTCGACGAGCGCGTCCATGGCGTCGAGCATGGCGAGGTAGCGGTCGCTGTCCAGCGCCTCGGTCAGCACCGCACGACCCCGCTCGACCTGGGCGTCGAGATGAGCGCGGATGCCGTCGGCCACCTCCGGGAAGCCGGCCGTGTCGGCGAGCAGCTTGCCCTCGAGGACCTGGCCGTCGCGCACGTCACCGAGGCAGTCGGCCAGCCACTTGAGCTCGTCGCTGAGCGAAGCGGCCCGCTGCGGATCGAACGAGACCTTGAACGTCTTCAGGGTGCTGCGCAGACGCCGGGTCGCCACCCGCATCTTGTGCACGGCCTCCGGGTCGCCCGCGCGTACCCCCTGGTCCTGCTCCTCGACGGCCTCGCGCTGCTCCCGCGCGTACCGGAGCACGGGGTTGATCTTGCGGCGCCGGCGACGCGGCTCGGCGAGCCGGTCGCCGAGCGCCCGGGCCAGCTTCGACGGCCCTGCGGCCGGGGTGGCGCCGGCCGCCCGCAGCAGGCCCTCGACGGCGTCGAGCACCTCCGGCCCGCCGTCGACCAGCTCGACCTCGAGCTCCTGCCAGTTCTGCTCGGTGCCGCCGGTCTCGGCGCCGACCCGGTCCTGGGCGACCAGCGCGAGGGTACGGCCCTGCTCGTCGCGCAGCGGCGTCTCGACCCGATGGGTACGCAGCCGCGCCACCGGTCCCAGCGGCCGGGTCCGCACGATCGTGCGCACCTTCGCGACCAGCTCGGCGGGCACGTCGTCGCCGTCGGTCAGCGGCAGCCGATGCTCGGTGCGGCTCGACCCGTCGGCCGGCGTCTTGAGATGCCACCCCGCGTCCCCGCCCCCGGTCCGCCGGCGCAGGGTGCGCTTGTGGCGCGCCAGCCGCAGATCGTCGGTGTCGAAGTAGGTCGCGTCCAGCTCGTGCACCTCGGCCTCGCCGAGCTCCCGCACCCCGCCGGCACCGATGAGAGGCGGCAACTCGAAACCGGCGGGGACGTCGTACTTGCGTTCGTTCTCGGTTGCCGTCTCCATCTGACCAATATGCCTGCCGGCCGGCGACTCAGCCATCTCAGCCGGCGACTCAGCTGGCTCACAGCAGGCCGGGGCAGCATGGAAAGCCGGTCTTCAACCTGGAGGTGCCGTGAACGAGCCGGAACGACGCAAGATCTCCCTGGCCGGCCTGGGACTGATCGGGGCGGGTGCGGTGCTCGGGCTCGCCCTGGCCGGTCCGGGAACGAGCCAGGACGAGTCGGCCGCGCAGGGACCGGGGGCGACCGCTCCGGCGGAGCCGCCGAAGCCGCCGCCGGCCGACCGCTGAGCGCCGGTCACTCCCAGCGCATTCGGTGGTGCGGCACAGCGGTTTCCCAGAAATCCGCCGCACACTCGACTCAGGCCCCTGATGGATCCGGCGCTCGTCCCCCGTGCGAGCGCCGGGTCCGTCAGGCCTGCGAGAGCGCCGCTCCGACCGCCGCCCCGGTCGGGGTGGCGCTTTTCTCATACATGGGCTTCCCCGTGGCTGCGGAGGTATTGGGCCCGGGAGTAGTAGGCCGCGGCGGCACCGAAGTACATCGTCGCGAGCGAGACGTGGAAACTGTTGTCGGTCAGCGCGTTCTTGGCGTTGGCGGTCTCGGACCAGCGGATCTCGGCGTCGGAGGCACTGATCCCGCGCCGCGCACAGCGAACGCGATTGAGCTCCTTGCCGATCCGCCACGTCTCGAGCGCGGTCTCGGCCTGCCGCATCATCGCCCGGGCCTTGTCGGCCAGCGACTCGGCCAGCGTCCAGGCGACCCGCTCCTCCTCATTGTGAAACCTGGGCATGGTGAACCTCCCGAGGTCTACCTCCTGAATTGTCTTCTTGTTCAGTGTGTGAGGAGGGGTAGGAGGCTGTCGATCTTTTACACCCGTAGGGAGGACGGCATCAGTGCAGCGTGGGGCGGTAGATGAACTCCTGGACGCGGCCGTCGAGCGTACGGGTCTCCAGCAGCTCGAGGTCGAAATCCTCGGCGCCGGCGAAGATCGGCCCGATTCCGGTCCGGCCGGTGATGACCGGGAAAAGCGTCACCTGTACGCGGTCGACGAGACCGGCGGCCATCAGCGCGCGGTTCAGCGAAAGGCTGCCGTGCGAACGCAGCGGCACGTCGGACTGCTCCTTGAGCCGGGCGACGACATCGACGGCGTCTTCCTGCTCGACGGTCGCGTCGGGCCAGTCGAGGGGTCCGTCGAGGGTGGTCGAGACGACGGTGGCCGGCAGGTTCCGCATGCGGGTGACCCAGGGGTCGCGGACTGTCTCCTCGGTGTTCTCGGCCAGCATGCTGGTGAAGATCCGGTAGGTGTTGGCGCCGAAGACCATGCGCTGGTCGGCGTCGTAGAGGGCGAGACGGCGGTCCAGGAGCTCGGGGCCCTGCTTGCCCCAGTAGCCGGTCCAGTCCCCGCCGGCGGCGCCGAAGCCGTCGAGGCTGGAGAAGACGTCGAAGGTGTAGGTCGCGGTCATGGGACTCTCCTTGCAAGTGATCGGGTGGGTGCTCTCACTTCCGCTACGAACGCCACGGCCGCGATTCGACAAGCTCCGCTGAATCTTTTCTACTGTCGCGATGATTCTCGCCTCGCCGCCCCGGCCTCGGAGCCAGCGGCTGATCATCGGCGCCGCGCTCGCCCTGCTGCTGCTGGCCGGTGGCATCACCGGAGTCACCTACTACTACGACAGCGTGCCGCTGGTGGAGAACGAGGTCCCGTATCCGGTGGCGCACCTGTCTCCTGCGGTGGCCAACGCTTTCGTCGCCGCTGTCGACCCCGATTTCTACGACTCCGGCGACTCGCTGATCACCCGGCGGTACGCGCAGATCGCGTCCGGTCCCGGTGAGCAGTCCGGGCTGCGAATCCGGGTCATCGCCGACAAGGCCGAGGCCGGCTACACCAAGACCGAGATACTGGACCGCTACCTCAACCGGGCCGATTACGGCCGTGGTGCGGTGGGCCTGGACGCCGCCGCGCGGACGTACTTCCGGAAGCCGGCCCCGCAGCTGTCCGTGGCCGAGGC
Source organism: Actinoplanes sp. NPDC004185 (assembly GCF_053603475.1). Classification (NCBI taxonomy): domain Bacteria; kingdom Bacillati; phylum Actinomycetota; class Actinomycetes; order Micromonosporales; family Micromonosporaceae; genus Actinoplanes; species Actinoplanes sp. NPDC004185. The sequence continues at coordinate 29,710 of NZ_JBSGFR010000053.1, read as the reverse complement.
CGCGGTGCTCGCGGTGCAGCTGGACCCTGACCGGCCTGCGCCGAAGGCCGGCTGGGAGCAGGTGCTGGACACCATGGTGGAGCGCGGCTGGTTGAGCCCGGCCGAACGGAACGGGCTCACCTTCCCGGGCTGAGATACGTGCTCGTCGCCAGGAAATGCCTGCGTCGGGATGTCGCATTCAGCAATGATCGGGCGATGGGCAGATCGAAGGCACGGGCAAGAGCCTTGGTGGCTTTCCGGCTCGATCGGGCACTGCGCGAGCGCCGGCTGGTACGACTGCGGCGCCGGATCGACCGGGCGGACAAGCTCGAGGGGTACGTCGTGATGCTCGCGGACTCGTGGCTGTTGATGGCCGTCGTGGATGACGGCATCCGGCTCAACGGCTTCGCGGCGCTGCGATCCGCCGATGTCGTCGCCGTCAAGCCGCGTCCGACCGATGGATTCGTCGGCAAGGCGCTCGCACTGCAGGGCACCTGGCCACCCGTCGCGCCGACAAACGTGGATCTGACTGGTATCCGAAAGCTCATCGTGTCGGTTGCCGAGCACTTCTCGCTGGTCACTCTGCACCTGGAGAAATCCATCCCGGACGCGTGTTTCATCGGCCGTCTCGCCGCTGTTCGCAAGCGCACCGTCGGCATCCGGGAGGTGAGCCCGCAGGCAACGTGGGATCGGGAACCCACGAAGTGGCCACTACGGAAGATCACCAGGATCGACTTCGGCGGCGCGTACGAGAACGCCTTGTACGCCGTGGCCGGCGATCCGCCGCAATGCCATGAGCTGCACAGGTCTTCGGGCGTGTCTGATGCCGAGCGAACCGTGGCGGACCCAAGGGTGGGTGGGTCGACGGCCGACGGGATGGCAGGCAGATGAATCGAGGTGCCCTCAGGCGAGAGGACACCTCGATGCGAACAACTAAGCGGTCTTAGCCACACCGATCGGGCAGGTCATCCCGTTCGGGCCGTGGTTGCAGTAGCCGCCCGGGTTCTTCGCGTCCGACAGATACTGCTGGTGGTAGTACCGTCCGCTAGGTGACTATTGATGCGGTGCCGGTCATCTCGTACGCGCGGATCAGCAGCGATGGCGAGCGTGACGAACATGGTGTCAGCAACCAGCACAAGGTCAACCGACGGACCGCCCAGCGCCTGGGGTGGCTGGTCGTAGCCGAGCTGACCGACAACGACCGGTCGGCGAGTAAGGCGGGCGTCATCCGTGAGGCCTTCGAGGAGATGCTCAAGGCCGTCGCTGTTGGCCGCCTGGCCGACGGTACGCAGACGCGCGGCGTCGTGGTGCTCAACGAGGACCGGCTGGCCCGGAGAGCCGGTGACTACGAGCGGTTCGTGGAAGCCCTGACCGCCGACGATGGCCGAGTGTTTGCCGACGAGCGCGGCCCCAAGGACCTGTACGCCGAGGATGTCGAAGGGCTCGGGTTGGTGGGTGTGGCGTTCTCCAAGATCGAGTCCCGGAAGGCGCGCCGGCGGCTACGGCGGTTCCACCGGGACCGTGCCGAGAGCGGCCAGCCTGCTGGAGGAACGCGACCGTTTGGATGGGCTGCTGACCGTCGCAGCCTGGATCCCGTCGAAGCGCCGCTTGTGGCCAAGGCTGCGAAGGAGTTCGCCGCCGGTAGGTCGCTCAACTCCATCGTGCGGGAGTGGGTCGCTGCGGACGTGCGGACATCCCTCGGGAACCAGTGGACCTCGCGCTCGCTGAAGGTCACGTTGGCCAACCCGCGCCTGTGCGGGTGGCGGCTGCTGCACGGCGAGATCGTGACTGATGACAGCGGGCAGCCCGTCCAGGGCGCATGGGAGCCGATCATCGACCCGGCTACCTGGCAAGCCGTCAGCGCCATCATGGGCAACCGCAAGGGGAGGAGCGTGAACCCGGACGGCTCAACGGGCAACGTGCTCGCGGCCGACTTCTCTGAGCATCGCTATCTGCTCAGCGGCATCCTCCGGTGCGGCAAGCCGAAGCCGGATGGGACGCTCTGCAATTGCCCACTGCGCGCGCGGCGGTGGCACCGGAATCCGAATGTCTACCACTACCTCTGCCAGCCGAAGGCGCAAGGCGGATGTTCGGGAATCGGCCGGCAGGGAGCCAAAGTCGACGAGTACGTCTCCGAGATGGTGCTCGCGAAGCTTGAGGAGCGCGAGATGCGTTCGGCGGGTGGCGATGGTGGCCAGACATGGGCCGGGGCTGATGAGCTGAAGAACAGTCAAGAGCAGCTTGACGAATTGGGCCGCGTCTGGCGTGCAGGCGGGATATCGAACGAGTTCTTCTTCTCCAATGTGCGTCAGGTGGAAGAGAAGATCGCCCGGCTGCGCGCTGAGCAAGGCCGGTACGCCGTACAGATCGAGCGTCGGAAGCTCGACGTGGAAGACCTACGCCGCCGCTGGTACACGCCGGAGGGCGATGGCGGCCTGGACGTCATGCGCAAGCGGGCGTACATCCACGAGGCCCTGCACGCCATCATCGTGCACCCGAACGGGCGGGGGCGATCTGCCTTCAACCCTGACCTGCTGGAACCTATCTGGCGCGAGGACTGACCTAGCCGTTGTACCTGTTACGTAGCGCGAGATTTGTGACCTGCGCCACGATGATCGATATTTGTCATTGGTTGTCACTAGACCTCAGTGGACGCCAGCGGACGTCAATGGACGCCAGCGGTGTCCTACGGTCAAAGCGAGACGTTGTTACTGCGAGTTGTATTCCGGGCTAGCGGTGAACAAATCGCGTTGAAGCCATGATTCACAGCGTTACTCTCGATCGCAGAGCCGCGAGCATCGCCTCATCTGAATACGGAAGCAACGCGCCCTCTGCCTTGACTAGCTAACCTGTATCGGCCGCTTAAGCGACGAGAGGACCGCCGCCGTGGGACACCCGGACCCACGGCCCATATGGCGGTAGGCAGACGCATCAGGCCAATCACTTTCTCGATTCCAAGAATCACACTTCCGTAGCATCCGTCGCCATCATTTCCGCACTGTTTGCTGGTGTGGCGATGTCGCGCGCTCTTTTCCTGGAATCGAGGAAGGAGCCGCCACAAGTTGGCAACGGTCAGCGCGAGGGAGTGGGGACGCCGGCAAGCCGCCGCGTCACCCGTGTGGTCAGACGAGAAGTGGCAGCGCATCGGCGCGATCCTCGGCGTGGACCTCACGCAGCCGCGGACCAGCGCGGAGGACGAACGGCCAACCGATGAGCGCGATGGTCCGGCCCTGGGCAGGGCCGCATGAGCGGGCTCGAAGATCTCCCCGAGGACATCCGGGCGATGGCGACCCGCATGTCGATGCCGGACTTCGCGGAGTGGCAGAAGCAGGTCCGGTCAACGGGCGCGTGCGCGAACCCGACCCGGATGCGGGGGCATCGCACTGTCATCGATGCTGCGACGGGCGAGGTGTTGGATCACTACAGCACCGATGACGAGCCGATGGGATATCGGCTGGTTCGTTGCGGGAACCGGCGGGCAGCCGTGTGCCCGTCATGTTCGCAACTCCACCGTGATGACACGTACCAGGTCGCCAGCGCTGGTCTGGCGGGTGGCAAGGGGATTCCGGAGACGGTTGCCGAGCATCCGGCCATCTTCGCCACCCTTACCGCGCCATCCTTCGGAGCTGTTCATGCGAAGCACAAGAACGCGGGCCGGGACGGCAAGCCGCTGCGATGCCGGGTCCGCCGCGACGCTGAGACGTGCCCGCACGGCGTCGTCATGTCGTGCAAAGACCGCCATGGCGAGGGCGATCCCCGAGCTGGCGACGCTCTCTGCCGGGAGTGTTACGACTACGCCGGTGCGGTGCTGTTCAACGCATACGCCGGTGAGCTGTGGAAGCGGTTGACGATCTACCTGCGGCGCGAGGTCGCAGCCACGGTTGGGCTGAGCCGGAGTGCCTTGAGCAAGGTGGCCAAGGTGTCGTTCTTCAAGGTTGCCGAGTACCAAGCCCGGGGGGTCATCCACTTCCATAGCGTGATTCGGGTCGACGGGCCGGATGGTCCCGAGACGTCGCCTCCGGTATGGGCGACCATCGACCTGTTGGAAGAGTGCTTACGTCGAGCGGTTGCAGCCGTCTCCATCGACGTGCCTGAGCCGGCCAACCCGAACCGGGCGGTTCGAGCGATGCGCTTCGGCACCCAGGTCGATACACAGGCCATCGCGGAGGTCGTTGGCGGCATCACCAGTCGCAACGTCGCCCGCTACATCGCTAAGTACGTGACCAAGGGCGGCGAGATCACCGGCCTGCCACCGCGACGGATCAAGAGCTTGGACACCTTGGACCATCTGCACCTGCCTGCACACACGGAGCGCATGGTGCGTGCCTGCTTCGTTCTAGATGCCGTGCCCGCGTATGGAGACGTGCCGTTCCGCCGCTGGGCACACATGCTCGGCTACAGAGGCCATGCCGCGACCAAGAGTCGCAGCTACTCGGTCACCTACGGCGAGCTGCGCAATGAGCGAAAGGCTCACCAAGAGGCCGAGCGTCGGCAGGCAGAGGGACTGCCCGCATACGATGAACGAGAGGTCTTGGTTAACGCCAAGTGGCGGTTCTCTGGTGCAGGGCTCGCGCGCGGTGAGCAGAAGATCGTTGACGGCATCCGTGCCGGGCAACAGCTCATGCGCCGTATCGGACCAGATTGATCGTCAGTCCGTGGTTACGAGTTTCAATACAGGGTCAAGGCGGCCCGCTTCGCAGGCCGCTCGCGCCGCCCAGCAGGGCCGGGCCGGAGGCCCGCCGCTCGGGGACCCCGCGCCCGGCCGCTTCGCTGGGCGCACCCCGGCGGTTCCAGCCCGGCGGCAGGCGCGACACACAAAGAAGCCCCGGGCCGCCGAAGTAGCCGGCAGTTCCGGGGGCTCTTTGATTCCGCGGTCAGACGCGATGCCTCCGGCGGGGACTCTGACCTCTGGGATGAGGGGCACCATCCCGACAACCTTCGTCCAGGCGAAGCCGAGCAGACAGGGCCTGCCTGGTCAAGGTCGGTCAGACGTAGGGTGCTCCACCTTGCCCAGGCAGGCCCTGTCCGCACCACGATGTGTGGACGAAGGCCGACGGGATGGCGTTGGGCTATCAAGTCTCGCGGGTAGTGGAAGGCGGCTGAGCTGCGCGATAGCTAAACGTCCGTACTTAGCTCTGAGACAGGCTCGGCTGTCAATAGCTTGTACGTTCGTCTTTCTTTGCCGGTAGCAAGCTTCCAAGTGATGGTGGTCTCGACTTCCGCCACAACGCGCCGCCCAAGAAGGGGCCCTAAAGTCACGCCTACATCCGGCTCGACGCCCATCTTGATTTGCGTAATGTCGTCATCAAGGGTGACGCGAATTTTGTCCGCTCCATCGCTCACTGTCCGCAGACGTCCAAGTATGGTCTCTTGAATCGACCGTGTCTTGTTACGCTCTACGGCATAGCGGATTGCAGCCGCTCCTCGTCGACCGAGGACAGCCTGCGCGCGCCGGCCCCCGGTGGACCTCAGCCCCAGGTCTACGTCAATCCCGTTGTTGATGGCCTGCTCCGCGAGGGCATCTAGCTTAGATGCCACCTGCACGCCGAATCTTTGCATCTGTTCGACTAGTTGGCTTGGATCGTCGGGATCGTCTTCCTGAGCCGTTTCTAAGACCCTCAGGAGGGAACGCAGCGCCTCGTCGACAAAGCCATCTGAAGCGGTCTGAACCAAGCCGTCTTGAGCGAGGGGCGGTGGAGCGGACCCTTCCAGAAAGAAGACGACCGAGCCCGCCCCGATATTCGAATTCATCTTGAGCTCGGTCAATTTCTTAATGCCTATCGGTTTCCCGTCGGGTCCGGCGCTCGGCCTCGCGTCAGTAAGGCGGCGCATTGCGCTACCGACAGCCGTGACGGCACCTTGAAAGGAGTCAAGGAGCTGCATCGCGGTATGCACCGCGATGGTATGGCCATGTACCCCGTCCCCGAAGAGCCTCACGCGGACTTCTGGACGTTGTGGTGGAAGTTCGCCATGCTCGATGGCCCAGCGGGCTTCACCTGTTAGGCGAGCGAAATCTACAGACTGCTCGGCCGGTTCAGGTGCGGTCTCCAAGATGCGGCTTCGCACCAAGGACAGATCGATGGCCTCAGGGGGAGCAGCTTCGCCGAAGTCAGACGTAGTCACTGATACTTACCTCCAGGTAGCCGCGGCAAGGATGAGCGTCCTGCGACACCGACGGGCTTCCCTTGGGAGAGAACCTCCGCCTGCTCCACCAATCGTCCCAATAGCCCCTATCTGACACATATTCGTCATATTCGACGAGGTGTCCACGTTTGTCCAGGTAGGGAGCCCAGGGGATAATGTATGAGTCAACCAAAAGGCCATGGGCGGCCACAACCCTACCCGTGGCGGGATCTATCACACGACGAGCGAAAGCCTCGACTATCTGACGCTCCGTTACTGATCGAGAAAGGCGATCCTGCTCATTAATGACGAATACGACATCGATGTCTCTAGGATTGACCTTGTCTGACGTAAAGGACCCGCTGATCCAGGCGGCATGCACCCGTACGGCGCTTGTAAGTAACGCCAAGGCGTTCGTCCAGTGGTGTTGCCAAAGGGGAGCTCGACTAATAGAAGCCGCGTAGGCCGGGTCAGAGACGAAGGCGGCTTCCGCTTCGGCCGGAGTGCACTGATACCGTCCAGAAGGTAGAAAACCGTTCACTAAAGCTGGGATCGGCACAAAACCCCTCTCACGGCTCGTTGAGGCTCGGCAATCTACCGCGCCTTAGCGTAACGTGACCTCAGTATCACCGCTCGCTGCGGAGCGGGGGCGCCACCCGCTGTGGGTCATCCCCCTGTGGTACATCCCCCTGTGGTACCCGGCGTGGACGAGAGGCCGGGCATGAGTGGTGGTCGCAGCCCGTTCAGTGCCTGACTGAACGGCGACCATGTGACGACCGTGGCTCTTCCGATGGTGCCGCCCCTGGATCAATGGATCGCTTAGCTACGCGCACCAGCTCAAGGACTCCAAGCTGACCGTCGAGGCGTGACTGACTGAGCTCGTTGCGTCCGTACGGCAGGGAAGTAGCAACGAACCCACCGCAAACGTCCGAGTCAGGGGGTGTCCAGGTGCTGGCCTGCGAATCAGCCTGCATCCAGCAGCGTCGCCGCTGATCCGTAGGTTCAGGTTTCCCGACGGTCAAGGGTTCTGACGGACGGAATCTTGACGCTTCACGGAGAGTCATATGATCGATACTCTTCGTTCTCATGGCGACACGGAGCAAATCAAAGTCCAAGCTCTGGCGGTTCTGGGGTTACGGCGTGCTCGCCGTACTGCTCCTCTCGCTCGGCAGCAACGCTTTCGGTCCAGTCCTCTACGCGGTGCTGGTCGGGCTTCTGATCTTCTTCGTCCTCTTCCAAGCGCCGGTCTACTGCGGTGCGATCAACCGGAGACGCGGCGCCGATGTGGAGTTTTGTCGGAACAACTCTGCCGGCCTCCTGCTGGGCTGCCACCTCCGGCAGCACAAGTGGTCGAAGTTTGGGCAGGAGTGGTGGTCTCTTGGCTGGCGGCAGAAGACGAAGGGCATTTGGACGGGTGCTGCGGCAAAGTTGGCCACCGTCAGCGGTGTCGTCGGCACGGTGACTGGGATCATCGGCGTCATCAAGTAGGGGCGGTAACGCAGCCCCTATGAAGTTCTCAAGGTCCATGTCGGCGGGCCGATGTAGGCAGCAGCGAACGGATGCAACGTGCCCGCTACGTGCCCGATGTGGCGGGCAACGGGTAGGGGTGGCGGTCAACGGCGGTCAACCACGAATGTCGTTGAGCTGGGAAGACAGCAGGTAGGTGACTCGCAACCTCCAGTTGATCTAGGATTCCTAAACTGCGTTTCCGCATGTACTGCGGGGTGGGTTGCAGACCGCTCGGGTGGTGTGCGGCAGAGTGGACAGACGAAAGCCCGGAGCATCACGGTTGCTCCGGGCTTTCACCTCGACCACGGGTCGGATCTTCCGGCCTCGCTGTCAGCGTCTCCCAAGCGCCAACCGAGGAGACCTATGGCCAACCTCCCACAGCTAGCGTTGGGTAGTCAAGGGCTAGTCATTGGTGCTCTACTCGGAAGTGCCAACCGAGGAGATCACCTGTGCCACCGCGTTACCGATACGAAGAGATCGCTGACGACCTCCAGCAGCGCATCAAAGCTGGCGAGTTCCCGCCCGGCTCTCGTCTGCCCAGCCGCCGCGAGCTGATCGCCCACTACGAGGTAACCGAGCCCGTGATCGACCGCGCCATGCAGATCCTCCGTATCAAGGAGATCACCGAAACGCTGCCCGGCGTCGGTGTCTTCGTTCGCGACGATCCCAGCGCATAGTCCCGGTCTGCTGAGCCGGTCGCGCCCGGCCTGCTGGCGGCGCAAGCGCCGGCATCGGCCGACGCGCCGGCTACATCGAGCATTGACGAGACCGGCTGACAACCGCGCGAGTGCAAACAAAGATCTCGGACCTCTGGGATGAGGTATGCCATCCCGCCGTCCGTCGCCCCGGGCGAAGCCGAGCAGACCGCCGCCGGGCCGCCATCCTTCGTAGTTATCTACCGCCGGGCGAGCCGTGGCGGCCCCAGCGGCGGCCCGCTCCCCGGTGGGTGGGTCGACGGCCGACGGGATGGCAAGCAGATGAACCGAGGTGCCCTCAGCTGAGCGAGGACACCCCGATGCGAACAACTAAGCGGTCTTAGCAACACCGATCGGGCAGGTCATCCCATTCGGCCCGTGGTTGCAGTACCCGTTCGGGTTTTTGTCACTTGAAAGGTACTGCTGGTGGTAATCCTCGGCGTAGTAGTAAACCCCCAGTGGAGCGATCTCAGTAGTGATCTGCCCCCTTCCAGCCGCACTCACCACCGGCTGGAACGCCTCCACCGAAGCCATCGCCACCACAGCCTGCTCAGCCGTGGTCGTGTAGACAGCCGACCGGTACTGCGTCCCCACATCGTTCCCCTGGCGCATGCCCTGCGTAGGGTCGTGGTTCTCCCAGAACGCCTTCAGCAGCTGCTCATAGCTGATCTTCGCCGGGTCGTAGACCACCTGCACGACCTCGGCATGCCCGGTACGCCCCGAGCACGTCTCCTCATACGTCGGGTTCAGGGTCGTCCCACCCGCATAACCGACCGAGGTCGAGTACACCCCGGGCAGCCGCCAGAAGATGCGCTCGGCTCCCCAGAAGCAGCCCATGCCGAACACGGCCGTCTCGAATCCGTCCGGCCAGGGGCCCTTCAGCGGGGTTCCGAGCACCGTGTGCTTCTCAGCCACCGGCATCTCGGCATCGCGGCCGGACGTGACACCAGGCAGGTCGAGCTTCTTGTACCGCAGGAACACGGTCACTCCTCTCATCCGCCCTCTACAACGCCGTGTCGAGCGCGTTCCTTACCCGGTCCGCATACGACTGCGCCTCGTCGTCGGAGGCGTACTTGGTCCGCGGCCAGAAGAAGCCGCGGAGCCCGTCGCCCTTCGTCCGAGGTACGACGTGTGTGTGCAGATGGGGCACGGACTGTGACACCACGTTGTTGATCGCCACGAACGTGCCCTGGGCGCCGAGGGCCGACGGCACCGCCGCAGCCACCCGCTGCACGAGGGCGAAGTAGCCCGGCAACAACGAGGCCGGCAGCTCCGTCAGCTGGGAGACGTGCGGGCGCGGCACCACCAGGACGTGGCCCTTGAAGACCGGCCGGATGTCGAGGAAACCGACCCCGTCCTCGGTGTCCACCACCCGGAACGCGGGAACCGTACCCGCCACGATCGAACAGAACAGGCAGTCGGGCATCAGCGCAGACTAGCCTTGCCGTTCATGACGGGTAACACGTACGGCTTCGACACTCTGGCCATCCACGCCGGGCAGGACCCGGATCCGCGCACCGGGGCGGTGGTGCCGCCTATCTATCAGACGAGCACCTACGCGCAGGATGCCGTCGGCGCCCCGCGGCTGGGTTACGAGTACAGCCGCTCGGGCAACCCGACCCGCGACGCCCTGCAGGAGTGCCTCGCCGCGATCGAGGGCGGCCGGCGTGGTCTCGCCTTCGCCAGCGGGCTCGCCGCCGAGGACACCCTGCTGCGCACGGTCTGCCGTCCCGGCGACCACGTGGTGATCCCGGACGACGCGTACGGCGGCACCTACCGGCTCTTCGCCAAGGTCGCGGAGAACTGGGGCCTGGACTGGACCGCCGTGCCGCTCAACGATCTCGACGCGGTCCGCGCGGCGTTCCGGCCCGGGCACACCCGGCTCATCTGGGCCGAGACGCCGACCAATCCGCTGCTGAACATCGCCGACGTCACCGCCCTCGGCGCGCTGGCCCACGAGTACGACGCGATGCTCGCCGTCGACAACACGTTCGCCTCTCCTTACCTGCAGCAACCGCTGGCGCTCGGGGCCGACGTCGTCATCCACTCGACGACCAAGTATCTCGGCGGGCACTCCGACGTCGTGGGTGGCGCTCTGGTCACCGCCGGTGACGAGCTCGGTGAGCAGCTCGCTTTCCACCAGAACGCCATGGGTGCGGTCAACGGGCCGTTCGACGCCTGGCTGACGCTGCGGGGCATCAAGACCCTCGGCGTACGCATGGACCGGCACTGTGACAATGCCGAGCGCATCGTCTCCTACCTGCAGGACCACGAGGCCGTCGGCCAGGTGCTCTACCCGGGGCTGGAGTCGCATCCCGGACACGAGACCGCCGCCAAGCAGATGTCGCGCTTCGGCGGCATGGTGTCGTTCCGTGCGGCCGGCGGCCCTGAGCAGGCGATCACCATCTGCAACCGGACCAAACTGTTCGTCCTGGCCGAGTCGCTGGGCGGCGTCGAGTCGCTGATCGAGCACCCGGGACAGATGACACACCTGTCCGCCGCGGGCTCACCGCTTGAAGTCCCCGCCGATCTCGTGCGACTGTCTGTCGGCATCGAAACCGTTGACGATCTGCTCGCGGATCTGGAGCAGGCGCTCGGCTAGGGCTTAGACAGACGGAGACGGGCCATGGAGAACCTGGCGACCACGTGGGTGGGTGCCACGGCGAAGCAGATCTCGCGTGCGGTGCGGCGCGGCGACACGACAGCCACCCAGGTCGTGGCCGATCACCTGGAGCAGATCGCGATCTCCGATCCGGCGATCGCGGCGTTCCGCGTGGTCCGGGCCGGTGAGGCGATCGCCGAGGCCGAGAAGGTCGACGACCAGGAGGACCTGGCCAACCTGCCGCTGGCCGGCGTGCCGGTCGCGGTGAAGGAGAACACGCCCGTCGCCGGCCTGCCGACCTGGCACGGCTCGGCGGCGGCGCGGTCTGCTGTGGCCGAGGACGACCACGAGGTGGTCCGGCGGCTGCGCGGGGCCGGCGCGGTGGTGGTCGGCGTGACCCGGATGCCCGAGATGGGGCTGTGGGGCACGACCGACGGCGCCGAGGAGCCGACCCGCAACCCGTGGGCGCTGGAGCGTACCCCGGGGGGTTCGTCGGGCGGCTCGGCCGCGGCCGTCGCCGCCGGCCTGGTGCCCATCGCCCAGGGCAACGACGGTCTCGGCTCGGTGCGCATCCCGGCCGCCTGCTGCGGCCTGGTCGGGCTCAAGCCCGGCCGCGACGTCATCCCCTGCGACCTGGGGATCGACGGCTGGTTCGGGCTCACCGAGAACGGCGTTCTGGCGACCACGGTCGCGGACGCCACGCTGGGCTTCAGCGTCATGGCGGGCCGCGCCCCGGCCAAGCTGGTCCAGCCGGACAAGCTGCGGGTCGGCGTCTCGCTGCGCTCCCCGGTCGCCGGGGTACGCCCGGACGAGCCCAACCGCGAGGCAGTGGCGACGGCGTCCAAGCTGCTCGTCGGAGTGGGCCACGACACGGTCACGGCCGACCCGCCGTATTCGACCGCGGTCGGCCTGGCCGGGCTGCTGACCTGGTTCGCCTGCGCCTACCGGGAGGCCGACGCCGCCGGGCTCGACGTCCGGGCCCTGCAGCCGCGCACCCGCCGGCACGTCGCGCTCGGCAAGTTCGTGTGGCGGCGCGGCTGGGTCAAGCAGCAGCAGCGGGACGCGTGGCGGGAGAAGAGCATCCAGTTCTTCGCCGACAGCGGCATCGACGTGCTGCTCACGCCCGCCCTGGCGACGGCGCCGCCGCCCGCCGACGGGCACGCCGCCGGCAGCTGGCGGCGCAACATGCAGGTCAACATGGCGTACGCGCCGTACGCCGCGCCGTGGAACATCGCCGGGCTGCCCGCAATCGTGGTGCCGGTCGGCCTGCGCCCGGACGGCCTGCCGATCGCCGTACAGCTCGTCGGACCGCCCGACTCGGAGCTGCTGCTGCTGGCCATCGCCGGGCAGCTCGAGGTGGCCAACCCCTGGCCTCGTCACGCCTTCGTCTGAGCCGGGTGGCACGATTCGACTCATGACCGATCTGCTGGAGCTCGCCGACATCGAGGCCGCCCGAGCCCTGCTCACCGGGGTCGTCAAGACCACCCCGCTGGAGCACTCGATGCCGCTCACCCGCTCGCTGGGCGTGCCGACGTGGCTCAAGTGCGAGAACCAGCAGCGTGCGGGGTCGTACAAGGTGCGGGGGGCGTACACCCGGATCTCCCGGCTCTCCGACGCCGAGCGCGCCCGCGGCGTGGTCGCCGCGAGCGCGGGCAACCACGCCCAGGGCGTCGCCCTGGCGGCCAGCCTGCTGGGCGCGCGGTCCACGGTCTTCATGCCGGAGGGCGCGCCGCTGCCCAAGGTCTCGGCGACCAAGGGGTACGGCGCCACGATCGAGTACGCCGGCACGACAGTCGACGACGCGCTCGCGGCGGCCCGCGAGTTCGCCGACGCGACCGGGGCGATCCTCATCCACCCGTTCGACCACCGCGACATCATCGCCGGGCAGGGCACCGTCGGCCTGGAGATCCTCGAGCAGTGCCCGGACGTGGGCACCATCGTCACCGCGGTCGGCGGCGGCGGCCTGATCTCGGGCGTCGCGGTGGCGGCCAAGGCCCTGCGCCCGGACATCCGGATCATCGGCGTGCAGGCGATCGGCGCGGCGGCCTACCCGCCCTCCCTGGCCGCGGGGGAGCCGCTGACCCTCGACCGCTCGACCACCATCGCCGACGGCATCGCGGTGATGCGCCCGGGCGTGCTGAACTTCGCCCACGTCAGCAAGCTGGTCGACGACGTGGTGACGGTGACCGACGAGGACCTGTCGGCGGCCCTGCTGGTGCTGCTGGAACGCCACAAGATGGTGGTCGAGCCGGCCGGCGGCGCCTCGGTGGCCGCCCTGCTCACCGGCAAGGTCGACCTGAAGCCGCCGATCGTGGCCATCCTGTCCGGCGGCAACATCGACCCGATGCTGCTGCTGCGGGTGATCGAGCACGGGCTGGTGTCGGCGGGCCGCTTCCTGCGCCTGGCCGTACGCACCGGCGACCAGCCCGGTGAGCTGGCCCGGCTGCTGGCCGAGATCGCCGAGCAGCGGGCCAACATCGTGGACGTGGCCCACTCGCGGCAGAACCCGCGGCTGAGCTTCGGCGAGGTCGAAGTGCAGCTCTCGGTCGAGACCCGGGGCCCGGACCACTCGGCCGCCCTGATCGGCGCGCTGCGCAGCCAGGGCTACCCGCTGACCCTGCTGTCCGGAACGCCCTGATTTCCGGGACTCCACGCGACCGCGGAGTCCGGCATGATCACCTCTCGTGAATTGCCCCCGGTGCTCCACCGCCACCGTGACCGCCCGCACCGCCGCGCCCTGGTGCCCGTCGTGCGAGTGGAACCTCGACCTGTTCGAGCCGGATCGCCGCCGGCCCGAGCTCGGCTGGAAGTGGGCGGACCGGGCCACCCACCGGGTCGCCTGGCGGCTGACCGCCGGGCAGTTCACCCAGCTGGCCGGTGAGCCGCTGCGGCGGCGCCGCTCCTCCGCGGCGCGGGCGGTGACCTTGACAGTCGCGGTGCTCCTGCTGCTCTTCGTCGCACTGCTCGCCGGCTTCGGCGTGTGGCTGATCCTGTACGACTTCCCGCAGCTCACGATCCTGCCCGGGGTCGTGCTGCTGGTCCTGGCCGGGGCCCTGCGCCCCCGCTTCGGCAGCCTGGACGACGAGGCGCATTTCCTGGACCGCGCCGAAGCGCCGGAACTGTGGTCCCTGGTGGACCGGGTTGCCGCGCACACCGGTGCCCCGGTGCCGCATCTCGTCGGGCTGAACCACTCGCTGGGGGCGTACACCACCACAGTCGGGCTGCGCCGGCGGCGGGTGCTCTGTCTCGGTGCGGCGCTCTGGTCCACGCTGGATCCGCCGGAACGGGTCGCGCTCATCGGCCATGAGCTGGGCCACTTCGTCAACGGGGACCTGCGGCGGGGCCCGTTCGAGCACGTCGCGCTGACCACGCTGGGACGGCTGGCGTTGCTGACCCGCCCGGACGGCGCGGGCCGGAACGGCCTTCTCGACATGATCATCACAGCCGTGCAGTGGGCGCTGACGTACCTCATCACGGGCGTGCAGCTGCTGGTCGTCTGGATCGGCCAGCGCGACGCCCAGCGTGCGGAATACCTTGCCGATGAGATCGCGGCGCGGGCGGCCGGGAGTGCTGCCGCGGTGCGCCTGCTGGACGTGCTGCTGCTGCACGATGCGCTGGACACGGTGATCCGGCGGGAGGCCCGCGCCCAGCGCTCCGGTGCGGCGTGGCAGGAGCGGCCGTCGTCGCACGGGCGAACCTGGCTTCCGCCGTACCGGTGCTGCGGCAGCTCAGCGTGCGTGACGAGACGTCGCTCTTCGCGTCGCATCCGCCGACCGGCCTGCGGGCCCGGATGCTGGAACGCCGGCCGCGGCAGGCGGCCGGCGTGGTGCTGACGGAGCAGCAGGCGGAGCGGATCGATCACGAGACCGCCGGACCCGTCGAGCGGGTCCGGCGGGATCTCGCGTCGGCCGGCTAGCCGCCGAAGGGGGCGAACTCCACCACGGTCACCTTGATGTCCGCGCCGCTGGGGGCGGTGTAGGTCACGGTGTCGCCGGGGCCCGCGCCGAGGATCGCCTTGCCGAGCGCCGACTCGGGGCTGTACACCGTGTAGTCGGTGGTCGCGGCGATCTCACGCGAGCCGAGCAGGAACGTCTCGGTGTCGCTCTTGTCGTCGTCGAAGTAGATCGTGACGACCGTGCCCGGTGCCACCTTGTCGGCGCTGGGCGCGTCGCCGACCTCCGCCTTGCGCAGGAACTCCTTCAAGTAGAGGATCCGGCCCTCCTGCTTGCCCTGCTCCTCGCGTGCGGCGTGGTAGCCGCCGTTCTCGCGGAGGTCGCCCTCCTCGCGGCGGGCGTTGATCTCGGCGGCGACGGCCGGCCGGGCTGCGATCAACTCGTCGAGCTCGGCCTGCAGCCGGTCGTAAGCGTCCTGGGAGAGCCAGGTCTTCGACGCCTCTGAACTGGTCACAGACTCTTCTCCTTGAACGTACGGGTGGAACGAACAGGCGTACGGAGCGAATCACCAAGCTTACCAGCGGTGCGCACGGCACCCGGTGGGTCAGCTCGCGGCCGCGCACCGCACGACGTCGCCGACGGCGGCCTTGGCTGTCGTCGGGACGACCTCGCTGGCGTCGATCGTGGTGGCGGATCCCGCGGCCGAGACGGTCACCGTGCGACGGCCGACTTCCGCGCCACCGTAGTCGCGGGCCCGCAGGCCGCACGTGGCGGAGCCCCCGGCCGGCACCCGGACCTTGAAGCGGATCGTCATCTGCGTGTCGGTGACGTCCGACCAGCCGACGATCTGCGCGTCGTAGTCCGGGTCGCCGTACTGCCCGTAGAGCCGGACCACCAGGAACACGGCGGCGATCCCGACCAGGAGCGCGAGCAGGGCGGGCACCAGCAACCGGCGGCGTCCGTCGCGGCGCCGCCCGTAGCGGCCCGGCGGGAATACCGGAGCTGTGGCGCGCGTCTCGCTCACCAGGGGGACCTCTCCTGCGGAATTTGTCGGTGCCATCGGCCAGAATGGCCCTGTCCATCTTCGCAGCCGGCACCGGGGTCCTGACGACAAGGCCCGGTCGAGGGAGAAATCAGTGGCTGAGCAGTTGCGTCTCATGGCGGTGCACGCGCACCCCGACGACGAGTCCAGCAAGGGCGCGGCCACGATGGCCCGCTACGTCGCCGAGGGCGTCGAGGTGCTGGTCGCGACGTGTACGGGTGGCGAGCGCGGCAGCGTGCTCAATCCGAAGATGGACCGTCCGGAGGTCATCGCCGACATCGCGAACATCCGGCGGGCCGAGATGGACAAGGCCCGGGCCATCCTCGGTGTCGACCAGGCCTGGCTCGGCTTCGTCGACTCCGGGCTGCCCGAGGGTGACCCGCTGCCGCCGCTGCCCGAGGGCTGTTTCGGGCTGGTCGACCCGGCCGAGGGCGCGATCCCGCTGATCAAGCTGATCCGCGAGTTCAAGCCGCACGTCATGACCACCTATGACGAGAACGGCGGCTACCCGCACCCCGACCACATCATGTGCCACAAGATCTCGGTGCTGGCCTTCGACGCGGCCGGTGACCCGGAGCAGCACCCCGAGCTGGGCGAGCCGTGGCAGCCGCTGAAGCTCTACTACAACTCCGGCTGGACCCGGGCCCGCATGCTCGCCCTGCACGAGGGCATGCTCGCGGCCGGGCTCGAGTCGCCGTACAAGGAGTGGCTCGAGCGCGCCGAGGAGCGGCCGGACCGGGGCGACAAGATCACCACCCGGATCGAGTGCGGCGAGTACTTTGAGGTCCGCGACGAGGCGCTGCGGGCGCACGCCACCCAGGTCGACCCGGACGGCTTCTGGTTCCACGTGCCGATGGAGCTCCAGCAGAAGGTGTGGCCGACCGAGGACTTCGAGCTGGTCCGCTCGCTGGTCGACAGCCCGCTGCCGGAGTCCGACCTCTTCGCCGGCATCCGCGAGCGGGTCGAGGCCCGCTGAGGCGTACCGTGAATGCCATGGACTTCGTGGTGGCGGTCAACAACTTCGGTGATACCCGATCGGGCGGCCTGGCCGGTCCGATGGGTCTGTTCATCATCGTGCTGATGGCTGTGAGCACAGTCCTGCTGATCCGCAACATGAACAAGCGGTTGCGTCGGCTTCCCGACAGTTTCCCGGATCCGGCGGCCACCGCGCGGGCCGCGGAGATCGCGCGGCTCGATGCGGACCTCCAGCGTCCCGGGGCCACCCCGCGTGGCCCCGGCGCTGGGGCGGACCCCGCCGACGCCCCCACCTCGTCCATGGATGCCGAGGTCAAGGGCGTGGACCGCGGCGACGGCCCGGCGGCCGGCGAGCGGCGCGGCGAGAACGCTTAGTTACGTCGGACTGAATTCCACTTTGTCAAGACCCGCGGGTTGCTCTCCGGTGTGTTCTGTCTCTGGCGGAACATTGACAGAGCCCATCCGTCAACCCCTGTTGCGTTCTGCCGGATTGGCTTAGCCTTCCGCCGGGGGGCTTTGACGTCCCTCCACCCTGTGCGGAAAGGGGGCTGACGATGACCATCTTCCAGCCCTCGCTTCCTCCACTGCAGATGCACGTGCATCCGCCAGTGCCGCTGGTCAGCAGGGGGGTGGCATGACTTCCCAGCCCGTCCTCGCGACCGACGCCCGGCGCGATCGAGCCCCCGGCAAGAGCGGTCCGCCGTCGCGACCCAAAGCCGGTCGGGTCCTTACCTGGATCGTCGTCGTCACGGCCTCGCTCGTCGCCGTGGCCGGCATGATCGTTCCGCTGCGCGGGCCGGAAATCGTGTCGCTTTCACCGGCCGGCGCGATCGGCATCGCCGTCCTGCTGGTGGCGGCCGCGCAACTCGCCCGGCTGCGTTTCCGGGTCGGCCGCGGCACGGTGAGCATCTCCTGGGGCGAGACAGCCTTCATCGTCGGCTTCGCGCTGGCGCCGCCCGGCTGGCTGCCCGCCGCCACCCTGCTCGGGGCCGTCGGCGCCTGGGTCGTCATCACCTGGCTCAACGATCAGCGCGTCGTCGCCGACCTGGTGCACCTGGCCGCCTCGCTGAGCCTCGGTGCCGCGGCGGCGACCACCATCGCCTACGCCATCGCCGGCCCCGCCGCACCGCTGGGCAGCACGCGCACGCAGGTCGGGCTCATCGCGGGCGCGTTCACCTATCTGGTCGTCACGATGGGTCTCGCGGTGCTGACCCTCTCCCTGCACCGGGACGCCCCGCCGGCCCAGATCGCCGTCCGCGCCCTGCACGCCAAGCTGCCCATGTTCGTCGGCAACGTGCTGGTCGGCCTGCTCTCCCTCTTCGCGCTGGTCAACGGGCCGATCTGGCTGCTCGCGGTGCCGCCGTCGCTGTGGCTGCTGCAACGCACCTACCGCTACCACCTGCGCGCCGAGGAGGAACGCCGGATCTGGGAGGCGTTCGCCCGCGCCACCCGCACCCTGGGCGGCTCCTCGGAGCTCGCCGTCGCGGCGGCCGGCCTGCGCGGGGCGCTGGACGTCTTCGGCGCCCTCCGCGTGGAGATCGAGGTCCTGCAGCGCACCGGCAGCCCCCGGCGGTACGCGGCCGACGGCGCCTCGCACGACCCGACCCCGGGTGCCCTGCCCGGTCCGGTGATCACGCGCACCATGACGGTCGGTGGCGCCGAGGTCGGCGAGCTGACTGTGTGGTTGTCCGAGCCGACCCTGCCCGTCGCCCGGGACGAGCTCGCCGTCTCCGCGTACGGGGATGCCCTGGCCGGCGCGTTGCACGACGCGGCGGCGCACGAGAGGCTGGCTCAGCTGGAAGAGAAGGTGGCCCACGACGGTGTGCACGACCCGTTGACCGGGCTGGCGAACAGATCCGCGCTGCTCAGCGAGGGCGACGCGCTGCTGCACTCGTTCGACCGGGACCGGCCGGTCGCGCTGCTGCTGCTCGACCTCAACGACTTCCGCGAGGTCAACGGCACCCTCGGGCACCGCGCCGGCGACGCCATGCTGTGCACGGTGGCCGAACGCCTCACCGACCTGGCCCGCGAGCAGGAGCTGGTGGCCCGCCTCGGCGACGACGAGTTCGCCGTGCTGCTGCCCACCATCGCCACCCTCACCGACTCGGCCACGCCGCTGCACGAGACGCCGAACCCGCTGCCCCGGGCCGTGCGCCGGGCCCGCGAGCTGGTCGACCAGCTCGGCCTGCCGATGGAGATCGGCGGCGTCCGGCTGGTCACCGAGATCGCGGTCGGGGTGGCCGTGTCCAGCGCCGGCTCCACCGACCTGGCCGAGCTGATCCGGCGGGCCGGCATCGCCCTCGACCAGGCCAAGGAGCTGCACGTCGGGGTGGCGGCGTACGACAGCGCGCGCGACGCCAGCAGCACCGACCACCTGGCCCTGCCGGCCGAGCTCTACGACGCGCTCACCGCCGACGACCAGCTCGTGCTCGTCCTGCAGCCCGAGGTCGACCTGCAGACCGGCGCGCCGACCGGCGTCGAGGCGCTGATCCGCTGGAAGCACCCCCGGCGCGGCATGCTCAACCCGAACGACTTCATCGACACCATCGAGCACGGCGAGCTGCTCGCCCCGTTCACCCGCTACGTCCTCGACCACGCGCTGGCCGCCGCCGCGGACTGGTCCGGCCACGGCCTCGACCTGCCCGTCTCGGTCAACGTGTCGGCGCGCAGCCTGCTCGACGCCACCCTGCCGGCCCAGGTCGCCGACGCGCTGCGCCGGCACCGGCTGGGTGCGGGCCGGCTGGTCCTGGAGATCACCGAGTCGGTGGCGGTCAGCGACCAGGAGGTCGTGGACGAGGTCATCGCCGCCCTGCGCGACATGGGCGTGCAGATCTCGGTCGACGACTTCGGCACCGGCTTCTCGTCGCTGTCGTTCGTCACCCGGGTCGCCGTGGACGAGCTGAAGGTCGACCGGTCGTTCGTCACCGACATGACCGACTCCGCCGCGGCCGCCGCCGTGGTCCGGGGAGCGGTGGAGCTGGGCGCCAGGCTGGGCGCGCGGGTCGTGGCCGAGGGCGTCGAGACCGCCGACCAGCGCGCCGCCCTGCTGGCGCTCGGTTGCACCTCGGCGCAGGGCTACCACTTCAGCCGCCCCCTGCCCGCCGACAAGATCGTCGCGGCGCTCAACCAGCTGGCCCAGGCGGCGCCCCCCAAGGTCATTGCGCTGCGCGCGGACGGCGCCTCCTGAGGTTTAGCCGGCCCCGCTCGGGCTAGGTTGGCTGCATGGCCAACCGTCTTGCCGGCGCGACCTCGCCCTACCTGCTCCAGCACCAGGACAACCCCGTCGACTGGTGGCCCTGGTCAGACGAGGCCTTCGCCGAGGCCCGCCGCCGCGACGTGCCGGTGCTGATCTCGGTGGGCTACGCCGCCTGCCACTGGTGTCACGTGATGGCCCACGAGTCCTTCGAGGACGAGCAGGTCGCGCGGCTGGTCAACGACGGCTTCGTGGCGATCAAGGTGGACCGCGAGGAGCGGCCCGACGTGGACGCCGTCTACATGACCGCCACCCAGGCCATGACCGGGCAGGGCGGCTGGCCGATGACGGTCTTCGCCACCCCGGCCGGCGAGCCGTTCTTCTGCGGCACGTACTTCCCCAAGGGCAACTTCACCCGCCTGCTCGACTCGGTCACCACCGCCTGGCGCGACCAGCGCGACGCGGTGATCACCCAGGGATCGGCGGTGGTCGAGGCGATCGGCGGCGCCCAGCTGACCGGCGGCGAGACCGCGCCGATCTCGGCGGAACTGCTGGACACGGCGGCGGAGCTGCTGGCCAAGGACCACGACCGCTCGTACGGCGGGTTCGGCGGCGCCCCCAAGTTCCCGCCGCACATGAACCTGCAGTTCCTGCTCCGCCACCACCAGCGCACCGGCTCGCCCGGCGACCTGGAGATCGTCCGGCACACCGCCGAGCAGATGGCCCGGGGTGGCATCTACGACCAGCTGGCCGGCGGCTTCGCCCGCTACGCGGTGGACAACACGTGGACCGTGCCGCACTTCGAGAAGATGCTGTACGACAACGCCCTGCTGCTGCGTGTCTACACCCAGCTGTGGCGGCTCACCGGCGACCAGTTCGCCCGGCGCGTCGCCGACGAGACGGCCGCGTTCCTGCTGCGCGACCTCGGCACCCCGGCCGGCGGGCTGGCGTCGGCCCTGGACGCGGACACGGACGGGACCGAAGGCCTGACGTACGCGTGGACGCCGGCGCAGCTGACCGAGGCGCTGGGCGACGAGGACGGTGCCTGGGCGGCGGACCTGTTCCGGGTGACGACGAAGGGGACCTTCGAGCACGGCAGCAGCGTGCTGGTGCTGGCCCGCGACATCGAGGCCGCGGTGCCTGAGCTTGTGGAGCGGTGGCACGACGTACGGGCGCGCCTGCTCACGGCCCGCAACCGGCGCCCGCAGCCGGCCCGCGACGACAAGGTCGTGGCCTCCTGGAACGGCCTGGCCGTGACCGCCCTGGCCGAGTATGCGCAGCTCACCGGCACGGACGGCACGCCGGCGGTCGAACTCGCGACGGTGCTGGCGGAACGGCACATCGTGGACGGCCGGCTGCGCCGCGTCTCCCGTGACGGCGTGGTGGGCGAACCGGCCGGTGTGCTGGAGGACTACGGCTGCGTGGCCGAAGCGTTCTGCGCGATCCACCAGCTGACCGGCGACGGGGAGTGGCTCAACCGGGCCCGCGCGCTGCTCGACGTGGCTCTCGAGCACTTCCCGAGCGGGCAGGGCGGCTTCTACGACACGGCCGACGACGCGGAACGGCTGGTGACGCGGCCGGCGGACCCGACCGACAATGCGACGCCGTCGGGGCTGGCTGCCGTTTGTGCCGCGCTGGTGGCGTACGCGGCGCTGAGCGGTGAGACCCGGTACCGGGAGGCCGCGGACGCGGCGCTGGCCACGGTGGGGCCGCTGATCGGTGGGCATCCGCGGTTCGCCGGCTATTCCGCGACGGTGGCCGAGGCGGTGCTGGCCGGCCCGTACGAGATCGCGATCGTGACCACCGACCCGGCGGGGGATCCGCTGGTGGCGGCGGCCCACCGGCATGCCCCGCCGGGGACGGTCGTGGTGGCCGGCGAGCCGGACCGTCCGGGGGTGCCGCTGCTGGCCGACCGGCCGCTGATCGACGGCAGGCCGACGGCGTACGTCTGCCGTGGGTTCGTCTGCGACCGCCCGGTGACAACCGTCGAGGACCTCGTGGCCCGCCTGTCCGCCTGAGTTCGGGCCGCTTGGCGGGGCTGCGCCGGGCATCGTTAGGCTGGCGGCGAGATGGATACCCGAACCGGTCTGCCCGTAGTCGGCATGGTGGGCGGTGGCCAGCTGGCCCGGATGACCCACCAGGCCGCGATCGCCCTCGGCCAGTCGTTGCGCGTGCTCTCCGAGTCGCCCGACGACAGTGCCGCCCTCGTCGCCGCTGATGTGCGGATCGGCACGCATACCGATCTGGCCGCGCTGCGGGAGTTCGCCAAGGGATGTGACGCGGTCACCTTCGACCACGAGCACGTGCCCAACGAGCACATCGCCGCGCTCGCGGCCGAGGGCGTCAAGATCTACCCCGGCGCTGACGCGATCCGGTACGCGCAGGACAAGCGGCAGATGCGGGAACGGCTGTCCGCACTGGGCGCACCGGTGCCACGCTGGCGCCCGGTCACCTCGGTCGAGGACATCACCGCCTTCGCCGACAGCACCTCCGAGCCGGCGTCCCCCGGCGTGGGCTGGCCGGTCGTGGCCAAGGCCGTACGGGGTGGCTACGACGGTCGTGGCGTCTGGATGCTGGACGACGCGGCGGCCGCCGCCGAGCTGGTCGCCACGGGCACCGAGCTGCTCGTCGAGGAGCGGGTGCCGCTGCGCCGGGAGCTGGCCGCGCTGGTCGCCCGGTCGCCGTTCGGGCAGGTCGCGGCGTACCCGGTCGTCGAGACCGTGCAGCGGGACGGCATCTGCGTCGAGGTGCTCGCGCCCGCGCCGGACCTCTCCGAGGCGCTGGCCGTCGAGGCCCAGCAGCTGGCCATCGACCTGGCCAACGCCCTCGGCGTGGTCGGTCTGCTGGCCGTCGAGCTGTTCGAGACCGAGTCCGGCATCGTCGTCAACGAGCTGGCCATGCGGCCGCACAACTCCGGCCACTGGACCATCGAAGGCGCGCGGACGTCGCAGTTCGAGCAGCACCTGCGGGCCGTGCTCGACTACCCGATGGGCGAGACCTCCCTGGCCGCGCCGGCCGTCGTGATGGCCAACGTGCTCGGCGGCGAACCGGGCGGCATGTCCATCGACGAGCGCCTGCACCACCTGTTCGCCGCCGACCCGGGCGCCCGCGTGCACCTGTACGGCAAGCAGGTCCGCCCCGGCCGCAAGATCGGGCACGTCACCGTGCTGGGCGACGACATGACCGCGGTACGCGCCCGGGCCGTGCGCGCCGCCCGCTGGCTCCAGGAAGGCAAGGAATGACACCGGTCGTCGGCGTGATCATGGGCAGCGACTCGGACTGGTCGACGATGGAGGCGGCGGCGCTGGCCCTCGCCGAGTTCGAGGTCCCGTTCGAGGTCGGCGTCGTGTCGGCCCACCGCACAGTGCGGAAGATGGTCGACTACGCGACCTCGGCGGCGGACCGCGGCCTCAAGGTCATCATCACCGGCGCGGGCGGGGCGGCCCACCTGCCCGGCATGGTGGCGTCGATGACCCCGCTGCCCGTCATCGGCGTACCGGTGCCGCTGAAGTATCTGGACGGCATGGACTCGCTGCTGTCGATCGTCCAGATGCCGGCCGGCGTGCCGGTGGCGACGGTCTCGATCGGCGGCGCCCGGAACGCGGGTCTGCTGGCGGTCCGGATCCTGGCGGCGTCGGACCCGGTGCTGCTCAAGCGCATGCAGGCTTTCCAGACCAGCCTGGAGCAGGTCGTCGCGGAGAAGGACGAGGCGCTCCGCGCCCGCCTGCTCGGCTGAGGCCGGTCAACCGCCGATCTTGTGGTCGGCCGGTGCCGTCCGGAGCAGCCAGGCAAGCGACATCCCTGCGGCCCCATAGCCGCTACAGGGTCGAGCGAGACGGCGGCAGGAGAGGTGCCTCCGTCGCGCGTCACCGCATGCGGACCAGGGCGCCGCGGAGGCGTTCCTGGGTGCGGCGGCGGTTTTCGTTCGTGGCGCCCAGGAAGAGCAGGATCACACCCACCGGGACCAGGACCAGCCACGGCCCCACCAGCGTCGTGGCGAAGTGGATCGCCGCGATCGCCGTCGCGGCCGCGCCCACCACCACCGGCGCCTGCTGTTGCAGGCGGGAGCCGACGATCAGGGTGGCCACCGCGCCCAGCAGGAGCAGCAGTTCGCGGAGGTCGCCCGCGTCCGTGGCGACCACGATGCCGATCGTCGGGACGAAGGCCGCCAGCAGCGCCGGGCCGTACGCCGCCCAGCTGCTCAGGTCCGGGCGCTGGCGGGCCTCCAGCACTCCCACCAGCAGCGCCAGCGCGGCGAACGGCAGCGTGTACGCCTCCGGGAGGGCCACGTCCGCGATCGCGATGAACAGCCAGATGCCGATGATCTCGAAGCCGACCGCCAGCCAGAACAGGTTGCGGCGCTGGTTCGGGGTGCGGCCCGGGCGGGTCGCCGTCAGACCGAGCACCGCGCCCCACGCCGCCATCAGAGCCGCCAGGTGCGCCGGGGAGTCGAAGGCGAGCGCGCCCGCGAGCAGCGCTGACGCGTAGCCGCTCCACTCGACCGTGGTTGCCTCGCGGCGGTACTCGGGCAGACCCAGGCGGGGCAGCAGGGCCTCCAGCACCAGCAGCACCGCGCCCACCGCCAGCACGCCGAACGCCGCCCACGGCGGGGTCAGCCCGGCCACCAGGGCGACCGTCAGCACGAACATCTGGCCCATCACCGCGGCGAACAGCCAGCCCAGGATGCGGGCGTGCTGGCTGCGGCCGCCGATCGCGCCGATCAGGCCGACGATGATCGCCATGCCCAGGGTGAACAGGGTCATCTGGCGTTGGGCGAGGCTGCCGGCCAGGCCGGCCCCGCCGGCCAGCAGGCCGATGACGAAGACGATGTTGCGGGTGGAGCGCAGCAGCGCGGCCCGGGTGGCGATCGGCGGCGGGGTCAGCGCCAGGCCCAGCATGGAGATGGTGAAGACGATCAGGGCGGCCGTCGTCGACGCGGGCCAGCGGACATCCAGCGCGATCGGGGCGATCAGCAGGGTGATGGCCAGGCCGGGCAGGATCACCGGTACGGCCTCGGCCGGCTTGCCGCCGAAGCCCAGCGCGGCGAGCGCCGCCGCGATCGTCAGCAGCACGGTGGCGAGCACGCTGGTACCGTCGACATTGCCGGAGACCGGGTCGGACAGGGCCGCGACGGGCCCGTCCCAGATGGCGCCGAGCTGCTGCAGCGGGTCGATCAGGGAGGCGCGCAGCGCCGGGGCGATGGAGAAGAGCGCCAGGATCGTCGGCAGCGCCGCGACGACCACCGCGCCGGTCGCCGGGTCGACGAGCCAGCGACCCTTCAAGCCGCTCGGCCGGATCGTGGTCCAGCGGGGACGCACATAGCCGCCTTCGCCCCAGTGGCGGTTCGGGGCGACGGTGAGGCCCGGCGCCGGGATGGCCCCGCGCAGCAGCTCCGCGACGACGCCGAGCAGCGCGGCCGCGGCTGCGTACAAAGCCGTGGGGTAGTCGCTGGGGACCGAGGCGAGGGCGGTGACCGTGGCCCCGCCGACCAGGCCGACCGTGGCCCAGGGCAGATATTGCGGGATCCAGCGGCCGGCCATCGCCAGCAGGGCCAGCGCGAGGCTGGAGCCGGCCAGCGCGGCGGTCAGCACGACCTGGGCGGTGTTGCCGTTCTCCGCGGCCACCGCGGCGAGCACACCGGGCGCGGCGAGCAGCGCGGCCGCGGTGCCGGCCCCGCCGATCTGGGCCCGGTGCCGGGGCATGCCGGTGTCGTCCAGGGCGAGGTTGAGCACCTGGTCGCCGTCGTCCGTCCCGGCCCACTCGCGCTGCGCGCGCGGCGTCACGTCGGCCCGCGACATCCAGGCGACCAGGATGCCGGTCAGCATGATCAGACCCAGGGCGATCGCGGTGGACCAGGGCCGCACCAGGCCCGCCCCGGCCGCGTGCAACGCGACCACGGCGGCGACGCCGGCCCGGTCGATCGCGGCGCGCGGGTCGGTCGCGGCGACGGCGGCGATCCCGTACGCCAGAGTGACGGCCCCGCCGATCAGCAGCGGCGACCACCACGGCAGTCCGAACGCGGCCGGCGCCCCGATCGTGGCCAGCGCGACGCAGACCGAGCTCACGTCGTATTTGGCCGGGCGGGGGAGCGCGGCGGACGCGGCCACGGCGGCGATCAGCAACGCGACCGGAGCCTGCCAGGCGCCCTGCGGCGGGATGGTCGAGTAGGCGGTGACGTCGGAATTCCAGATCGGGCCCGGCGCCGCGATGATGCGCAGGCCACTGGCGAGGGCCTGCCAGCCGGCGATCGCCACCACGGCCAGGCCGGCGACCGCGACGCCGCGGACCGGGCCGCGGCGCCAGTCCTCGGGCAGGGCGCGGACGCCGAACGCCACGATGAGCACCACGAAAGCGGCGACCACGAGCGGGGCCTGCGGGAACGCCAGCGCGGCGACCCGGGCGAGAGCGCCGCAGATGGCCACGGTGGCCGCGGCGGCGGCGATGTCCGGTCCGTCGATCATCCGGTCGGCGCGGCGGCCGTTGTCCAGCGACTTGGCGAAGAACAGCAGGAGCGCGGCGGCCAGCAGCAGCGCGCCCACCCAGATGTCGGGGGCGGTGGCCCCGGGCGACAGCAGCGCGGCGAGGGCCATGGCGACCGCGCCCGCCCCGGCGCCGACGGTCAGCGGCAGGCTGATCTCGCGGCGGGCGACCTGGAAGACGGCGGCGTAGGTCAGCGTGCCGGCCACGGCGAGGAAACCCATCGCCAGCGCGGGCACGGTGACGCTCTCGGTGGGCGGCGGACCGCCACCGGGGTCCCGGGTGGCCAGCACGGCGGTCACCACGGCACCCGGGATGGCCAGGGCGGCCGCTCCCGAGGCCCAGTCACCGACGAGCCACGCGTACAGGCGTACCGGGATCTGGCGGGCCGCGACCGCGACCATCACGCCCGCGCCGGCCAGTGCGGTCAGCACCGCGGCGGTGAGCCACGACGCGCTCAGCGCGGCGGCCGCGCCGAACAGTCCCACGACCCCGGCCGCCGCGATGTGCGCGATGGCGACCCGGCGGGTCGGCGCGAGCAGACCGGCCGCGCCGAGCCCGATGGCCGCCAGCACCAGCGGCCAAGGGGCCTCCGACCAGGGCAGGCTCAGGGAGGCGGGCACAGCCAGGGCGGTCAGCGCGACGCCCGCCACCGCGCCTTCGTGGCGGTATTCGGTCGGCAGGGCGAGCGCCGCGGCGATGGTCAGCAGCAGGGCGCTGAACGCGAGCAGCCAGCCGGACTGGCCCGCCGCGTCGGCCAGCCGGCTCGCGTAGGCGGCGGTGTCGGCGTTCCAGATCGGGCGGGCGGCCTGCACCGGCGCGATCGCCGCGCGCAACGCGTCCACGGCTACGAACAGGCCGATGAGCGTCAGGGCGGCGGCCGAGGCGTACTGCGGGCCGCGCCGGACCTCGTCGGGCACCATCCGGACGACGGCGCCGGTGATCGCCACGGCAGCCGCGGCGACGGCCAGGGTCCAGGCCGGGGACGCCACGGCGGCGATGCGGGCGCAGGCGGCGATCACCGCGAGGGCGAGCACGCCGCCGGCGATGTTGCGGGCCAGGAGCTTGCCGACGAGCTGGGCGGCGGCCGACACCGTCACCGCGGCCAGGATCAGGATCAGCCCGGAACGGACCGCGTCGGGCACGGCGTCCGCGCCGAGCAGGGCGGCGCCGGCGTACAGCAGGGCTCCCGCCGCCGCGACGCAGAGCAGACCGAAGGTCAGGCCGCGCAGCCAGCCCGCCGAGGGCGGGGTGGCGGGCGGCGCGAGCGGGACGGACCCCGCGGGCGGGGCGCCGGCCGGACGCGGGCCGGGGAAGATCCGGGTCGGCAGCCACTTCCAGCGGCGCCGGCCGGTCAGCCCGTCGATGATCAGGTCGGGCTCCTCGGGCAGCGACTCCGGGCGCACCGGGGCGCCGGCCTCGTAGGAAGCCGGATCGGCCGGGTCGGCGTCGCGCCCGGCGAAGTCCGCCGCGCCGATGTCGCGGGCGTCGGCCTCGGCCAGGCTCTCCCGGTCGGCGGCGACCGGGCGGCCGATCGGCCAGCGCGGCAGCAGCCGGCCCTCACGGATCACCGTGGTGAGCAGCAGCAGGTCGACCAGCGCGACGGCGCTGAGCGCCATCGCCCAGCCGGCCGGGCTCTCGATCACCGGATAGGCCAGCAGTGGTGGCACCGGCTGCACCGCCACGACGGTCGCGTAGCGCGGTGCCGCGAGCCGGGTCATCCCCGCGTACACGAAGGAGGCGACCGCGGTGATGAGCAGCGTCACCCCGAGGAAGACCGGGGCCGGGACCGCGGTGCCGCCGAACGCACTGTTGCCGTGCAGCGCGAACAGGGTCATCGGCAGCAGCACCAGGCCGACGGCCGCCAGGGTCTCGGCGGTGGAGGTGAGGCCACGGCGGGAGACGCCCGGGGCGACGCCCAGCGCGATGACGGTGAAGATGGCCAGGATGATGGCGCGGCCGACCGCGTTGGTGGCCGCACCCGCGAAGACGATGGCGGCGATGCCGAGCACGAGTGCGCTGAGCGCGAGCAGGATGTTCTGCACCGACTGCGAGGAGGTCTCGGGCGCGTGGCCGTGCGGCGGCTCCGGCTCGGGCGGCAGCGGGGCGACCCGGCGGCGGCGCGGCGGCGGGGGTGGCGCCGGCGTCTCGGTCGGCGGCGGGTCGTCGACCAGCGTGGTCACGCCGTCGGTGGCCGCGCCGGGCGACCCCGTGTACGGAGTGCCGGGCTCGGCCCAGGACGGCGGCCCGTCGGTCGGCGGCCGGCGGCGCACCTTGCGAGCGGGCTTCGCGGCGCGCTTCTTCTGCTGGTTGGCGTGGGCGAGGATGTCGCGCTGGAACTGCGCCGCCTGGATCTTGCTGGCGATCTGCGTGCGTTCCTTGGCGGCGGCCATGTCACGAATCTTGAGATCCGCGATCGAGGCCTCGATGCGGGCGAGCTCCTCGTCGTAGCCGTCCGGCTCCTTAGCCTGCGCCACCGGCACCTCCTCGACCCGTCCACCGAAGCAACCGACACCTCATTAGAACAGTCTCAGGCAGGTCGAGATCAATGGAAACGGCCGCGAACCCGACAGGTTCGCGGCCGTCAGCCGATTTCGGTCCCTGTCAGAGGGCCGGTGCGGGCCTTCCCATGCCCCGGTACGCCCAGCCCGCGCGGGCCCAGAGCGCCGCGTCCAGGCAGTTCCGGCCGTCGATGACCCGCTTGCCGGCGACCAGCTCGCCGAGCACGTGCGGGTCGGCGTTGCGGAACTCGGCCCACTCCGTGAGAACGCACACCAGCTCGGCGCCGGTGACCGCGTCGGCCATCGAGCTCTCGTAGGTGAGGACCGGCTGGGCCAGGCGCGCGTTCTCCATGCCCTGCGGGTCGTAGACGCGGACGTCAGCGCCCGCCTTGGCCAGCGCGGCCGCGACGGCCAGCGACGGCGCGTCGCGGACGTCGTCGGAGTTGGGCTTGAAGGCGGCGCCGAGCACGGCGATCCGGGTGCCGGACAGGTCCGGTCCGGCCGGGCCGGAACGGCGGTCGAGCAGCTCGGCGGCGAGCTGGAGCACCTTGCTGCGGCGGCGTTGGTTGATCAGGTCGACCTCGTGCAGGAAGCGCAGGGCCTCGCCGGCGCCGAGCTCCTGGGCCCGGGCCTGGAACGCGCGGATGTCCTTGGGCAGGCAGCCGCCGCCGAAGCCGACGCCGGCCTGCAGGAAGCGGTTGCCGATGCGCGGGTCGTAGCC
>NZ_JBSGFR010000052.1:0-57817 GCF_053603475.1 Actinoplanes sp. NPDC004185 | reverse complement strand
CCGGCGGCCGCCTCGACCGCCCGCCGCCGCGCGGTCGCGGGCAGCCGGACGACGGCCGCCACGAGCAGCAGCGAGAAGGTCAGCAGCAGCACCACGAACCACAGATGTCCGGTCTCGAACTGCTCACCCCCCACGACGAACGGGAAGTCGCCCGGCGTGAACCGCACATCGAGGAACCGGGGGAGGAACTCCCAGTAGCTCTCGTCGTAGCCGGGCTCGGCCCTGAGCCGTAGCCACGGCGGCACCGGCACGATGGTCAGCGTGGCGAAGACCAGCGGCACACCCAGGCGCAGCAGCCGCTCGACGGCGAAGCCACCCGGTCCCCGCCGGCGCATCGAGTGCCGGGCGCCGATGCCCGCGACCAGGAACAGCAGCGGCATCGCCCACACCACGGCCAGCCCGGCCAGCACGGTGGTGGCGCCGGTGGTCTCCTCGTTCTTGATGTAGTAGTCGTCGCTCGCGTCGAAGACCAGGGCCGCGTGGAAGAACACCAGGCCGTACACGACGACGATGCGCAGCGTGTCCAGCGCCGGGCGCCGTCCGGGTGTGGCTCCGCGGTGGCTGGGTACCGTCAACGCGTGTTCCTCATTTTCGGATTCAAGTCCTCGGACCGCCAGATCGCGGCCCCCACGCTGCTGCACGCCTACTGTGGTGCCACGGTGGCGCAGGTGCTGATCAAGCGCACCACCAAGTTCAGCCTCTTCTTCATCCCGCTGTTCCCGGTGCGCCCGGCCCGCTACTACATGCAGTGCACCAACTGCGGCGTCACCGAGGCGGTCGACGCGCGGCACGTGGCCCAGCTGACTGCCTAATGTCGGGGCGGGGCGGCGGTGCTGCCGCGCAGCACCAGCTTCGCCGCCGCGTGCTCCACGAGCGGGCCGTCCCGGTCGTCGTCGCGCAGGGCCAGCGACATCGCGCGGACGCCGATCTCCTCCAGCGGCAACCGTACGGTGCTCAGCGGCGGTGTCACGTCGACCGAGACGGGCATGTCGTCGAAGCCGATCAGGCTCACCTGCCCGGGCACGTCGATGCCGCGTTCCCGCAGGCAGGCCAGGGCGCCCACGGCCATCGAGTCGTTCAGCGCGGCGATGGCGGTCAGTCCCGGATTCTGCTCCAGCAGCGTGGCGGCCGCCGCGGCGCCGCCGTTGCGGTCGAAGTCGGCGTAGATCACCTGCTTGGCGCTCAGCCGGTGCCCGTGCTCCTTGGCAGCGCGGCGCAGCCCGGCGAGGCGGTCGGTGGTCGTGGTCAGGTGCCGCGGCCCGGCGATGACCCCGATGGCGGTGTGGCCGAGCCGGTAGAGCGCGTCCCCGGCGAGATAGCCGCCCGGCTCGTTCTCCGGCACCACGGCGTCACCGGCGTGCTCGTGCCGGCCGATCACCGACACCCGGCCGCCGGTGCTCTGGTAGAGCCGCAGCTTGCCGTCCAGCCGGGCGGTGATCGGTGCGTCGACGTAACCCGAGCCGGCCAGCACGATGGCGGCGGTCTGGTGGGCGTGTAGCAGATCGACGTAGGCCAGCTCGCGTTCCGGGTCGCGGTAGCTGTTGCAGATGATGACCAGCCGCCCGTGGTCGGTGGCGACCCGCTGCAGACCCCGGGTGATCTCGGCGAAGTACGGGTCCGAGACGTCGTGCACGATCACGCCGACGGCCGTGCGGTCGGCCCGGGCCAACTGCTGCGCGTTGGCGTTCGGGACGAACTGCAGCTCGGCGACGGCCGCGAGGACGCGCTCGCGCAGCGCCTCGGCGACCGGCTTGGGGCTGTTGTTGATGATGCGGGACACGGTCGCGGTCGAGACCCCCGCCCGCCGCGCGACGTCCGCGAGAGTCGCCACGCCGTGAACACTAGTCCATCAGCGGCGGGGGGCAACCGCTTGCCTGTTGCGTCCGCGCGCCGGTAGCCTGCCGGGAAAGCGCTTACCTGAGGGGGTCGGCCCATGTCCGCTCGCGTCCCGATCGGGATCGTCATGAACGGTGTCACCGGAAGGATGGGCTATCGCCAGCACCTGGTCCGCTCCCTGCTCGCCATCCGGGAGAGCGGCGGGCTGCCGCTGCGCGACGGCTCCGTGCTCTGGCCGGAGCTGCTGCTCGTCGGCCGCAGCGAGGCCAAGTTGCGGGACGTGGCCGGCCGCCACGGCCTGACCGAGTGCACCACCGATCTCGGCGCGGCCCTGGCCCGCTCCGACATGCACATCTACTTCGACGCCCAGGTGACCAGCGAGCGGGAGAAGGCCATCGGGCTGGCCATCGAGGCCGGCAAGCACATCTACACCGAGAAGCCGCTGGCGACCACGCTGCACGGCGCGATCGAGCTGGCCCGCTCGGCCGACGCGGCCGGGGTCAAGCACGGCGTGGTGCAGGACAAGCTGTTCCTGCCCGGCCTGCGCAAGCTGGAACGACTGATCACGGGCGGCTTCTTCGGCCGGATCCTGTCGATCCGCGGCGAGTTCGGCTACTGGGTCTTCGAGGGGGACTGGCAGGCCGCCCAGCGCCCGAGCTGGAACTACCGGGCCGCGGACGGCGGCGGCATCGTGGTGGACATGTTCCCGCACTGGCACTACGTACTGGAGCAGCTGTTCGCCCCGGTACGCGCGGTCACCGCCCACGTCACCACGCACATCCCCGAGCGCTGGGACGAGCGCGGCGAGCCGTACGAGGCCACCGCCGACGACTCCGCGTACGGCATCTTCGAGCTCGACGGAGGTGTGGTCGCCCAGATCAACTCCTCCTGGGCCGTCCGGGTCAACCGTGACGAGCTGGTCGAGTTCCAGGTGGACGGCACCGAGGGCAGTGCCGTGGCGGGCCTGCGCAACTGCCGGATCCAGCACCGGGCCACGACGCCCAAGCCGGTGTGGAACCCCGACCTGCCACTGACCCACTCCTTCCGCGACCAGTGGCAGGAGGTGCCGGACAACGAGGACTTCGACAACGGTTTCAAGGCGCAGTGGGAGATGTTCCTGCGCCACGTGGCCGAGGACACCCCGTACACGTGGGATCTGTGGGCCGGGGCGCGTGGGGTGCAGCTGGCCGAGCTCGGCCTGCAGTCGGCCCGTGAGGGCCGCCGCATCGAGATCCCGGAGCTGGAGCAGTGACCCGGACACTGCACCTGCCGGACGGGTCGTTGACCCTTTCCGGCGGGGGTGCCGGGTGGGCCACGCCCGGGGCGCCGTTCACCAGCAGGGTCGCCTACGCGGCGGCCCACGTCGTGGCCGATCCCGGCGCCGAGAACGTGCCGGGTGCGCCGCCCGCGGTGGACTGGGACGCCACCCTGGCCTTCCGGCGCCACCTCTGGGCGCACGGCTTCGGCGTGGCCGAGGCGATGGACACCGCCCAGCGCGGCATGGGCCTGGACTATCCGGCGGCCCGCGAGCTGATCCGGCGCTCGGCCCGCGAGGCGGCGGCGGTGGGCGGCACGATCGTCGCCGGCGTCGCCACCGACCAGCTCCCGCCCGGCCCGGCGACCCTGGACGAGATCCGCAAGGCGTACGGCGAACAGCTGACCGACGTGCAGGAAGCCGGCGCCGTCCCGGTGCTGATGTGCAGCCGTCACCTGGCGGCCGCGGCCCGGACGGCCCAGGACTACCTGGACGTGTACGGGCAGCTGATCGACGACTCCGACCAGCCGGTGGTGCTGCACTGGCTCGGCCCGGCCTTCGACCCCCTGCTCGCCGGCTACTGGGGAGCCGGCGAGCAGGGCCCCGCCGAGCTGGAACAGGCCGCCGACACGGTGGCCGAGCTCATCGCCGCGCACCCGGGCAGGGTCGACGGGATCAAACTGTCGCTGCTGGACGAGGACTTCGAGGTGGCGATGCGGCGCCGGCTCCCGGCCGGGGTACGGCTGTACACCGGCGACGACTTCAACTACCCGGTGCTGATCCGCGGTGACGAGCAGGGCCACTCCGAGGCGCTGCTGGGCATCTTCGCCGCGATCGCACCCCCGGCCGCGGCGGCGCTGCGGGCCCTGGACGCGGGCGACCTCGAGGCGTACGACCGCATCCTGGCCCCGACCGTGACTCTGTCCCGGCACCTGTTCGAGACACCGACCTGGTACTACAAGACGGGCATCGTGTTCCTGTCCTGGCTGGCCGGTCACCAGGACCACTTCACGATGGTCGGTGGCGTGCAGAGCGGCCGCTCGCCGCGGCACCTGGCGCGGCTGCTGCGCCTGGCCGACGCCGCCGGGCTGCTGCCCGACGCCGAGCTCGCCGCCCACCGCGCCCGGGCCTGGCTCACGACCGTGGGGGTGGCGCAGCCGTGAAGCGCTTCTCCCTGAACCAGGCGACGACCAAGCACTGGCCCCTGCCCGACCTGGTCGCCGGGTGCGTCGAGGCCGGCGTGACCGGCGTCGGCCTGTGGCGCGAGGACGTCCAGGCGTACGGCGTCGAGAAATCCGCGGCGCTGGTCCGCGACGCGGGACTGACCGTCACCTCGCTGTGCCGGGGCGGCTTCTTCCAGCAGGACGGCTGGCCGGACGAGAACAAACGCGCGATCGACGAGGCGGCGACCCTGGGCGCCCCGGCGCTGGTACTGGTCTCCGGTGGCCTGCCCGAGGGCAGCCGCGACACCGACGCGGCCCGGGCCCACGTGGGGGAGGCGATCGGCACGCTGGTGCCGTACGCGCTGGACGCGGGTGTGCAGCTCGGCATCGAGGCGCTGCACCCGATGTACGCCTCCGACCGCTGCGTCGTGTCCACCCTCGGGCAGGCGCTGGACCTGGCGGCGCCGTACCCGGCCGAGGCGGTCGGGGTCGTGGTGGACACGTACCACCTGTGGTGGGACGACGCGGTGTGGGAGCAGATCGCCCGGGCCGGCCGCGAGCAGCGGATCGCCTGCTTCCAGGTCGCCGACTGGGTCACGCCGCTGCCGGCCGGGGTGCTGCTGGGCCGCGGGTTGCCGGGCACGGGCTGCGTGGAGCTGCGCCGCTTCCGCGAGGCGGTGGACGCGGCGGGCTACACGGGACCGATCGAGGTCGAGGTCTTCAACGAGGCGGTCTGGGCCCGGGAGGGCCGCGAGGTCCTCGGCGAGACCCTGAGACGCTGCCGGGAGCACGTCGAGTAGCGGGCGGGGCAGCCGGAACGGCCCGTTTCCACTACTGTCCCGCCAGGCGGCAGGCGCCGCGTGATCGATCGTGGAAAGAAGGAACTGGCGCGTGATCAAGGGACTGAGCAAGATCGAGGTCATCACGGTGTTCGCCGAGGACCTCGCGGCCACCCGGGCGTTCTACGAGGACGTCTTCGGGCTCGAGGTCGTCTACGCGGACGAGGCCTCGGCCGTGGTCCGGCTGGACAACCTGATGATCAATGTCCTGCGCGCCGACCGGGCCGACACGCTCATCGAGCCGCAGCCGGTGGGCCCACCGGGGAACGGCGCCCGCCTGCTCATCACCATCCAGGTCGACGACGCCGACGCCACGTGCGAGGAGCTCCGGCGGCACGGCGTCACCATCCTCAACGGCCCGGTCGACCGCCCGTGGGGCCGCCGGACAGCCGCCTTCGCCGACCCGGCGGGCACCATGTGGGAGATCGCGCAGCACCTGCCGCAATCGTCCTGAACCGCGGGTCATCCGGTCGTAGCGGCTGGTCACCAGCCGGGGCCGCGAGCAAGGCGGACCGGCCCCACCGCGACCGCCACGTCGACGTCGACGCCGTGCTGACGAACGGCAATGACCCCCGCTGCGGCCAGCTCGCCCGCCACCTCCCGGGCTGGGCCCATCAGGTCACGCCACGCCGGGCCGCCGGCGACCCGGGCCGCGTCGCTGGGGCAGATGGTGGCCTCGGGGCGGCGGTGCCACAGCAGTGCGCGCATCGCGGCGGCCAGCCGCTCACGCCGGCCTTCGGGCGTCGGTGCCCACCAGGGATCGCCTCGTTCGGCCAGCGCCACCTCGGCATCCCGCACCCGGGTCCGGGCCGCGTCCGGGTCGTCGTGGGCGAGCCGGCGGGCGGCCGTCAGCTCGGCCACCAGTTCGCGGCGCAGGGAGTCCGGGATGGCGGGGTCGCTCGCCTGCCGCCGGCGCCCGGAGACGATGAGGTACCGACCGTCTGCCGTCGTCGTCCCGTCTTCGGTGGGGTTCACAGAGCCATTGTCCTCGGCCGGGAGGCCGCCCGGAGCGTGTCGCTGCTGGGAGCCGGCTGAGGACGGCTCAGCCGGTCCACAGCGGGCCCGTCACAGGATCGGCGCATGTCGCTACGTCGTGCTCTTACGGCCGCCTGCGTGGTGTTCGTCGTCGGTGAGGTGGCGCTCCGGCTGTCCTGGATCGCCGGTGGGCGCTGGGGGTACACCGCCTGTGACCGGACCGACCTCGGGGATCATCCGGCCGGTGGGTGTGGGGCCGACCAGGTTGCCACGGTGCCGTTCGCGGCCGGGTGGGGCGCGCTCGGCCTCTGCGTTGCGCTGGCCGTGCTCATCGCGTACGCGCATCGGTGGAAGGCGGCCGTGACCTGGGTCGCGGCCGTGATTCTGCTGGTCCTGGCCTTTCCGCTGCACCTGCTCTTCGAGATTCCGGCCGGAGTCGCCGGGCGGCCCACGGACTGGCGGGACATCGGTGGCCGGGTCGCGTTGCTGGCCGGGGGCATCGCCTTCGCCGGGCTGGCCAACGTGGTGGGGCCGCCGGGCGGACCGCCGCCGACCGAGTTCCGGCCGGTGCCGGGGTGGGCGCGACGCTGGGCGTACGTGGCGGTGGCGCTGCCCATCGTGGGCTGGGCCGTGCCGCACGGGCTGTGGGTGCTCGGCGTGCCGTTCGGGATCTCCGAGCAGGAGCTGCGCAGCGCCGACGCGGGCCTGTCGACGGCCACCGGGGTGGCCATCACCGTGGTGCCGCCCCTGGCCGGGCTGCTCGTGCTCGGGCTGGTGCAGCGGTGGGGGCAGCAGTTCCCCCGGTGGGTGCCGGTAGTGGGCGGCCGGCGGGTTCCGCGGCTGCTGGCGGTGCTGCCCGCCGGCACCGTGGCGGTCGCGCTGGTGACCTACGGCGTGCTGAGCTTCGGAGTGTTCGCCGGGCAGGTGCTGGACGGGCAGCAGAGCTGGGCGCAGGTCCGTACGGGCTGGGCGACGGTCGCCACGCTGCTGGTCTTCCTCAGCTGGGGCGTGGCCGTGGGCGTGACCACCGCGGGATACGTCGTGGCGACCCGCGCATCACCCGACCGAGACAGCACCAGCCGGCCACCCCCGTAGCCCTGGTGCGGAGGGCGTTCAGCGACCCGGGGCCGGTCCCGTCGAGTCGCGGACGATCAGCTGGTGGCCCGTCGGCCGCCTCCGGGGCCGGGCCGGGCGGGGCTTGAGAGCCAGCTCCAGAGCCATCCGCCCCATGTCGGTCATCGGCAGCCGGACCGTGGTCAGGCTGGGCGCCAGGTCCGCCGCCACCGACACGTCGTCGAAGCCCACCACCGACATCTGCTCCGGCACCCGGATCCGGTGGGCGCGCAGGGCCGACAGCACGCCCATCGCCATCGCGTCGTTGAGGGCGACGATCGCCGTGGTGCCGGGGTGCTCGTCGATGATCCGGTCGGCCGCGGCCCGGCCGCCGTCGCGGGTGAAGTCGGTGTGCACCACCGGCAGGTCGTCCAGCGACAGGCCGTGGGCGCGCAGGCCCGCCGCCACCCCGGCGAGCCGGTCGGCCACCGTGGTCAGGCCCGGGGTCCCCGCGGCGACCGCAATCCGGCGGTGGCCGAGCGCGACCAGATGGTCGCCGAGGGCCCGGCCGCCGGCCTCGTTGTCGGGGAGCACGGCGTCGACGCCCAGGGAGTGCCGGCCGATGACCGCGACCCGGCCGCCGAGGCTCTGGAACGCCGACAGGTCCGCCTTGGCCTCGGCCTCGATGCGGGGGTCGTCGTAGCCCGAGCCGGCCACGATGATGATGCCGACCCGCTGGGCGATCAGGTTGCGGATCTGGCGCAGCTCGTGGCCGGGGTCGCGGCCGGAGTGGCAGATCTGCACCAGCAGGCTCTGCTCGTCGGCGACCTGGATGACCCCGCCGGCGATCTCGGAGAAGTACGGGTCGTCCACCTGGTGCACGACCAGGCCCACGGTGGAGCTGGCCCCGCCGGCCAGGGTCCGCGCGTACGGGTTGGCCACGTAGCCCAGCTCGCGGGAGATCTGCCGGATCCGGTTGGCCACCTCCTCGCTGACCCCGTCGCGGCCGGCGAGGGCCCGGGAGGCGGTGGCCAGCGAGACACCGGCGCGTTCGGCGACGTCGACGAGGCGCAGCCTCGGACCGGGTTTGGGCATCCGTCCACTCTCCACGGAAACGATCACACGCAGTTGATCACCGACGGTGAAGCTGGTGTTACGCCGCTATTGCCAGTGACGTGACACACACCCTAGGCTACGTAAGCGCTTTCGCAAGCGCTTACGTCCGGGGCAGAGGAGCTTCCGAGGATGCGTTCATCACTACGGCGTACACGCTGGGCCGCGGCCCTTGGCGCGACCACGATCCTCGCCCTCGGCGCGTGCAGCGGCGACGGCGACGGCGGTTCCACCGCCACCGACGACCCGATCCTGGTGGGCATCTCGCTGCCGCTGACCGGGGACTTCTCCGAGCCCGGCAAGGGCGTGCAGCAGGGTTACGAGGCCTGGGCCAAGATCACCAATGACAAGGGCGGCCTGCTCGGGCGCCAGATCCAGCTGAAGATCCTCGACGACCAGTCCAACGCGGACCGGGTCGTCGCCGACTACGAGCAGCTGATCGGCAGCGACGAGGCCGACCTGGTGGTGGGCCCGTTCTCCACCCGGCTCGTGGTGCCGGCCGCCCGCGTCGCCGAGGAGTACGGCATGCTCTTCGTCGAGCCGGCCGGCGCGGCCAAGGAGGTCTTCTCCCAGGGCTTCAAGAACCTGTTCTACGCCGCCCCGGCGGTGGCCAACGACCACTACAACCACCTCGCGGAGTATCTGCTGGCGCTGCCGGCGGACAAGCGGCCCAAAACCGTGGCCTACGCGGCCATGGACGACCCGTTCGCGCAGGGCACGGCGTACGGCCTCAAGGACAAGCTGGAGGCAGCCGGGATCAGGACGGTCGTCAACGAGGTCTACCCGCCCAACACCACCGACTTCAGCAGCATCGCCGCGAAGATCGCCTCGTCCAAGGCGGACATGCTGGTGGGCGGCTCGCAGTACCAGGACGGCGTCAACCTCATCGTCGCCTTGCAACAGCTGAACTACCAGCCCAAGCTCGCGGCCTTCTCCGGCGCGCCGACCAACCCCGAGTTCGCCAAGGCGATCGGCAACAAGACCGAGGGTGTGCTCTCGCCGACCGGCTACAGCCCGGACGTGCCGTACCCGAGCAACAAGGAGTTCGTCGAGAAGTTCACCGCGCAGTTCGGCCAGGCGCCCGACGAGGACCAGGCCAACGCGTACACGACCGGGCAGGTCGTCGCGGCCGCGGTGACCGCCGTGGGCTGCGCCGAGCAGGGGGACTGCCAGCAGAAGCTGGTCGACTGGGTCCACGGCAACAAGGTGGAGACCGTCGTCGGGCCGCTGAGCTGGGACCGGACCGGCAAGCCGCAGGGCGCGCACATGATCCAGCAGTGGGTCGGCGGCAAGATCAAGATCGTGCTGCCGGCGGCCGTCAAAGAGGCCGACTTCGTCTATCCCAAGCCGGCCTGGTGAGACTCGCATGCCCTCCGGTGCACTGCTGTTCCAGAGCGTGATCCTGGGTCTGCTGCTGGGCGGGCTCTATGCCCTGCTGGCGGCCGGGCTCACCCTCTACTTCGGCATCATGCGGGTCGTCATGATCGCGCACTCGGCGTTCCTGATCCTGGCGGCGTACCTGGCCTGGTGGACGCACACCCGGCTGGGCATCGACCCGCTGCTCTCGCTGATCGTCACCGTGCCGCTGTTCTTCGGCGCCGGGGTGCTGCTGCAGCGAGGGCTGCTGTCCCGGCTGCGGGCGCTCACGCTGACCATGATGTCGGTCCTGCTGACCTTCGCCGTAGCGCTGATCATCGAGGGACTGCTCGGGTACGCGTTCACCGGCACCCAGCGGCGCATCCAGCTCGGCTACGGCTCGGCGAGCCTGCAGGTCTTCGGCGCGCGGATCGCCGTGGTCAAGCTCATCGCCTTCGGGCTGGCCGTGCTGGCCCTCGCCGCGCTGTACCTGCTGATGAAGAAGACCACCTTCGGCTGGGCGCTACGGGCCACCATCCAGCACCGCGACGCGGCCCGGCTGGTCGGCATCGACACCGAGAAGGTGGCCGGCTACGGCTTCGGACTGGGGCTGGCCACGGCCGCGGTCGGCGGCACGGCGTTGTCGCTGGACACCACCATCTACCCGTCGCTGCACTGGCACTGGATCGGCCCGCTGATGGCCATCATCGTGGTCGGCGGCCTGGGCAGCGTGCCGGGCGCGGCCGCCGCGGCGATGCTGCTCGGGCTGATCCAGAGCCTGCTGCAGATCCCGCTCGGCACCACCTGGGCGCAGACCATCTTCTACCTGGCGCTCTTCGCCACGCTGGCGTTCCGGCCGCAGGGATTCTTCGGAGGTCGTCTTGCGCAGCGTTTCTAAGGGGATCGGGCTGGTCCTGCTGGCCGCCGCGGTCCTGTCCTTCCCGAGCCTGGCCCCCAATCCGTACATCCTGTCCGCCGGCATCGTGGTGCTCAACTACGCGGTGCTGTCCACCTCGTGGAACTTCGTCGGCGGCTTCACCGGCTACATCTCGCTCGGGCACGGCGCGCTGGCCGGCCTCGGTGGCTACGGCACCGCGCTGCTGGTCACCGAGGCGGGCCTGCCGAGCTTCGTGGCCCTGGCGGTGGCCGCGCTGGCGGTCGCGGCCCTGGCGGTGCCGATCGGGCTGGCCGCGCTACGGGTACGCGGCGCGTCGTTCGTCATCGTCTCGATCGCCCTGG
Organism: Actinoplanes sp. NPDC004185; assembly: GCF_053603475.1. Taxonomy (NCBI): domain Bacteria; kingdom Bacillati; phylum Actinomycetota; class Actinomycetes; order Micromonosporales; family Micromonosporaceae; genus Actinoplanes; species Actinoplanes sp. NPDC004185. The sequence continues at coordinate 46,988 of NZ_JBSGFR010000052.1, read as the reverse complement.
TGCTGATCCTGCTCCTGGTGTTCCAGAGCTGGGCCTCGGTGACCGGCGGCTCCCGCGGACTCGTGGTGCCGCGGCCCTTCCCGGACCTGCGGCGCCCGGAACACCACCGGGTCTTCTTCTACCTGTTCGCCGCCCTGCTGGCGCTGGCCCTGCTGGCCTGGTGGCTGATCGACCGGTCCCGCTTCGGGCTGGGCCTCAAGGCGATCCGCGAGGACGAGGACAAGGCCGAGGCGCTGGGCACCCCGACGTTCGCGTACAAGCTGATCGTCTTCGTGGTGTCGGCCGGCTTCACCGCGCTGGCCGGCGGCCTGTACGCGCTGTGGTTCGGCGACCTCGACCCGGTCTTCCAGTTCTCCATCCTCACCGGCTCCTACCTCGTGCTGATGGCGTTGCTGGGTGGCGTGCGCAACCTGTTCGGCCCGCTGGCCGGCGCGCTGATCGTGGGCACCGCGCTGGAGTACTTCAAGGGTCAGTTCGGCAACACCCCGCTGCACCTGGTCGCCACCGGCGTGCTGCTGGGCCTGGTCGTCATGTTCATGCCCGACGGCGTGCTGCCCGCGATCACCGGCCTGTGGCAGCGCCTGCGCACGTCGCCGCAGAGCTCGATCCGTGAGGTCAGCGCGGCCGACCTGCAGACCGAACGGCAACGGGCGGAGGTGGCCAAATGAGCCTCGCGACGGTGGAGCTGCGCAAGGCGTTCGGGGGAGTGGTGGCGCTCGACGGTGCCACGGTGACCTTCCGCGAGGGCCAGGTCAACGCGCTCATCGGACCCAACGGCTCCGGCAAGACCACCTTCTTCAACTGCGTCACGGGCATGATCCGGGCCGACAGCGGCACCGTCACGTACGGCGGCACCGACATCACCCGCAGGGCGCCGCACCTGATCGCCCGGGCCGGGGTGGGCCGCACGTTCCAGCTCTGCCGGGTGTTCCCCCGGATGACGGCGCTGGACAACGTGCTGGCCGCCGTACGCCCGGGTGGGGTGACCGGCGGGCTGCGCGGCGCGCGGCACCGCGCCGAGGTCGACCGGGCCCGCGGCTGGCTGACCCGGCTGGGCATCGAGCACCTGAGCGACATCGAGGCCCGCGCCATGTCCTGGGGCCAGCAGAAGCTGCTGGAGCTGGCCGGGGTGCTGATGGGCGAGCCGGCCACCGTGCTGCTCGACGAGCCGGCCGGCGGCGTCAACCCGGCGCTGCTGGACCGGATCGGCACGCTGGTCCGCGAGCTCAACGCCGAGGGCCGCACCTTCGTGATCGTCGAACACAACATGGACCTGGTGATGAGCATCAGCGACCACATCGTGGTCTTCGACCGCGGCGCCCCGATCGCCGAGGGCCCGCCGTCGCTGATCCGCACCGACGAGCGCGTGCTGGGGGCCTACCTTGGTGTCTGAGATCGAACTCGTCGACGTGCAGGCCGGCTACGGCCGGGCCGCCCCGGTGCTGCGCGGCTTCAGCGTCGCGGTGCCGGCCGGCTCGGTGGTCTGCCTGGTCGGACCGAACGGGGCCGGCAAGTCCACCGTGCTCAAGGTGGCCAGCGGGCTGCTCAAGCCCCGGTCCGGCCGAATCCTGGTCGGCGGTGAGGACGTCACCGGCATCGGCCCGCAGCGGATGCTGGCCGCCGGCGTCGCCCTGGTGCTGCAGGGTCACAGCGTCTTCCGGGAGATGACCGTCGAGGAGAACGTCCTGCTCGGCGGCTACACCCTGAAGGACAAGGCGAAGGCCGCCGAGCGGGCCGCCTTCGTCAAGGAGCTCTTCCCGGTGGTCGCCGAGCGCTGGGGATCGCTCGCCGGCCTGCTCTCCGGCGGCCAGCAGAAGCAGGTCGAGTTCGCCCGCTCGCTGATGGTCGACCCGAAGGTGGTGCTGCTCGACGAGCCGTCGATGGGCCTCGACCCGAAGGCCACCAGCACCATCTTCGAGCAGGTCGTGCGGATGCGCGACGCCGGCACGGCCGTGCTGCTGGTCGAGCAGAACGCGCGGCGGGCGCTGGAGACCGCCGACATCGGCTGCGTGCTCGACCTTGGCCGGGTGCACATCTCCGGCCCGGCCGCCCAGCTGCTGGCCGATCCCCAGCTCGGTGAGCTCTACCTCGGCGGCCGTCCCGCCGAGCCGAAAGTCACTCCGAAGAGCTGAGAGGTGTTCCGATGAGGCGCGCACTCCTCGCCACCGCCGTGGTCGTCGCGATCGGCGCCGCCGCGGTCCCGGCGCAGGCGGGCTCCACCGGCCCGCGTGACGTCCATCCGTCCCTGCGATCGAGTCTGGTCGCCTTCTACGACTTCGACCACCCGATGCCGGCCGATCCCGCGCTGGAGGCCGACCAGGGCCGCTCCGGTACCGAGATCGAGCTGGTCAACGGGGGAGCGGCCATGCGCGTGCCGGACCGCGCCTACCCCCGGGGCCGCAAGGTCCTGCAGACCCGGCCGGTCGCCGCCGGCACCACCGACGACTGGAAGGCCGGCATCTGGTCGGCCAGCGGCGTCCGCACGCTGCGCGCGTTCAACGCGGCCGAGGGCACCACGGTGATGGGCTGGTTCAAGCGTGCGATGGACGGACCGGCCGCCGGCTTCAACGCGATCGGCCTGACCGGGGTGCTGACCGGCGACTCCGACGGGCACTCCGTACGGGCGCTGCTCGAACTGATCGACGTCGACGGGACGCTGCGCCTGGTCGCGCTCGGCCGGCGCCTCGACGGCGGCAACTCGCAGACGTTCGCCGCGAACGAGGACTGGCGCACCCTGCTGCCCAAGGACGAGTGGGTGCACCTGACGGCCACGTTCGACTTCACCGCGGGCACCATGGCGCTCTACCGCAACGGCCAAGCGGTCGAGGGGTTCTACACCCGTACCGACGACCCGTGGCTGATCAACGGGCCCGGACCGCACGTCACCACGGCCACCGATCCGCGCGGCATCAAGATCGGCGGCAGCTTCCCCTGGCAGGGCTCGCCGGACCGCAATCCGTGCGACTGCCGGATGGACGCGCTCATGCTCCTCGACCGCTCGCTGCCGGCGCGCGACGTCGCGAGCCAGTACCGCTTCATGACCCGGGGGTAATGATGTTCCGAAGGATCCTGCCCGTCGCCGCCCTGCTGCTGTCCACTCTGGTCGGTCCGCCCTCGGCGGCCCGGGCCGCGGACGGCGCCGTCTACGACCCGGTACCCACCGAACCGGTGACCTCCCGGCTCGGGCTGGTGCTGTCGGAGTATGCGAGCTTCCCGCAGTCGGTCACCGACCCGCCGCTGGTCGACCAGCGGCTCAACCGGGTCGCCCGGATCAACACCATCATGGAGGTGCCGGACGGCTCGGGCCGGCGCGCGGTGCCCGACCTGAACGGCAACCTGTACTTCGTGGAGAACGGCGTGCCGCACGTCTACCTCGACGTAGCCGCGACCTTCCAGCCGGAGTTCTTCTCCGGCCGCGGCCTCGGCCAGGGCTTCGGGTACGTCGCGTTCCACCCCGACTTCCAGCGCAACGGCCTCTTCTACACGATCCACACCGAGGAAGCGGCGATCACCGCCGACGTCCCGGACTACCGGCAGACCACCGTGCTGTACCACGGGGTCATCAACGAGTGGAAGGCCACCGACCCGGCCGCCGGCACCTTCTCCGGGACCCACCGCGAGGTGCTGCGGATCGGCTTCGGCGGCCAGATCCACGGCATTCAGGAGATCAACTTCAACCCGGCCGCCCGGCCCGGCGACGCCGACTACGGGCTGCTCTACCTCGCCGTCGGCGACGGGGGCCAGGGCGCCAACAACACCGACCCGCAGAACCTGGCCCTGCCGCACGGCAAGCTGCTGCGCATCGACCCGCGAGGCACGAACGCGCCGAACGGCAAGTACGGCATCCCGGCGTCGAACCCGTACGCCGGGCAGGCCGGGCGGCTGGGCGAGATCTACGCGTACGGGATGCGCGACCCGCACCGGTTCAGCTGGGACCGGGCCACCGGCCGGCTGTACCTGGGCCACATCGGTGAGCACGCGGTTGAGGCCGTCTACGAGGTGCGCGCCGGGGACAACCTGGGCTGGAGCGAGCGCGAGGGCCGGTTCGTCTACGACAAGACCGCCACCGATCCGTGCGACCGGCTGCTGCCCCTGCCGGCCGACGACGCGGGCTACACGTACCCGGTGGCCGCGTACGACCACAACCCGCCGCCGGACTGGAACTGCACCTCCGATGTCGGGGTGGCCGTGGCCGGCGGCTTCGTCTACCGCGGCCGCGACGTGCCGGCCCTGCGCGGCAAGTACGTCTTCGGCGACCTGGTCGACGGCCGGGTCCTCTACACCGAGGTGAGCGAGATGCGCCGCGGCCGTGCCCCCGCCACCATCCACCGGCTCAACCTGTTCGACGCGGCCGGCACCCCGGTGCGCATGCAGGACCTGTCCGCACCGGGCGCACCCGGCGACCCCAACCGGGTCGACCTGCGGTTCGGCACCGACGCCCGGGGCGAGCTCTACCTGCTGGCCAAGGCCAACGGCAAGGTCTGGAAGGTCACCGGCACCCGCACCTTCGCGGCGGGACCGGTGGGCCACACCCGGGTGCGCCACACCATGGACCCGGCGAGCTGGGCGCCGGTCACTCCGGCCAAGTGGCGCCTCACGGGCGACGAGGTCATCCTCGCGGAGGCAGGTGTGCCACGCCCGGGCCCGCGGCGCCCGTTCGAGTACGCGGTCCTGACGGCGGGCCCGGCCCTGTCGTCGGTCGAGATCAAAGCGACGGTACGCCTCGACGAGCCGGTCGAGATCACCAACCGCGACGTGATCATCGTCTTCGGCTACCGCTCGGACACGGAGTTCTACTACGCCCACCTGTCCACCGACAACACGATCTACCCGCACAACGGCATCTTCAAGGTCGACAACGCCGACCGGGAACGCATCGACTACCAGTGGAACGGCCGCTCCCGCGGCGCCGACCCGGCGGTGGTCGACCGTGACTGGCACGACGTGGTGGTCCGGCACCTGCCGGCGACCGGCGAGATCGCGGTCTACCTCGACGGGTCACGGGACCCGCTGATGACGGCCCGCGACACGACATTCGGCTCGGGGCGGGTCGGCTTCGGCTCGTTCGACAACATCGGCCGCCTCGGCGCCCTCAAGGTCACCGGCACCCCGGCCGGCTGAGACACCGTTCGCCGCGAGCCGGCACCGGGGATCGCCGTCCCGGTGCCGGCTCCGCGGCGGGACAACGGGGCCGGGCGGATCCGGTTAGGTTGACCGGCATGTCGCCGCACATCATCGACGAAGCACTGGACCTGCTCTGCGCCAACTACATCTTCCCGGACAAGGCCGCGGCGGCGGCCGACGCGATCCGGCGGCGCCGGGCTCTCGGCGAATACGACGCCCTGGACGAGGAGACGCTGGCCGCGCGGCTCACAGCCGATCTGGCCGAGGTCTGCGCCGACAAGCACCTGCGCGTCCGCACCCGGGAGACGGCCTTGCGCGACGTGCTGACCCACGAGGACATGGTCGTGGCGTACCGGGAAGGCCTGCGGCACGCCAACTACGGCATCGCCCGCGTCGAACGGCTCGACGGCAATGTCGGCCTCCTCGACCTGCGGCAGATCGCGGAGGCATCGGTGGGTGGCCGGGCCATCGCCGCGGCGATGGAGCTGATCGCGCACACCGAGGCGCTGATCATCGACCTGCGCCAGAACCGCGGCGGCGCGCCGAACGGCGTCACGTTCTGGCTCAGCTACCTGTTCCGCGACGACGAGACGCACCTCAACGACATCTACGACGGGGCGTCCGGCCGTACCCGGCAGTTCTGGACCCTCGCCCACCTGCCCGGTGAGCGGTACCCGGACCGGCCCGTGTTCGTGCTGATCAGCGACGTCACCTTCTCGGCGGGCGAGGAGTTCTGCTACAACCTGAAGGCGCTCGGGCGCGCGACGCTGATCGGGCAGACCACCCGGGGCGGTGCGCACCCCACCGGTGTCTTCCCGATCACCCCCACTGTGGAGATCGCCGTGCCGACGGCCCGGTCGGTCAACCCGGTGACCGGCGCCAACTGGGAGGGCACGGGGGTGGAGCCGGACATCGAGGTGCCGGTCGTGGAGGCGTTCGGTCTCGCGTACCGCAGAGCGCTGGAGCATGTGCTGACGACCTCGGCACCGGCGTCGGTGCTGGCCGAGGCCAGGGCAGCCCTGGCGGAGGCTGCCTGAGCGGGGCGGCGGTGCCGCGGGCCGCCACCCCGGCCGCCCTCAGTTGGTGCGGTAGGCCGAGAGAACGTCCATGACCTGGCCGGCGCCGTGGTGCAGGACGGTGAGGTCGTCCTCGGTGAAGGTGCGCGGTGCGACGTCGATGATGCAGTGCGCGCCGAGAACGTGGCCGCTGTCGTCGATCAGCGGTACACCGGCGTAGCTGCGGATACCGATCATGTCCAGCAGCGGGTTGTCGGAGTGGACGGCGTCGGTGGTGGCGTCGATGAGGCAGTACGGGCGACCGGCGAGCACGGTGTGCGTACAGAGCGCCCATTCGGCCGGGGTGCCGAGTGCCTCGTCGATCCAGCCGGTGACGCCGTGGGCGCCGATGAGGTACTGGGCGCTGTCGAGAACCATGGAGACCAGCGAGATCGGCGCGTTCAGCTGGTGGGCGCTGTGCGCGGCGATGGCCTCCATCCGGGCTTTGAGTCCGGGGTGGAAGAGGTCGTAGCGGGCCAGCTGGTTCATCCGGGCCGGCTCGCCGAGCCGGGTGAACAGGTCCGTCGTCGTGTTCATGCGGCGCTCCCGGTGGTGGTGGCCGTGTTGGTGTGTGCGGCGAGGCGGATACCGATGGCGTGCGCGCACAGCCTGCTGACCGGATCGAGGGCGGTCATGGCCTGTAGTAGCTGCTGCAGGGCGTCGTCGCTGGTCTCGTGGCCGGTGAGCCGGCTGGCGCGCAGCAGTGTCGTCCAGACCTGGGCCGCGGCGTCGCCGTGCGAGCGGTGGACCGCGTCGCGGGCGTCGGCCAGGCTCGGCCGCCGCAACCCGGCGGCCCCGGCCGGGGCGGCCGGCAGGGTGACCGTGACAGTGGTGCCACCGCCGGGGGTGTCGCGGAACGACAGGGTGCCGTGGTGCGCCGCGATGATGCGCTGGCAGGTGGCCAGTCCGATGCCGGTGCCTTCGACGTCGGTGTGCACGCGAGTGAACAGTTCGGTGACCTTGGCGCGGTCGGCGGGAGGGATCCCGCGGCCGTTGTCGGCCACGCTGATCGACTGACTGCCGCCGGTGAGAGCAGAGCTGATCCGGATGGTGCTGCGCCGTTGCGGGTGACGGTACTTCACGGCGTTGCCGACCAGGTTCTGCAGCAGCACCCGCAGCTGGGTGGCGTCGCCGATGACGGCGGGGAGCTCGTCGACGTCGATGCGGGCGTCCGCGACGGTGATCGCGTCCTGCAGGTCCTCGAGCACCTGCCCGGTGATGTCGGACAGTGCCACCGGGACGAAGTCGGGGGCGCCGCTGACGGCGGCGTGTGCCAGCACATCCTCGATCATGCGCCACATGCGGGTACTCGACGACAACGCCCGTTGCAGCATCCACGTCGCCGTCTCGTCATCGGCGACGGCGGGTACCTCGGCCAGCGAGCTGATGAAGCCCAGCACACCGGTCAGCGGGTTCTTCAGATCGTGGCTGACCTGCCCGGCGAACTGCTGCAGCGCGGTGTTCGACCGCAGCAGTTCCTGATGGGTGGCCGCCAACTCGGCCAGGGCCCGTTCCCGGTCGCGCAGCGCCTCGGTGAGCAGGCCGGAGTGCCTGCGCAGCTCCAGCACGTCGACGACCATGCGCGCCAACCGGTCCAGTCCGGCGCGTTGCACCGCGGTCAGCTCCCGCACCTCGGTGTCGAACACGCACAACGTGCCGATCACGTGGCCGTCCCCGACGCGGAGCTGGCTGGCCGCGTAGAGGCGGATGCTGTCCATCGTCCCGTCGACGTGCGGGTTGTCGGCGAACCGCGGGTCGGTGCTCGCGTCGGCGAGCACCACCGCGGCGGGCTCCAGGATGCTGATCGTGCACATCGAGTCGCCCCGGTCACACACCTGCGGCGCCATGCCGACCGCGGCGACCTGATGCTGATACTGCGCTGCCGTGATGTTGACGACCGCCCGCGCAGTGCCGCACACGTCCGCCGCCAGCTGCGCGATCAGCTGCAGATCCGGTTCCGGGGCGCCGGCGACGATGTCGTACGCCGCGAGCGCCGCCAGCCGCGCGCCCTCGTTCGCGGGCACCGGGAACGGTCGCCGGCTGGTCACGATGTCGGTCACAGGCGCTCCTGAACACGTCGGGAACCCACACGATCGACAGCAGCACCCCCTGACATGAGGAAACGCGGGGCATCACCGGCCCGTCCGAACCAGCAGCGGCTCCCTAGAGCCGCGGGCCCTCGCCGGGCCCGTTCGGGTCGTCCGTGACGTGGATCGCGGCCTCCTCGGCGCTCGCCGCGCCGGAGTCGATGCCCGCGTCGAAGGCGACCGCGTCGCGCTCCTCGTCCGGGCCCAGACCCTCGTCCTCGGCGAACAGCCGGCCCGACCGCGGGTCCTGCTCCTCCCCGCGGCGGGCGATATCGTCCTCGTCGGCGTCCGGGTCCGGATCGGCGTACGGGTCGACGTCCGGCTCCTCCTCGGCCAGCAGCTGGTCCAGAGACTCCCCCTGCCGCTGCTCGGCCGCGGTGGTGCCGAACCGGTCGGCGCCGGACCACCGGTCGGCGGCCTGGTAGCCGACGTCCAGCGGGTCACCGGCCGGGTCCCCGTCGAGGGTGTCCGAGTTGTCCAGCACGCCGTCGTCCTCGACCGCGTCCCACTGGTCGTCGCTGCCGTCAGCTTGGGTCATCGTCTCTCCCGGTTGATCTCGCACAGGCACTGCGGCGAGGCTAGACCCTGCTCGCTTCATAGAGCAGCACCTGGTCCGGGTGGGTCCGTGGGCTGGCCACGCCGGCCAGCTCGAGGGCCGCGCCCGTCAGGATGCGGCCGGAGCGGTCGGCGCCCCACCACCGCGGCGCGACCAGCTGCGGCTCCGGGCCGACCAGCACCGGGCGGATCCGGTAGCGGGCCTCGGGGTCCAGGCCGCGCAGGCGCAGCCGGGGGCCCGGGTCCGGGGTGATGCTGTCGGTGATCGCCATCGCGAACAGCGCCCGGGAGCGGTCGCGGGCGACGACCCCGTGCACCAGGATGCGGTCGTCGTAGCCGTCCAGCCGGACGATGTCGCCGTCCAGCAGCAGGTCGCGTTCGCGCTGGAAGAACGCCACCCAGTCGCGCAGCCCCGCGGTCTCGGCCTCGGTCGCCCGGGCGAGGTCCCATTCGATGCCCAGGTGGCCGAAGATCGCCGTGCCGGCCCGGAAGGCGAGGTCGTGGCGGCGGCCGGTGACGTGCGAGCGGCCCGAGGCGATGTGCGAGCCGAGGTATTCCGGCGGGACCAGCTGGGCGGTCCAGCGCATCATCCGCTGCCGGTCGTGCGGGTCGATGTTGTCCGAGACCCAGACCCGATCGGTACGCTCCAGCACCGCCAGGTCGACCCGGGCCCCGCCGGAGGAGCAGGATTCGATCTCCAGTCCCGGGTGCGCCGCCCGGATCTCGTCCAGCAGCCGGTAGAACGCCAGGGTCTGCGCGTGCACGCCGGGCCGCCCGCGGTGGGTCTGGTCGCCGGCCTCGACCAGGTCGCGGTTGTGGTCCCACTTGACGTAGCCGATGTCGTACTCCCGCAGCACGGCCAGGATCTGGGTCTTGACGTGCTCGTAGGCCTCGGGGATGCCCAGGTTGAGCACCTGCTGGGTGCGGGCCTCGACCGGCCGGGCGGCGCGCGCGGCCATGATCCATTCCGGGTGGGCCCGGGCCACGTCCGAGCCCGGGCTGACCATCTCCGGCTCGAACCACAGCCCGAACTGCATGCCCAGCGCCCGCACCCGGTCCACCAGCGGGTGCAGACCCCGGGGCCAGACCTCCGGCGAGACCACCCAGTCGCCGAGCCCGGACGTGTCGTCGCGGCGGGAGCCGAACCAGCCGTCGTCCAGCACGTACCGCTCGACCCCGGCGGCGGCCGCGCGCTCGGCCAGGTCGATCAGGCGGTCGGCGTCGTGGTCGAAGTAGACCGCCTCCCAGACGTTGAGGGTCACCGGGCGCCGGGCGGACACCTTGGGCTCGCGGGTCCGCAGGTGCCGGTGGAAGCGCCGGGCGATCTCGTCGAGGCCGTCGCCGTACGCGGCGTACAGCCACGGGCCCTGGTAGCTCTCGCCGGTGGCCAGCCGGATCTCCCCGGGCAGCAGCAGCTCACCGCCGCCGAGCAGCCGTTCACCGGAGTGCACCTGCTCGGCGTAGTGCGTGTGGTTGCCGCTCCACGCGGTGTGCACCGCCCAGATCCGGCCGGTGGCGAAGCCGAACCCGGCCGTTCCCGCGTGCAGCAGGTACGCGCTGTCCGCCCCGGTCCGGCCCTTGCGGTTCTCCCGCAGGTGCGTACCGGACGGGAACGGCGTGCGCACCGGCACCCGTTCCTGGTTGTGCCGGCCGGTGAAGTCGAGCAGCTCGGTGGCCTCGGCCGGCACCGGCAGGGCCAGCACCAGGTCGTCCAGGGCGTACGGCTCGCCGGCGAGGTTGCGCACCGCCGCCCGGCACCGCAGCAGCCCGGCCGGCAGCAGCTCCAGGGTCAGCCGCAGCTCCAACCGGTCGGCGTCGTCCAGGGCCCGGACCTCGACGCGGCCGGCGCCACCGGCGTGGAAGGCGCCCACCGGGTCGCCGTCGACGGTGACCTCGGTGACCAGGAACGCGGGGGACCAGCCGGCGCCGGCGAACGAGCCGCGCAGACCGGGCCGGCCGGTCCAGCCGGTCTCGTGCCCGGGCAGCACCGCGACCCGCGGCCGGACGTCCGGATCGTTCGACCCGATCACTGCCTCGGCCGCGGTGACGAGCGTTTCGGCCTGGTCGGCGTCCAGCCCGGGCAGGGCAGGCCCCCAGTAGGCGACGGCCGGCAGCCGCCCGGCGGTGGCGTCGATCAGCACGGTGACGCCGGCCGCGGTCAGAGCGATGAGCATCTGCTCACCCTAACGACGCGTTCAGGTCGCGAGGCGGGTACGCAGCCAGTCGTGGAAGCCGGCGATGTGGTGCTCGCTGGGCACCAGCACCCCGCCGTCGGCGTACGCGCGCGACGCCATCCCGGGCTGGCAGCGCTCGCAGGCGTCGAAGTCCTGCCGGTTGACCCGGTCGAAGAGCTCCACCGAGCGCGACAGGTCCCGGCCCTCGTCGACCACCTCGCTCAGATAGAGCCAGTCGCACTCGACCACCGTGCGGTCGGCCGCCAGCGGGTACATCCGGTGCAGGATCACGTGGTCCGGCACCAGGTTGAGGAACACCTGCGGCTTGATGGTCACCGCGAAGTAGCGCCGGTCCTGGCTGGCGTCGATCCCGGCGATCGGGGTGACCCCGGCGCCGCCGTCGACGGTGAAGCCTTCGACGCCCGGCCCGAACTCGGCACCGTGCCCGACGTAGTACTGCGCCGCGTAGCCGCCCGCGAACTCCGGCAGCACGTGCACCAGTTCCGGGTGGATCGTCGCGCAGTGGTAGCACTCCATGAAGTTCTCGATGATGAGCTTCCAGTTGGCCCGCACGTCGTACCGGATCCGCCGGCCGACCGTGAGGTCGTCGATGCCGTAGCGTTCGACCGCGGCCAGGTCGCCCAGGCGTTCCTCGCAGGCGGCCTGCACGGTCTCGGCGAACGAGGGCGGGGTCTCGGCCAGGCACACCCAGACGTAGCCGAGCCACTCGCGCGCGTGCACCGTGCTGAGGCCGTACTCGACCCGGTCGATGTCGGGCATCTTGACCAGGTTGGGCGCGGCCACCAGCTTGCCGTCCAGGTCGTACGCCCACGCGTGGTACGTGCACCGGAACGTCCGCTTGACCGATCCGCTGTCGTCGGCGCACAGCTGCGCGCCCCGGTGCCGGCAGATGTTGAGGAACGCGCGCGCCTCACCGGCCCCGTTGCGGGTCACCAGCACGCTCTCCCGGCCCACCCGGACCGTCCGGAACGCGCCCGGCGTGCCGACGTCCGAGCCGCGCACCGCGCAGAACCACATCTGCTCGAAGATCCGCTCCTCCTCGGCGGCGAAGATCGCGGGATCGGTGTAGTAGGTACCCGGCAGGGTCCGCACCAGGCTGGCGGGCAGCTCGGTCATGGTCATGTGGTCACCCCTGTGAGGCGGCGTGGGTGGAACAGATCGATCGGGTGCCCCGTCGCGCCCGTGGTGGCCAGGTCGGCCAGGATCTCGCCGACCACCGGCACGAACTTGAAGCCGTGCCCGGAGAACCCGCACGCGACGGTGACCGCCTCGTGCGCCGGGTGTCGGGCGATCACGAAGTGCTCGTCCGGGGTGTTGCTGTACAGGCAGGTCTTGGCGCGCAGGAACGTGCCGGGCAGGTCGGGCAGGTTGCGCCGGGTCCGGTCGGCCATCGCCCGGATCTCGTCGGGGTGCACCTCGCGGTCGATGGTCTCGGGGGTGGTGACGACGCCGCGCCGGAAGAACGCCACCTTGGCGCCGCCGTCCGGCCCGTCGATGGCCGGGAAGCCGTAGATCTGGCTGCCGGCGGGGTCCTCCCAGATGTAGATGGGGTGCCGCTCGGGCGTGAACGGGGCCACCCCGCCGACCGGCTGGAACCAGTACTGCACCTGGCGTTCGATGGTGAACGGCACGCCGAGGTCGGCCAGCAGCTGCGGCGCCCACGGTCCGGGCGTGATGACCAGTTGCCCGGCCGTGTACGAGCCGGCGCCGGTCTCGACCCGTACGCCGCTGCCCGCCGCCGGGCCCCAGCTGGTCATCGGCTCGTCGAAGTGCAGCTCGGCACCGGCCCGCGCGGCCAGCGTGAGCTGCGCCGACACGGTCGCCTCGGGGCGTACGAAGCCGGCCTTGGCCTCGTAGAGGGCCACCTCGTCCGGGCGTGGGCTCAGCGTGGGGAAGCGCCGCCGCAGCGCCTTCGCGTCCAGCATCTCGTGGTCGAGGCCCCAGCGCTCGGCGCTGAGCCGGCTGCCCGACACGGTGAGGCTCTCCGGCTGCCCGACCATCACCCCGCCGGTGAGCGTGATGACGTCGGTGCCGGAGTCGCGGGCCAGGGCGTCGTACAGCTCGTAGGCGCGCAGCAGCAGCGGCACGTAGTCGGGACTCTCGAAATAGGACTGCCGGGTGATGCGTGAGCCGCCGTGGCTGGCTCCCCGGTCGTGCGCCGGCCCGAACTTCTCCAGGCCCAGCACCCGGACTCCGCGCGCGGCGAGCTGGTGGACGGCCGCGCTGCCCATTCCACCGAGCCCGACAACGATGACGTCAAATGCGGCCACGCCGGCTCCTATCGCCGAATCCGTTCATGCTTCGGGTCGAACAGCGGCTCGGCGGCCACGCGGGCACGCAGCAGCCGGTCGAAATAGCCCACCCGCACGGCCGTGCCGGGCACGGCGACCTCGGCGGGCAGCCAGGCGTACGCGATCGGGGCACCCACGGTGTGCCCGTACGCCGCGCTGGTCACGAACCCGGCCGGCTTGCCGTCGGCGTACACCGGTTCCCGGCCCATCGGCACGCAGCCCTCGTCCTCCAGTACCAGGCAGGTGAGCAGGCGCCCGGGCTCACGCCGCCGCAGCAGGGCGGACCGCCCGACGAAGTCACCGCGGTCCAGCCGCACGGCGAAGCCCAGCCCCGCCTCGTACGGGTCGTCCTCGGCGGTCATGTCGGTGCCCCAGGCCCGGTAGCCCTTCTCCAGCCGCAGGCTGGTGAACGCCGCCCGCCCGCCCGCGACCACCCCGAGCGTGGATCCGGCCTCCCACAGCGTGTCCCACAACCGCAGCCCCAGCTCGGCGGTGGTGTAGACCTCCCAGCCCAGCTCGCCCACATAGGAGAGCCGCAGCATGGTGACCGGCACCGGGCCCAGATGGGCGCGCCGGGCCTTGAAGTAGCCGAACGCGGTGTGCGAGACGTCGATGTCGGCCAGCGGGGCGATCAGCTCCCGGGCGAGCGGCCCCCACACGCCGACGCAGCAGGTGGCGCCGGTGATGTCCCGGATCACCACCCCGGCCGGGGCCCGCCGCAGCAGCCAGTCCAGGTCCAGTGGCCCGTTGACGCCGACCTGGAACCGGTCCTCGGCGAGGCGGGCCACGGTCACGTCGCTGCGGATGCCGCCGGCCTCATCGAGCAGCAGCGTGTAGACCACCGTGCCGACCGGGCGGTCGAGGTCGTTGCTGCTCAGCCCCTGCAGGAAGGAGAGCGGGCCGGTCACTTCGAGGCGGGTCAGCGGGGTCATGTCGTACAGGGCGACGCGCTCGCGGGTGGCCCGGGCCTCGGCCGCCGCGATCGGTGACCAGTGCCGGGCCGACCATTCGTCACGCGGTACGGCGGTCCTGGGCAGATCGGCGTTGGCCTCGTACCAGAGCGGCCGCTCCCAGCCGGCGGCCTCGCCGAACACCGCGCCGAGCTCCCGCTGCCGAAGGTGGAACGGGCTCACCCGCAGGTCCCGGACCGAGGGCGGGTCCAGCGGATGGATGATGTCGTACACCTCGACGAAGCTGCGCACCGAGCGCTCCCGCACGTACGCCGGGGACAGCTGGGACACGTCGAAGCGGTTCAGGTCGCATTCGTGCAGGTCGACGCCCGGCCGCCCGTCGACCAGCCACTCGGCCACCGCCCGGGCCACCCCCGCGGAGTGCGTCACCCAGACCGCCTCGGCCGTCCAGAAGCCGCGCACCTCACGGGACTCGCCGAGCAGCGGGAAGCCGTCCGCGGTGAACGAGAAGACGCCGTTGAAGCCCTCCTCGACCGCGCTGCCGGCCAGCGTGGGCAGCAGCTCGGTGGCGGCGGTCCACGACTCGGCGAAGTCATCGGGGGTGTAGGCCAGCATGGACGGTTGCGCGCCCTCGGCCAGCTCGGTGAGCTCGACCGGCATCGGCCGGTGCAGGTAGGAGCCGATGCCGAGCCGGTCGCCGTGCGAGCGGAAGTACAGGTCGCGGTCCTGGTGCCGCAGGATCGGGGTGGGCAGCGGGCCGGGCAGCGTCGTGGTCCGGACGTACTGGTGGGCCATGGGCAGCAGCGGTACCGGCACTCCGGCGAGGGCGCCGACCGCGGGACCCCAGAAGCCGGCACAGCTGACCACGATGTCGGCCGGGTAGGTGGCGTCGTCTGTGCGTACCCCGGTGACCCGGCCGCCGCTGCGCTCGACGGCCACGACCCGCTGGTGCGGCAGGAACCGGGCGCCGCGGGCGACGGCCCGGCGGGCCTGGGCCTCGCCGGCGTCGACCGCCCGGGCCAGCCCGTCGCCCGGCACGTGCAGCCCGCCCAGCACCTCGCCGAGCAGCGGGTGGAGCTCCCGGCAGGCGTCCGGCGTGAGCACCTCCGCGGCGATGCCCCAGGCGGTCGCGTAGCCGTGCCGCCGGTGCAGCTCGCGCAGCCGCTCCGGGGTGGTCGCCACCTCCAGGCTGCCCACCGGGTCGAAGCAACCCAGGTCGGTCAGCTTCTCCACGGTGTAGCGGGCCAGCCCGGCCATCGTCCGCGACGGGTTGGTCTGGAACACCAGGCCGGGCGCGTGCGAGCTGGATCCGCCCGTGCGGAACAGCGGGCCCTGCTCCAGCACGGTCACGTCGGTGCGGCCGCGCAGAGTGAGCTCGTCGGCCAGGGCGCACCCGACGATCCCCGCTCCGATGATGACAATCGCCATGCCCCGCGTCCCTTCGCCGAACGAGCGTGCCGTGCCTAGGAGCGGGCCGTGTCTCCGTCGTCACAGGATCGGCAGCGGTGGTGGCGCCGGTCAATGGGCGACCGAGACTTTTACCGCGACGCAACAAACCGTGCCTGTGGTTTTCCGCAGGGTCCGGCTGCGGCGGGCCGCAGGCAGCTCTGCGGTACGGCTCATGGTGCCCGCCGGGCCCGCTTCCTAGCGTCGACGTCATGACTTCCACCTGGGATTTCGCAGCTGAGACGGCGTCACTGGTCGAGCGGTTCGGCGGCCCCGGCGCCGGTCTCGCCGTCGCCCTCGAGAACCTCTTCCCGCCGATCCCCAGCGAGGTGATCCTGCCGCTGGCCGGCTTCGCGGCCGCCCGCGGCGACCTCAGCCTGCTGGGCGCGATCGCCTGGACCACGCTCGGCTCGGTGGTGGGCGCGCTCGCCCTCTCCGCCGTGGGGGCGGTGCTCGGCCGGGACCGGATCCGCGCCGTCGCGGCCCGGCTGCCGCTGATCAAGCTGGCCGATGTGGACCGCACCGAGGCCTGGTTCGCCCGGCACGGGGTCAAGGCGGTGTTCCTGGGCCGGATGATCCCGATCTTCCGGAGCCTGATCTCCGTCCCGGCCGGGCTGGAACGCATGCCGCTGGGCACCTTCCTGCTCT
This sequence comes from Actinoplanes sp. NPDC004185, assembly GCF_053603475.1. Classification (NCBI taxonomy): domain Bacteria; kingdom Bacillati; phylum Actinomycetota; class Actinomycetes; order Micromonosporales; family Micromonosporaceae; genus Actinoplanes; species Actinoplanes sp. NPDC004185. The sequence goes on along the minus strand of NZ_JBSGFR010000052.1, from coordinate 30,676 downwards.
GCACCACGCTGGGCAGCCTCATCTGGAACACGGTCTTCATCCTGGCCGGGTACGGGCTGGGGGAGAACTGGCCGGCGATCCAGGCCTGGGTGGGCGCGTACCAGAACGGGGTGATCGGGGTCTGTGCTCTGGCCCTGCTGTGGTTCGTCGCGGTGCGGGTGCGGCGGTCCCGTCAGGAGCTCAGGTAACGCAGGACGGCCAGGACCCGGCGGCTGTATCCGGCCGCCCGGTTCAGGTCCAGCTTGTCGAAGATCGCGTTCACGTGCTTCTCGACCGCGCTCTGCGACACGTGCAGTTTCGCGGCCACGGCGGCGTTGGTGTGGCCCTGCGCCATCTGCTCCAGGACCGCCCGTTCCCGCTCGGTGAGCCGGGCCAGCGGGTCCACGTGCGAGGTCCGGGCCAGCAGCTGGCGCACCACCTCGGGGTCGATCGGCGGCATCCGGACGTCCACCACGATCACGTCGGGCCGGTGCCGCTCGACCTCCCGCAGCAGCGCGTCGCCGTCGCCGACGGCCGCGAGCACGTCGTGGCCCTCTTCGGCGAGCAGGCGGACCAGGCCCTCGCGCAGCAGGGTCGAGTCCTCGGCCAGGATCAGTCGCACGGGATCTCCGCCTTGATCTCGGTCGGCCCGCCGGGCGGGCTGTGCACGGCCAGGACGCCGTCGAGGGCGGCGACCCGCAGATCCAGCCCGGACAGGCCGCTGCCGCCCGGGTCGGCGCCACCGGCACCGTCGTCACTGACCAGGACGGACACCCACCGACTCTAGCGACCCGATCAAGGTGACGACGGCCACATTACGATACGAGGCTGTTCCGTATCGCGCGGGACAGGTCTACGGTCGTCCAGAGATACGGAACTGTTTCGTATCGAATCAGCCTCCACAGTTCAGGAGTGGCACCACATGGACGTTCCCGCCGCAGAGAACACCGGGCATCCCCGGCGCTGGGCCATTCTCGCCGTACTCGTCATCAGCCTGCTGGTGGTCGTGCTGGACAACACCGTCCTGAACGTCGCCATGCGGACCATCGCCGACCCGGACGAGGGCCTGGGCGCCAGCCAGAGCCAGCTCGAGTGGGCCATCAACTCGTACACCCTGGTCTTCGCCGGCCTGCTCTTCACCGCCGGCATCCTGGCCGACCGGCTCGGCCGCCGGATCACCCTGACCGTCGGCCTGGCCCTGTTCGGCATCGCCTCCCTGGTCTCCGCCTACGCGCAGACCGCCGACCAGCTGATCTGGGCCCGCGCGCTGATGGGTCTCGGCGCCGCCGCGATCATGCCGTCGACCCTGTCGATCATCTCCAACGTCTTCGACCCGCGTGAGCGCGGCCGGGCGATCGGCGTCTGGGCCGGCGCCGTCGGCCTGGGCGTCGCGATCGGCCCGATCGTCGGCGGCCTGCTGCTCGAGCACTTCTGGTGGGGCTCGGTCTTCCTGATCAACGTGCCGGTCGTCATCGCCGGTGTGGTGCTGGTCAGCGTGCTGGTCCCCGAGTCGCGCGACCCGCGGCCGGGCCGCATCGACATCGTCGGCGTGCTGCTCAGCATCGTCGGGCTCACCCTGCTCACCTACGGCGTCATCGAGGGCGGCGAGAAGGGCTTCGGCCAGCTCGAGTCCTGGGGCACGCTGGTCGCCGCGGTCGCGGTCCTGACCGGCTTCATCCTGTACGAGCGCCGCATCGCCTTCCCCTCGCTGGACGTCAAGCTCTTCGCCATCCCGCAGTTCTCCGCCTCGGTCGGCGCCATCGGCCTGGTCTTCTTCGCGGCCATGGGCGCGATGTTCTTCAGCGCCTTCTACCTGCAGCTGGTCCGCGGCTACGGCCCGCTGGCCTCCGGCGCGCTGTTCGTGCCGTTCGCCGCGGCCCAGATGGTCTTCGCGCCGCGCAGCGCCGCGATGGTCAAGCGGTTCGGCCCGAAGCTGGTCAGCACCGTGGGCCTGCTGCTGGTCGCGGCCGGCCTGGGCGGCTGGCTCGTCGTCGGCGAGACCACGCCGATCTGGGTCGTCGGGGCACTGTTCTTCCTGATGGGCGTGGGCATGGCCAACGTGATGCCGCCGGCCACCGAGGCGATCATGTCGGTGCTGCCCCGCGAGAAGGCCGGCGTCGGCTCGGCGGTCAGCAACACCATCCGGCAGATCGGTGGCGCCCTGGGCGTGGCCGCGCTGGGTGCGGTCGTCTCCTCCTCGTACCGCGACGACGTCACGACGGCCACGGCCGGCCTGCCGGACGCCGCCCGCGAGGTCGCCCAGGAGTCCATCTCCGGCGCGTACGGGGTGGCGGCCCAGGCCGGTCCGGGCGGGGCCGCACTGATCAGCTCGGCCAACGACGCCTTCATCACGGCGATGCACTACGCCTCCATCGGCAGCACGATCTTCGCGCTGCTGGGCGCCCTGGTGGCAGCCGTCTGGCTGCCGGGCAAGCCGCCGGCCGGCGTCCCCGCCCCGACGACAGCCGAGGGGCTGGCCGAGGAGCAGGGCATCGCGCTGGTCGACGCGTCATGACACGGGCAGGTGGCCACGACATGAAGGCTCGGTAACAATGGAGCTCATGACGACGGTCAGCATGCACGAATCGGCCGGCCAGGACCGCAAGGCTCCTGGCCGGCCGCGCAACGCGCAGGCCGACCAGGCCATCATCCAGGCGGTCTTCGACCTGCTCAGCTCGGGCCAGAGCGCCGACGCCGTGTCCATCGAGGCGGTGGCGGCCAAGGCCGGCGTGGGCAAGGCGACGATCTACCGGCGCTGGCCCAACAAGGAGGCGCTGCTCGTCGACGCGGTGGCCACCATGAAGGGCCCGCTGCCGGAGCCGGTGGGCGAGTCGGTTCGCGACGACCTCATCATGCTGATCGCGGCCATGCGCAACAAGCGGATGGAGCACTACGGCAAGGTCACCATGTGCCTGCTGCCGGAGATCGCCAAGAGCCCCGAGATGCGGCGGATCTACCAGGGCGTCATCGAGCCGCGGCGCGACGTGATGCGCGGCGTGCTGCGCCGGGGCATCGCGACCGGCGAGCTGCGCGCCGACCTGGACGTGGAGCTGACCCTGCTGATGCTCTCCGGCCCGACCGCGATGCAGAACATGATGCACTGGAACCCGCAGGTCCCCGAGGACGACTTCGCCGAGCACCTGGTGGACGCCATCCTGCGCGGTGCCGCCGCATGAGTGTCACGCTCGGCGATGTCTACGAGGCCGCAGCTCGGATTCAGGGTGTCGCGCATCGCACGCCCGTGCTGCGCTCCCGCACCCTGGACCGGCTGGCCGGCACCGAGGTGCACCTCAAGGCCGAGAATTTCCAGCGGATCGGCGCCTTCAAGTTCCGCGGCGCCTACCACGCGGTCTCCCGGCTCGATCCTGAGCAGCGGGCCCGCGGCATCACCGCGTACTCGTCGGGCAACCACGCCCAGGCGGTCGCGCTGGCCGCCCGGGAGTTCGGCACCACCGCGGTCATCCTGATGCCCGCGGACACCCCGGCGTCCAAGCAGGAGGCCACCGCGGGGTACGGCGCCGAGATCGTCACCTACGACCGCTACACCGGCGACCGGGTCGCTCTCGGTGCGGCGCTGGCGGCCGAGCGGGGGCTGGCGCTGATCCCGCCGTACGAGCACCCGCACGTGATCGCCGGGCAGGGCACCGCCGCGCTGGAGCTGCTCGACCAGGCCGGCGAGCTGGACGCCCTGCTGACGCCGGTGGGCGGCGGCGGGCTGATGGCCGGCAGTGCCACGGCGGCCAAGGGGCTGTATCCGGCGATCCGGACGATCGGCGTGGAGCCGGAGGCCGGCGACGACACCCGGCGGTCGCTGGCGGCGGGGGAGCGGGTCGCCGTGCCGGTGCCGCGCACCATCGCCGACGGCCAGGCCGCGGACATCCCCGGCGAGCTGACCTTCTCGATCAACCGCCGGCTGCTCGACGAGGTCGTGCTGGTCAGCGACGACGAGATCCGTGACGCCATGCGGTTCGCCTTCGAGCGGCTGCGCATCGTGCTGGAGCCCAGCGGGGCCACCGGCCTCGCCGCGCTGCTCGCCGGGCGGGTCCGGCCGCTGCCGCGCCGGACCGGGGTCATCCTGTCCGGCGGCAACATCGACGCCGTACGCTTCGCAGAGCTGGTCAATCCGGCATTTACTGTCGGGTAGCCGCCGGGACCCTGGTCAGCCGCGACCGTGTTCTCCATGGTGTACGGCGTGGAGGAATCGATGACAGTCACCTTCGACCGTGACGACGCCCAGCGCAGCGCCGGCGTGCTGCGCGACGAGCGCCTGCAGCTCACGCCCGCCGTGCCGCGGGGGCGCGGCTGGGCCCCCGCGCACATCGAGGTCGCGGACCTCTGCGGCGCCGAGTGCCCCGACATCGGCACGGTGCTCACACACCTGACCACCGCGCAGCAGATCTTCGACCGTCTGCCCCCGCCCACGGAGAACAGGGTCGCCGCGTTCAACTCGCTCTACTTCACCATCACCGACCGGGTGGCCCAGGCGCTGCGCACCGCCGACGTGCACAGCAAGGACTTCCTGGAGCTGCTCGACGTCGAGTTCGCCAAGCGCTACTTCTCGGCGCTGCGGCTGTGGGGCGACGACGACGCCGCCACCCCGGACGCGTGGGAGGTGCTCTTCCGCCGGGCCCAGGACGACCGCGTGACCCCGCTGGCCGCCGCCATGCTCGGGGTCAACGCGCACATCAACCACGACCTGGCGCTCGCCCTGGTCAGCACCTGGGAGCAGCTGGGCCCGCCGGACCCGGACGAGATCCACCCGGACTACCTGCTGGTCAACAAGATCTTCTTCGAGGAGATCCCCGGGCTGCGCCGGCGCTACTCGACACCGTTCCAGCTCAAGATCGACCGCCTGGTCGGCAACCTGGACGACTGGAGCCAGCGGGTGCTGGTGTCGGTGACCCGCGCCCACGCCTGGGAGCAGGCCGAACGGTTGTGGTCGTTGCGTGACGACCAGGAGGACCTGGACCGGGCGCTGCTGGTGATGGACCGCGCCTCCGCCTACGTCGGCGAGCTCCTGCTGGTCGGCGACGACCTGGTCAACCTCGGCGGCAAGCTGCTGCGCGGACGGCGCCCGGCCCGCGACGACGACGTCAGGGGCCGCTGACCAGCCGGTCCCGGCCCGCCCGCTTGGCGGCGTACAGGTGCTCGTCGGCCCGCCGGACGACCGAGTGGACGTCGTCGTCCGGGCGAAGCGAGGTCAGCCCGATGCTGGTGGTCACCCGCAGCCCGGGGGCGACGGCCTCCCAGTCGTACGCGGCGACGGCCGCCCGGGCCGCCTCGCAGGTCGCCGCCGCGTCCACCGGCCCGGCCTCCAGGACGAGGATGAACTCCTCCCCGCCGTGCCGGCCGGCGTGTCCGCCCAGCGACCGCAGGATGTCGGCGACCCGGCACAGCACGACGTCCCCGACGGCATGCGTCCAGGTGTCGTTGATCAGTTTGAAGTGGTCGAGGTCGAGCAGGGCCACCCCGGCCGGATGCCCGGCGGCGAGCACGGCGGAAAGCTGCGCGTCCGAGCGGCGCCGGTTCCACAACCCGGTGAGCGCGTCCCGCTCGGCCATCTCCCGGAACAGCTCGGTGTTGCGGTGCGCCTCGTCGACGGCGAACTGCGCGTGCGCGACCCGGGCCATGACCTCGCTCTGCTCGCTGCGGCGCACGGTCCAGGCCTCATGGAAGTCGACCATCTCCTGGTACGCGGCCTGGAAGTCCCCGAGCTCGGCATGGCAACCGGCCAGCATCCGCAACGCCAGCGCGTCGACGTCGGGCAACCGGTCCCGCTCGGCGATCTCCCGGCACCGGGCCAGGGTCTGCATGGCGGTGCCGACATTGCCGTCCCGCCGCTGAATGTCGGCCAGCGTGATCAACGCGGCCGGAATCGCATCCGAGTCGGTCGGCGCGGCACCGGCGATGGCCTCCTCGATCACGAGAGTGGCCTCCTGCGGCCGCCCGGTCTCCAGCAGGATCCGGGCGACGGTGTCGGCACAGGAGGCGTTCAACGGCTCCCCGGCCTGCTCGCTGTGCGCCCGCATCCGCCCGACCAGCGCCGAAGCACTGTCGAGATCACCATGGGTGTACGAACACCAGGCCCAGTTGTTGAGGTTGGCCAGCATCAGCGCGGGCCGGCCACAGGCATCGGCGAGCTGCTGCGCGGCCTCGAACTCCCCGTGCGAGATCCCGCCGATCCGCTGATCGTTGACCTGCAGAGCCAGAATGATCGCGTGATCGACCCGGAGGGTGAGCGGGTCACCGTCGGCGAGCATCCGGTTGGCCGGGTACGCATGCCGAACGGCCTCGGCATTGTCACCCGCCCGCCACAGCCCGCCGGCGACAACCGCATGGGCGTGGGCGAGAACGACCCGGTCCTCGCTGGTGGTGAGCAGCTCCCGCGCCTGCCGAACCCCGTCAGCGACCCGCCCGCCCCGGTTGTCGAGCTCGGCCAGCACCAGCCGCCCCAGATCGGCATGCCGCTGATCCCCGTCGGCGGTGGCCTGCCGGACCAGCTCCCGGGCCCGCCCGGCCAGCCCGTCATGACGCACATAGATGTCCGCGATCAACGACTCGAACGCGGCGGCAACAGCGGGACGTACCTGCACGCCCGGGCCTATCGGCTCGCCACGGCAACTCCTGAGCGGTCCCCACCGGCACCCCAAGCGGGCGCGCCGGGGTGACTCGCGGGGCGGAGCTCGACCGGGCTCATCAGTTGGACCCTAGCCCTGCCACCGGACGCTTCGGAACCGAACCGCCCAGACATACCGTGGTCGTCGCCCGCCGGACGTCGTTCGAGAGTGGGGTCGCGTTCTTACCGCGGTCGGGTTCGGCCGGCGGGCGCATCGCCCGCCGGCCGGTGATCACGTGCGTGGTGTGGGCGCATCGCCCGACACCGTGGCTGCGGTGCAGGTCTGGTCTTGTGGGCGCATCGCCCGTCTAGCCTTTCCGCGGTCGGCCTTTGACCTGTGGGCGTATCGCCCGCTGACGTGGGTCTCGTGAGGGGCGGTTCCAGAGCCGCTACGAGCGCACCGCTCGCCGGCTTCGCCTCAGCGTGAGTCCCGCCTGCGGATGCATCGCCCGCTTGCCCTCCCATGCTCGAACTCCCGTTGCCGGATGCATCGCCCGCCGGCTCGGTTCCGGCGCCGCTGAGGGCGCGTCGGCCGCCTGCTCCTGCCGGGCCGGTTCCCGGGCCGGGTGGGCGCATCGGCTCGCCCGGCTCCATACGCGGCTCGATGTCCGGCGGGCGCATCGCCCGCTCACCGCTTCCAAGCCCGAACCCCGCTGCCGCATGCATCGCCCGCCAGCTCGGTTCCGATGCCGACCCCAGCTTGGTGCCCGGCGGGCGTAACCGCCCGCCGGGCGTTCGGGAGGAGTGCGGTCAGGAACTCGTGATCGCCTGCTGCGGCGCGGCCTCGCTGGTCGCGGCCGGCGTGCCCGTGGTGATCTCGATGCGGCGGGGCTTGGCGGCTTCGGCCACCGGGATGGTCAGAGTCAGGACGCCGTCCTGCCAGGTTGCGGCGATCTTGTCGAGGTCGAGACCGTCGCCGAGGGTGAGCCGGCGTTCGAAGGTGCCGGTTGCGCGTTCGCGGCGGACCCATTGCACGTCGGCGTCGGTGCGCGCGCTTCTCTCGGCGCGGATCGTCAGGACCCGGTTGTCCACGTCCACCTGGACCGAGCCGGGGTCGATGCCGGCCAGGTCGCAGTGCAGGACGAAGTGGTCACCTGAGCGGTACAGGTCCATCGGCATCGCCATGGTTGCCGTGCTGCCCGCGGCTCCGCCGAACATCTGCCCGGCCAGCCGGTCGAACTCGCGGAAAGGATCGAAAGTCAGCACCACGGGATCCACCTCCTCGACGTGGCCCGCCGGCCTGCCCGGCGGGCTCGTGGCGCTCGGCTCAGATCAAATCTGCCGAGGTCGTGCCGCGCATCGAGGTGGTCCATCACCGCGATGAGCAGCAGCGACAAGTAATTTTTTAGCACTGAACCGAGGGGAGTGCCAAGTCCTTCGGCGGAAAAAATCGCCGGCTCTGGCAAGATCGGTCCATGCTTGTGGACCGGGCCGGGCGCCGCTACCCGCTGGACGAGCCGCGCTGGCGCGGCGACGACGGATCGCCGCTGCTGGTCGAGGCGCTGCCCGGCATCACCCGGGACGACGTGGACACCACGGTACGGTCGCAGTGGCGTTACGCGGCCGCGCTGCCGCAGCCGCTCGGACGGCGGATCACCCTCGGTGAGGGGCTCACGCCGCTGCTGCCGTTCGACGTCGACGGGGTGCCGTTGTCGGTCAAGCCGGAGTGGTTCAACCCGACCGCCAGTTTCAAGGACCGCGGCACCACCGTGATGATGTCGGCCCTGGCTACGCAGGGTGTCACGGAGATGTTGGAGGACAGCAGCGGCAACGGCGGTTCCTCGGTGGCCGCGTACGCGGCGGCGGCCGGCATCCGGGCCACCATCCTCGCGCCCGAGTCGACCTCACCGGCGAAGATCCAGCAGAGCCGGGTGCACGGGGCGTCCGTGGAGCTGGTGCCCGGCAGCCGGCAGGCCACCGCTGACGAGGCTGTGCGCCGTTCGGCGTCGACGTTCTACGCCAGCCACAACTGGCACCCCTTCTTCCTGCAGGGGACGAAGCTCCTCGCGTACGAGATCTGGGAGGATCTGGGCTTCCGCGCGCCAGATGCGGTTGTCCTGCCGGCCGGCGCCGGCAGTCTGGTCCTGGGTTTCCACCTCGGCTTCGGCGAGCTGCTGCGGTCCGGCGCGATCCGGCGCCGTCCCCGGCTGCTGGTAGCGCAGCCGGCGCATTGCAGCCCGCTGGTCGCCGCTTTCGCGGCCGGGGCTCCGTCGGTGACGCCCGGGCCGTGGAGCCCGACGGTCGCCGAGGGTACGGCGATCGCGGTCCCGGTCCGCGATCGCGAGGTGCTGGCGGCGATCCGCGAGTCGGAGGGTGATCTGGCGGCCGTGCCGGAGGCGGCGATCGGCCCGGCGACGTTCGAGCTGGCCCGCCGCGGCCTGTACGCGGAGCCGACCAGCTCCATCGTGGTCCCGGCGATCCGCGAGTTCGTGCGCCGCGGGAGCCTGCGGCCGGGCGAGGCGACGGTGGTCATCCTGACCGGCTCGGCTTTGAAGGCCTCGGACGCGGTCGGCCGCCTGCTGCCCGCGACCTGATCCCGGACGGCCTGCCCCGGCCGCGCGCTGGCCGGGACCGCCTGCCCTCCGCGGCCGCGAGCCGGAGGTCTGATCAGGGCTTGTCCGGCAGCACCGGCAGGATCGTGCGGCTGCGGCCCGGTCGGGGGTAGGCCTCGGCCGCCGCCGCGAGCCGGCTCGCGTGGTCCCGCTGCCGCTGCCAGTGCCCGTACAGCGCCCCCCGCTGCGACAGCCGGTCCACCTCCCGGATCGTCTCAGGGTCGACGTCCCCGGCCGGCGCGTCACGCCACGGCGTGCCCGGCAGCGGCATGAACGTGTGGGCGTGGATGCGGGCACCCAGATCGGCCAGCTCGCGGGCCAGGTCCAGCGACGCCTCCACGTCGGCGCGGTCCTCGCCCGGCATGCCGAAGATCATGTCCACGTTGATCCTGAAGCCTTCCTCGAGTCCGAGCCGGACCGCGCGGCGCACCTCCTCGACGCCGTGGCCGCGTTTCGCCGCCGCCAGCACCCGGTCGGAGCCGGACTGGGCGCCGACGATGATGTTGGTGTTGTCGCAGTAGCGCCGGACCAGGCGCAGCGCCTCGCGGCTCACGTGTTCCGGGCGGATCTCGCTGGGGAAGGAGCCGAAGAACACCCGCCCCCGCGGCCCGATGCCCTCGCGGCACGACGCCAGCAGTTCCTCCACCGCCGCCAGGTCCGGCTCGTCGGTCTGGGTGCCGTACGACAGCGCCGTCGGGGTGATGAAGCGGACGTCGCGCAGGCCGCGTTCGCGCATCCGGTCGACGTGCCAGCGGACGTTGGCCACGCTGCGGTGCCGGAACTTCGCGGAGAACATGAACGGGGTCTGGCAGAACCGGCAGGCGTAGACGCAGCCGCGGGTGATCTCCAGGGCGTTGAAGCGGTTCCAGCGCAGCGAGAAGCCGCGGAACTCGTCCAGGGAGCCGGTGCGCGCCGCCCGGCCGGTCTTCACCACGGTGCCGGCGGCGTCGCGGTAGACCAGGCCCGGCACGCCCGCCGGGTCGCCGGCGGCGTCGACCAGCCGCAGCAGCGTGGCCTCGCCCTCGCCGACCGCGGCCACGTCCCAGCCGGCGTCGAGCGTCTGCACCGGCTCCGCGGTGGCGTGCACCCCGCCCGCCACGTGGGTGACGTGCGGGCCGTCGGCCAGCGCCCGGATCTCCGCCAGCTCCTCGGCCAGCGCGGCCGCGTCGGGGGAGTAGAACGACCAGAGCACCAGCACCCGCGAGCCGGCCGCTGCCCGGATCTCGGCCGCGGTGGCCTCGGCCGACTCGGCGAAACGCACCTCGTACGAGGTCTCGGTCCGGTGCTCCTCGAGGGCGCCGAGCAGCACGTGGAACCCGTACGTGACCGCCTTGCGGTAGCGCAGGATCAGCACCACATCCATGCCGTCGCATCCTGCCAGGCGCCGGGGCGGCCCGGTGCGCGCCGGGCCGCCCCGAACGGGTCAGCCGACCGTCACCGTCACCGAGGCCTCGGAGCCGTTGTCGGCGTCCGCCGAGCCGGGGTACGTCGCCGAGAACGAGTGTGGGCCCTTCTCGTCCACGGTCACGGTCAGGCTGAACGAGCCGTCCGCGCCCGTCCGCAGGTCGGTCACCTTGCCCTTGCCGGTACGGCTCGGGGAGTGCCACGCGACGTAGAGGAAGCCGTCGCGTACGGGGCTGCCGTCGCCGGTGAGCACCTTGCCGGTGATGGTGACCTGGTCGCCGACCTTCGCGGTGGCCCGGCTGGCGGAGATGGATGTCCGGGACCCGGTGGTGGGGCTGCCGGCGGTGGCGAGCGTCTTCTCGTACCGGATGATGTCGTCCTTGCCGTGGGCCACGCCCAGCTGGGGGACGACCAGCCGGGCCCCCGCGGTGAGGCCCGCCTTGAGCGTCCACTGTGGCGTGGCGTCCAGCCGCACGTACGCGCGGGTGCTCAGCTGGGGCCCGGCCACGCCGTAGATCAGGAAGCTGAACGTCGGGGACACCCCGGCCTGCGCGGTCGCGTTCCTGTTGACCGTCGGCGGCTGGTACGTGAACTTGGTGCTGAAGTCGGCGACCGGGCTGACCGTGCCGTCGCGGTAGGCCAGGCCGGCCTTGACCGCCGCGGTCTGCCCGGCCGAGGTCTCCAGCGCGGCCTGGACCGAGCCGGTGGCGTCCAGATAGAGCTGCAGTTCCGGGGTGATCACGACCGGCACCGGGCCGGCCGAGAAGGTGATCGGCTGGAACCGGATCGGCTTGGCCAGCAGCGGCGTCTCCTTGAGCGAGCAGGCCGCGCTGCCGCTGATCGAGGCTTTCAACTGCGCGTCCTCGGTCAGCGTCCCGGTGAAGGACACGGCGGAGACCCCGCGCGGGCTCCACGACGCGGCGAAGTCGAAGCTCGGCGTGATGCTGATCGACCCGGTGATCTCCGCCTTCGCGGCGTTGCTGCAGGACACCGTACGTCTGATCGGCTGGACCACCGGGCCGCCGGCCGAGCGGGCGCTGATGTCGCCGGTCCCGAGGGCGAACGTCTCGTCGATCGTGGCCTCGGCGATGGCCTCGGTGAGCTTCGCCGGCCCGGCCTCGACCGTCCGGCCGTCGACCGCCACGACCTTGACCAGCAGGCCGTTCGGGGTGACCGGGGTGCTGCCCGCCGCGAGGATCTCGCCCGGCCTCGGCAGCGGCACGCCGGCGGCGAAGCGCAGCGTCTGCCGGCCGGCCGGGTCGCCGGTCACCGCGGTGAGCGCGGTCTCCGGCAGCACGGTGGTGCTGCTCGCGGCGATCAGGCGGAAGTCGCTCCACCGGCCGGAACGCAGGCTGCTCTGCACCGCACGCCCGTCGAGGCCCAGGGCGGCGATGTCCACCGCGCCGGACGCGCCGGAGGTGGCGGCGATGCCCGAGCCCAGCCGCGCGTCGAGGCGGGTCGCCCGGCCCCAGGTGCGGGCGCCGTTGACCGAGACCCGGGCCGAGGGGGACAGGTCCCGGTTGCGGGTGATCAGGTGCAGCTTGCCGGTGCCGGGCTCGACGGCCAGGCCGGGGGTGGCGGTGGAGACGATGCCGGTGGTGCGCCAGCCCGCGGACCGGTCGCCGGTGAGCACGGTCGTGCGGATCTTGCGGTCCCGGCCCGCCGCGGCGATCACCAGGCTCCCCGACCGGCCCACCGCCGCCGGCGAGGTGCTGAACCGGCCGCCCAGCGACGTCCAGCCGCTCCACTTGCCGCCGCGCAGGTGACGGACGCGCACCGTACCCTCGTCGTCGCGGACCACGACGGCGAAGGCGCCGCCGCCGAGAGCGGCGACGGCCGGCGCGCCGGTGGCGCCGCCGCCGAGGCCGGACCAGGCACCTGCCGTTCCGGTACGCACCCAGACCTGCTCGTCGGCGACCGTCGCGGCCAGCACCTGGCCGGAAGCGGGGTCCGCGCCGAGCCCCACACCGCTGGTGTCGTCCAGCGGCCGGGCGCCGGTGAACGTGGCCGCCTCGCCCCACCGCCCGCTCGTCGAGACCTGCTCGTTGAGCCGGCGCGGCTCGGAGCCCCGCCAGACCAGGCGCATCGCGTCGGCGCCGGTGGCGACCAAAGCCGGTGTGGTGTCCGGCACGGCCGAGGCCGACGCGTCCGGCAGGACCAGCAGGGCCGCGCCACCGAGACCGGCCACGGCCAGCAGGGTGAAGGTACGTCTCAAAGCACTCACATCCACGAGGTTCGGGCGACTACTCCCGTCGAACGCCCCGCGGGCCACCGGCGACGCGCCCCCTGGCCGGGTGGTCAGCAATCCTGCTGAAACATCCGACCCCGAACGGCTGAGACGAGGATCACCGGCTCCGGATCCGCTGTCACGGCGTCAAGATCGGCGAAGTGAGTCATGGTTTTCACCGTCGTAACACGTCCTACCTCCGCAGGTAATGGCTGGTGGAGAGCCTGCTGCCATGGCCGACTCGACCGGGCCGGTGACGCCCGCGGGCGTCGGCGGGCCCGTAACCCCCGCCGCCCCGCTGGCCGGCTTCACCATCGCCGTGACCGCTGAGCGGCGCCGCGAGGAACTGTCCGCCCTGTTCGAGCGGCGTGGCGCCAAGGTGCTGGTGGCGCCGGCGATCACGATCGTGCCGCTCGGCGACGACCAGGCATTGCACGCCGCCACCGAGGCCTGCGTGGGCCTGGCCCCCGACATCGTCGTAGCCACCACCGGGATCGGTTTCCGCGGCTGGCTGGAGGCGGCCGAGGGCTGGGGGATGGGCGACACGCTGCGGGCCGCCCTGAGCCGGGCCCGGCTCATCGCCCGCGGCGCCAAGCCGTGCGGCGCGATCCGGGCCGCCGACCTCACAGAGGACTGGTCGGCCGTGTCGGAGTCGTCCGAGGAGATCCTCGAGCGGCTGCTGGAGCAGGGCATCGCCGGCCGGCGCATCGCCGTGCAGCTGCACGGCGGCCCGCAGGCCGAGTTCACCGGCGCCCTGCGGGCCGCCGGGGCCGCGGTGGTGGAGATCCCGGTCTACCGGTGGACGCTGCCGCCGGACGTGGCCCCGGTACGGCGTCTCGTCACCCAGCTCGCCGCCGGCCAGGTCGACGCCGTGACCTTCACCAGCGCCCCCGCCGTGCAGGCCCTGCTGGAGATCGCCGGCGACAGCGCGGACGAGGTGCTCGACCGCTTCCGGGGCGCCACGATGGCCGCCTGCGTCGGGCCGGTCACCGCCGCCGCCCTGGTCGAGCAGGACGTGCCGGTGGTCACCCCGCACCGGTCCCGGCTGGGCGCCCTGGTCAAGGTCGTCACCGACGAACTGCCGCGCCGGGCCGTCCGGCTCGGCGTCGCCGGAACGGTCCTGGAGATCCGCGGCCACGCCGTCCTCATCGACGGCCGGCTGCAGGCCCTCCCCCCGGCCGCGATGGCCATCCTCACCGCCCTGGCCGGCCGCCCCGGCGCCGTGGTCTCGAAGGACCGCCTGGCCGCCGCCCTGCCCCGGGGCACCGACGGACACGCCGTCGACGTCGCGATCGCCCGGCTCCGGACGGCCCTGGGCCCGGCCGGGCACATCGAGACGATCATCAAACGCGGCTACCGGCTGCGCGTCGACGAGCAGGCCGGATGACCGCGTCGGCGCAGGACCGACCGCCGGTCCTGCTCGCGGTCGCGCACGGTACGCGCTCAGCCGCCGGCCAGGCGCAGATCCGGGACCTGGTGGACCGCATCGCAAGCCGGCGCCCCGACCTCGACGTCCGGCTGGCCTATGTGGACGTGCAGCAGCCCCGGGTCGGCGAGGCGATCCAGGGCCTGCGGGCGGTGGTGGTGCCGTTGCTGCTCTCGGCCGGCTACCACGTCCGGGTGGACATCGCCGAGGCGGTCGCGGCCAACGACGCTGTGGCCACGGCCCCGCTCGGTCCGGATCCGCTGCTGGTGCGCAGCCTGGAACGGGGGATCGCGGGGGCGGGAGCGGACGCAGTCGTGCTGGCCGCCGCGGGGTCCAGCGACCCGGCCTGGCGGGCCGACATCGCCGGCGTGGCCGCGCAGCTGGGAGCGCACGTGGCCTATGCGTCCGGCGCCGAGCTGCGGGTGCCGGAGGTGGTGGCCCGGCTCCGGGAGCAGGGCGCCCGGCGGATCGCTGTCGCGGCCTATCTGCTGGCCGAGGGATTGTTCTACCGGTCGCTGCACCGGGCCGGCGCGGACCTGGTGACACCGCCGTTGTGCGCCGACCCGGCGGTGGAGGACCTGGTGCTGGCCCGCTATCGCGATCTCACAATGGCGCCGAGCGCCTTGTAGGGTTTTTTGTACGCCGCGGCAATCGTTGCGGTCCGGTGAGGAAACGGTCACCCGCGAGCATCTTCGGTGTGACGGTGACCGAGACGCATTGCCCGTACTGCGCGTTGCAGTGCGGCATCGCGCTGACGCCTGAGATTCCCCGGGTGCGGCTGGAGCCCACCGAGTTCCCGGTGAACCGGGGTGGCCTGTGCGCCAAGGGCTGGACCGCGGCCGAGCTGCTGGACCACAAGGATCGGCTGCTCACGCCGCTGGTGCGCAAAGACCCGACCGATCGGGGCAGCCCGCTGCGGGAGGCGACCTGGGATGAGGCGTACGAGCGCATCGTCGCCGGCATCGAGCGCTGCCAGCAGGAGTACGGCCTCGACAGCGTCGGCGCCTTCGGTGGCGGTGGGCTGACCAACGAGAAGGCGTACACGCTGGGCAAGTTCGTGCGGGTGGCGTTGCGGTCCGCCTCGATCGACTACAACGGGCGTTTCTGCATGTCGTCCGCCGCCACCGCCGCGAACCGGGCGCTCGGGGTCGACCGGGGGCTGCCGTTCCCGCTCGAGGACGTGGCCCAGGCCCGTACGGTGCTGCTGGTCGGGGCCAACCCGGCCGACACGATGCCGCCGTCGATGCAGTACCTCGACGCCGGGCGGGCCGAGGGGGCCCGGCACATCGTCGTCGACCCGCGGCGTACGGCGACCGCCGCGGGCGCGTACCGGCATCTGCAGCCGCTGCCCGGCACGGACCTGGCGCTGGCCAACGGCCTGTTGCACATCGCGGTCCGGGAGGGCCAGGTCGACGAGGCCTACATCCGGGACCGGACCACCGGTTTCGAGCAGGTCCGCGCGGCCGTCGCCGCCTACTGGCCGGAACGGGTCGAGCGGATGACCGGCGTCAGCGAGGCCGACCTGCGGGAGACCGTCCGGCTGCTCGCCACCGAGCGACCGTCGATGATCCTCACCGCCCGCGGGGCCGAGCAGCACAGCAACGGCACCGACACCGCGCAGGCGTATCTCAACCTGGCCCTCGCGCTGGGCCTGGTCGGGCGGCCCTTCTCCGGTTACGGCACCATCACCGGTCAGGGCAACGGGCAGGGCGGCCGCGAGCACGGGCAGAAGGCCGACCAGTTGCCCGGCTACCGGCGGCTGGACGACCCGGCGGCCCGGGCGCACGTCGCCGGTGTCTGGGGTGTCGACCCGGACGAGCTTCCGCAGCCGGGCCGGTCCGCGTACGAGATGCTCGACCGGCTCGGCACCGACGGCGGCGTCCGCGCGCTGCTCGTGCTGGCCAGCAACATGGCCGTCTCCGCCCCGCACGCCGGGCACGTCATCGAGCGGCTGCGCGCCCTGGATCTGCTCGTCGTCTCCGACATCTTCCTCTCCGAGACCGCGGCGCTGGCCGACGTGGTGCTGCCCACGGCGCAGTTCGCCGAGGAGGAGGGCACGATGACCAACCTCGAGGGCCGGGTCATCCGCCGCCGGAGGGCGCTCCCGCCGCCGCCGGACGTGCGCACCGACCTGCAGTTCCTCAGCGGGCTGGCCGACCGGCTGGGCCGCGGGCAGTTCTTCAGCGACGACCCGCGGACCGTCTTCGACGAGCTGCGCCGGGCCAGCGCCGGCGGGATCGCCGACTACGCCGGCATCACCTACGAGCGGATCGAGGCCGAGCAGGGCGTCTTCTGGCCGTGCCCGGCCGAGGACCACCCGGGTACGCCGCGACTGTTCGCCGAGGAGTTCCCGACCGCGGACGGGCGCGCCAAGTTCGTCCGCGTCGAGCACCGCGACCCGCACGAGATGCCCGACCGGGACTACCCGTACGTGCTCACCACCGGCCGCAACATGCAGCAGTACCAGAGCGGCAACCAGACCCGCCGGGTCTCCGCCCTGACCGTCTCGCTGCCCGAGCCCCGCGTCGAGCTGCACCCCGACCTGGCCCGCCGGCTCGGCATCGCCGACAGCGACATGGTCGAGCTGTCCAGCCGCCGCGGCCGGGCGGTGTTCCGGGCCCGGCTCAACCCCGGCATCCGGCCGGACACCGTCTTCGCGCCGTTCCACTGGGGCGGCGACCAGGCCGTCAACCTGCTCACCGACCCGGCCCTCGACCGGCACTCCAAGATGCCCGCTTTCAAGGCGTGCGCGGTCGCCATCACGAAAGGAACACCCAGGTGAATTCCACTCCCCGCTTCCTGCAGGGCGTCTTCCCCTTCGAGGGCAAGGGCCTGGACCAGCCGGCCCCGATCGGCGTGCCGGGCTACGTCGTACCCGCCGGCGTGACCGCGCAGGCCGTCTACTTCCGCGGCGGCAACTCGGCCGACGAGCTCATCTGCTTCGTGCTGATGCGCGACGGCCGGCCGATGCGGTACTTCCCGGCCGGCGCCAAGGCTGACGTGCACATCCCGCTGCGGGTCGTCGAGGACCTGGACTCCGGGACGGCCGTCGAGCTGTGGCTGGCCGCACCGGCCGCCGTGACCGGCACCGTGGTCGTCGACCTCGGGCTGGTGGAGGTCTGATGGCGCCGCGACTGGTCGTCATCGGCAACGGCATGGCCGGCGCGCGGACGGTGGAGGAGATCCTCAGCCGCGGCGGCGACTTCGACATCACCATGTTCGGCGACGAGCCGTACGGCAACTACAACCGGATCATGCTGTCCAACGTCCTGGCCGGCGTCGAGGACGAGTCCGGCATCTTCCTCAACGACCTGAGCTGGTACGCCGACAACGGCATCACCCTGCACACCGGCCGCCGGATCAGCCGCATCGACCGGTTCGCCAAGCAGGTGTACGCCGAGGACGGCACCGCCACCCCGTACGACAAGCTGATCATCGCCACCGGCAGCCGGGCGTTCGTCCCGCCGATCCCCGGCATCCACCGTCCCGGCCGCGGCTACCACCAGGGCGTCTTCGCGTTCCGCACGCTCGACGACACCCGCAGCATGATCCGGTACGCCCGCGAGCACGAGCGGGCCGTGGTCATCGGTGGCGGCCTGCTCGGCCTCGAGGCGGCCCGCGGCCTGCAGAACCACCTCTCGCACGTGACCCTGCTGCACGCCGCCGGGCACTTGATGAACACCCAGCTCGACGCCCAGGCCGGCGCGATCCTGCAGCGCAGCGTGGAGAAGCTGGGCATCGAGGTGGTCTGCGACGCGATGACCACCGAGATCCTCGGCAAGCACGCGGTCACCGGGGTCACGCTGGCCGACGGCCGGGTCATCGAGTGCGACGTGGTCGTGGTGGCCGCCGGCATCCGGGCCAACACCGAGGTGGCTGCGGCCAGCGGGCTGGTGGTCGAGCGCGGCATCGTGGTCGACGACCAGATGCGCGCCCAGGACGAGCCGGACATCTACGTGGTGGGGGAGTGCGCCCAGCACCGGGGCGAGACGTATGGGCTGGTCGCCCCGCTGTGGGACCAGGCCAAGGTGCTGGCGGACCACCTCACCGGGCGGGACCCGCAGGCGGCGTACCACGGCTCGCGGATCGCCACCAAGCTCAAGGTGGCCGGGGTCGACGTCGCCTCGATGGGCCTGAAGGAGTCCGACCGCGAGGACGACGAGACGCTGGTCTTCAGCGAGCCCCGCAAGGGCATCTACAAGAGCGTGATCATCCGCGACGGCCGGCTGGTCGGCGCGACGCTGGTCGGTGACGTCAAGAAGGTCGCGTTCCTGATGCAGGCCTTCGACCGCGGGCTGGCGCTGCCCGAGGACCGGGTCGAGCTGATGTTCGACCTGGGTGGCCCGCCGGCCGAGGTCAGCGCGGCCGAGCTGGCCGACGACGCCCAGGTCTGCAACTGCAACGGGGTCACCAAGGGCACGATCGCCGAGACGGTGCACGGCGGCTGCAAGACGGTCAGCGGCGTGATGGACAAGACCCGGGCCGGCAAGGGCTGCGGCACCTGCAAGAGCCTGGTCGCGCAGATCGTCGAGTGGGCCGCCGGCGGCGCCGTCGAGGAGGACCCCAAGGCGAGCTGGTACGTGCCCGGCGTGCCGATGCCCAAGGCCGAGCTGATGACCGCGATCCGCACCCACGACCTGCGCTCGGTCTCGTCGGTCTTCGCCAAGCTGGTCCCCGGCGGCGAGGAGGACGCCAAGAGCAAGATGGGCCTGGCCTCGCTGCTGAAGATGATGTGGGGCGAGGACTACGTCGACGAGCGCGACGCCCGTTTCATCAACGACCGGGTGCACGCCAACATCCAGCGCGACGGCACGTTCTCGGTGGTGCCGCAGATGAAGGGCGGCGTCACCACGCCGGCCCAGCTGCGGCGGATCGCCGAGGTGGCCGAGAAGCACGCCGTACCCATGGTCAAGCTGACCGGCGGGCAGCGCATCGACCTGCTGGGGATCCCCAAGGAGACGCTGCCCAAGATCTGGGCCGACCTGGACATGCCCTCCGGCTACGCCTACGGCAAGAGCTTCCGCACGGTGAAGACCTGTGTGGGCTCGGACTTCTGCCGCTTCGGCGTCGGTGACTCCACCGCGCTGGGCATCGCTCTCGAGGAGCGCTACCAGGGCATCGAGGGGCCCGGCAAGATGAAACTCGCGGTCACCGGGTGCCCGCGCAACTGCGCCGAGGCGTACGTGAAGGACCTCGGCGTGGTGGCCATCGACGGCGGCCGCTGGGAGATCTACGTCGGCGGCGCGGCCGGCGCCCACGTCCGCAAGGGCGACCTGCTGGCCACGGTGGAGTCGCCCGAGGAGGTCATCACGCTGACCGGGCGCTTCCTGCAGTACTACCGGGAGAGCGCCAACTGGCTGGAGCGCACGTACGCGTGGGTGCCGAGGCTGGGCATCGAGCACATCCGCGCGGTGGTGGTCGACGACGCCGAGGGCATCGCCGCCGACCTGGACGCCGCGATGGCCGCCTCGGTCGCCGCCTACCGCGATCCGTGGAAGGAACGGGCCGAACCGGCCACCCCCGGGCAGTTCCGCACGTCGCTGCCGCTGGTCGTGCTGCCGCAGGTGCCGGTCCGATGAGGATCCTGGGGCCCGTCACCGACATCCCGCCGGGCGAGGGACGCACCTACGAGGTCGACGGCGAGATGGTCGCGGTCTTCCGGCTGCGCGACGGCTCGGTACGCGCGCTGTCCGCCGTCTGCCCGCACCGCGGCGGGCCGCTGGCCGACGGCCAGATCGACAACAAGGTGCTGGTCTGCCCGCTGCACCTCATGGCTTTCGACATCACCACCGGCTGCTCGCTGTCCGGCATCAGTGATCTCACCGTCTACCCCGTCACCGTCGACGCCGACGGTCACCTCGTCATCTCGTCGCTCACCGCCTCGGAGGTCCCGTCATGACCGCAACCCTCGAACGTCCCGCGGCGAGAACCGTCCGCGGGCACTGGATCGACGACTGGCGTCCCGAGGACCGGACGTTCTGGGACACCACCGGCGCCCCGATCGCCCGGCGCAACCTGATCGTCTCGATCTTCTCCGAGCACATCGGCTTCTCGGTGTGGACGCTGTGGTCGGTGCTGGTGCTGTTCCTCGGCCCCGCGTACGGCATCGACCCGGCCGGCAAGTTCCTGCTCACCGCCGTGCCCGCGCTGGTCGGCGGGGCGCTGCGGATCCCGTACACGTTCGCGGTGGCCCGTTTCGGCGGCCGTAACTGGACCATCATCAGCGCGTCCCTGCTGCTGATCCCGGCGGTGCTGGCCGCGTTCCTGATCGAACCCGGCGTCTCCTACACGACGCTGATCCTGCTGGCCGCGGTGGCCGGCGTCGGCGGCGGCAACTTCGCGTCGTCGATGGCCAACATCAACGCGTTCTACCCGGACCGGCTCAAGGGCTGGGCGCTGGGCATCAATGCCGGCGGTGGCAACCTCGGCGTCGCGGCCGTGCAGCTGGTCGGCCTGTTCGTGCTGGCCGTCTTCGGCGCCGGGCACCCGGGGGTCGTCGCCGGCATCTACATCCCGCTGATCGTGGTGGCCGTGCTCGGCTCGGCGCTGAAGATGGACAACCTGACCCAGGCCCGCAATGAGAAGCGGGGCATGCGCGACGCCGCCCGCGAGGGTCACACCTGGATCATGGCGCTGCTCTACATCGGCACCTTCGGCTCGTTCATCGGTTTCGGCTTCGCCTTCGGCCAGGTGCTGCAGGTGCAGTTCGCGCAGGACTTCGACACCCCGGTCAAGGCCGCCTACCTGACCTTCCTGGGCCCGCTGCTGGGCTCGCTGATCCGCCCGGTCGGCGGGGCGCTGGCCGACCGGCTCGGCGGCGCCCGGGTCACGTTCGCCAACTTCATCGCGATGGCGGCCGGCGCGAGCATCGTGCTGCTGGCCTCGCAACTGCGTTCGCTGCCGCTCTACCTGGTCGGCTTCATCGCCCTGTTCATCTTCAGCGGCATCGGCAACGGCTCGACGTACAAGATGATCCCGCGCATCTTCGCGCTGAAGAACCCGGGCGACGAGCACGAGGCCCGCCGGCTCTCCGGCGCGGTCATCGGCATCGCCGGCGCGATCGGCGCCTTCGGCGGGGTGCTGGTGAACCTGGCGTTCCGGCAGTCGTTCCTGACCTACAAGACGGCGGACGCGGCCTACATCGCGTTCATCGCCTTCTACGCGCTCTGTGTGCTGGTCACCTGGGCCGTCTACCTGCGCTCGTCGAGCCGCAAGCTCGCCGGCGTCTGAGCAGGCCGCGGAGCCCGGCCCGGCCGTCCATGTCGCAACGGGCGGTCCAGGCCATCCGGGATACTGAGCCCGTGGCCGAGATCTTCGCACCGTCCCCGGCGCCGGTGCGCCCCCGTCCGCCGTCGCTGCGGGTCGCCGTCGGTGGCGGTGCGGCGTTCTTCCTGATCGGGTTGCTCGTCGCGGTGTACGGCCCGCTCATACCCGTCCTGCGCGCGACGTTCGGCGGCTCGGCGACCGCGGCCAGTCTGCTGGTCAGCGCCCACTTCGCCGGATCCGTCCTCGGCGTGCTGACGGCGGGCGTGGCGGACCGGCGCAGCACCTTCCGCGTCCGGTTCCTCGTCGAGCTGGCCGTGGTCGCGGCCGGCGCCCTCGTGCTGATGGCCGCGCCGGCCTGGCCGGTCCTGCTGGGCGGAGCGTTTCTGCTCGGGCTCGGCTTCGGCGGGCTCGACCTCGACCTCAACGTCTACTTCGCATCCGCGTACGGCGAGCGTGGCGCCGTGGTCCTCAACCTGCTCAGTGCCGCCTTCGGGGTAGGTGCCGTCACCGGTCCGCTGCTGGTGGCGGCGACCGACGGGAACCGGCTCACCATCGGGCTCACGTACCTGGTCATCGCCGTGGCGACGATGCCGCTGCTGGCCGGCGCCCCGGCCCTGCAGCCGGCCGGCCCGCCCCGGGACCGGGCGACAGCCGGCGGGCGGACCCTGATCGTGGCCGCGTTCCTGGTGCTCTTCCTGCTCTACGTCGGCGCCGAGACCGGCGTGGCCAGCTGGGCCGCCACGTACCTGATCGAGGTCGTCGGCACCAGCGCCGACACCGCCGCCGGGGCCACCGCGACGTTCTGGGTCGCCTTCACCGCCGGCCGCCTGCTCGCCGCCCCGCTCAGTCTGCGTCTGCCGCCGGCCCGGCTGGTGCCCCTGACCCTGCTCCTCGCCACCGCGAGCATGGCCCTGGCCTGGTGGCCACCGGCGGCCGGCTACAGCTTCATCCTGACCGGCCTCTTCCTGGCCCCGGTGTTCCCCACCGCCCTGTCCTGGCTCGTCCAGGTCATCCCCGCGGCCGGCGCGTCCACCGCGCTGGTGATCGCCGGGGCCAGCTTCGGACCGGTCCTGATCTCACCGCTGATCGGGCTGACCCACGACCGGCTCGGGCCGGCCGCCATCGCGCCGGCCCTGGTCGCGGTCATCCTCCTCGACCTCGGGCTGGCTGTCGCCCTGCGGCGCAGCCGCCGGTGAGCCCGGCTACGCCGGGCCGGTCAGCGTCTCGGCCACGGCCGGCGCCAGCATCGGCGTCAGCGGCAGCCGGGCAGTCAGCGTCGCCTGCAGGCTGTGGTACAGGTCCGGCTTGCCCGGCCACACCGTCTCGGTCGGCTCGTTCTGCGCGTCGAGCTGGTGGAACCACGAGCCGTGGTCGTGGTCGAGCTGGTACGCCGCCGCATAGTCCCACCAGGTGCGGTACCAGGTCGCGTACTGCTCGCCGCCGAACCGGCGGTGCAGGGCCGCGGCGGCACTGATCGCCTCGGTGGTCACCCAGTGCATCCGGTCGCGGACCACCGGCGTGCCGTCCCAGTCGGTGGTGTAGACGAAGCCCGGCCGCCCGTCGACCGACCAGCCGTCACTGACCGCGCGGTCGAACAGGGATTGCGACGCCTCGGCCAGCCAGGACTCCGCCGGGCGGGCGGCCTCGGCGTGCAGGAACAGCCGCGACCACTCCAGGCCGTGACCGACCGTGGCCCCGTACGGCTTGAACGGGTGGTCCGGCTGCTCGCGGTGGAAGTCCGGCAGCGGCCGCCAGTGCTCGTCGTAGTGCTCCGGGATGCGCCAGTCGTGGGCCCGCGCGGTGTCGGCCACGAACCGGCAGACCCGCAGCGCCCGGTCCAGCCACGCGTCGTCGCCGGTCACGCCGGCGACCGTCAGCATCGCCTCGACCGCGTGCATGTTGCCGTTGATGCCGCGGTAGCCGTCCAGGACCGTGAAGTCGGCGTTCCAGCTGTCCACGCAGCGCCCGGCGTCGTCGTCCCAGAAGCGCTCGGCGAAGACCCCCTCGGCCGCGGCGAGCAGGACGGGCCCGCCGGTCAGCCCGGCGCTGGTCGCGGAGGCCCCGGCGAGCAGCACGAACGCGTGGTCGTAGCAGGCCTTGACCGTCCGGTCGCCGAGCGCGGGGAACCAGCCGCCGTGCTGCTGGTCGCAGAGCCGCCCGGTGAGCCCGCGCAGGGCCTGCTCGGCGATCGGGGCGGCGCCGGGCACACCGAGCAGAGTGCCGACGGCGTACACGTGGGTCATCCGCGAGCTGAGCAGGGTGGAGACCTGCTGCGCCGGGTCCGGCCGGCCGTGGGCGTCGAGCCAGCGGGCGCCGCCGGCCGGATCGGCGGTCCGGCGCCCGAAGGCCAGCAGCTCCCGGGTGTGCTGGTCCAGCCAGCGGTGATGGGCGGGGTTCGTCGGCCAGGAGGACATCTGGATCACTGTAGGGGGACCGCCGTCCTCATGCCGGGGCAATCCCCGGCGGCGCACCGCTGCCGGGCCAGTCGACGCTCATGGCCATCAGGGCGACGTCGTCGTCGAGGTCGTCGAAGGTGTCGAGCAGCTCCGCGAACGCCGTCACCGCCCCGGGCGCGTCGGTGGGTGTCAGCGTGCCGGCGAACGCCTCCAGGGCCTCGCTGCCGTAGCGCTGGTCGCCGGTCCGCGCGTCGGTGAGCCCGTCGCTGTACAGCATCAGTGTGTCGCCCGGGTCGAGCCGCAGCGTCCGGCTGACCAGCCGGGGGTGGGCGATGATGCCGATCAGGGTGCCGCCGGTGGTGTGCTGGTGCCGGGCGGTGCCGTCCGGGCGCAGCAGCAGCGGTGGCGGATGCCCGCCGCCGGCGATGGTGGCCGTCCAGCCGGTCCCGTCCGGGGTCAGCAGGCCGAAGACGACCGTGCAGTGCCGGTGGGCCTGGTTGCGGTACTCCTGGTACAGCACCGAGTTCAGGTTGCGCAGCACCGCTTCCGGCGTGGGGTCGTAGACGGCGGCGGCGCGCAGCGTGTAGCGGGCCGCGGCGGTCACGGCCGCCGCCTCGACGCCCTTGCCGCAGACGTCACCCAGGAAGAACCCCCAGCGGCCCTCGCTGAGCGGGAACAGGTCGTAGAAGTCGCCGCCCACCTCGTCGGGTGAGGCCATCCGGTAGTGCCCGGCCGTGCGCATGCCCGCCGGAGCGGGCAGGCTCACCGGCAGCAGGCTGCGCTGCAGGCCGGACACCAGGCCGCGGAGCCGTTCCCGGTCGCCCTCGGCGTCGCGGCGGGCCCGCAGCAGCTCCTGCTCGTACGCGCGGCGCTCCCGGGCGTCGAAGACCGTCGTGCGCACCATCAGCGGCGTGCCGTCGGCGCCGGTCTTGACCGTGGCGGTGACCAGCACCGGCAGCCGGGTGCCGTCGGCGGCCCGCAGCTCCAGGGCGATGCCGTTGATCTCGCCGCGCAACCGCAGCAGCGGCGCCAGGTGGGTCTCGTGGAAGACCTGACCGCCGACCGTGAGCAGCTCGACGAAGCGCCGTCGCCCGACCAGTTCCTCGCGGGTGTGCCCGAGCCAGCCCAGCAGCGTGGCGTTGACCCGCACGATCGTGCCGTCGGGCAGGGTGGCGAGATTGCCGCAGGGGGCGTTGTCGTAGAGCTCGTCGGTGTCGTCGCCCATGAGGGCAGCAAGCTCCGAGGGGATCCCGGCGGAGCGGGACGAGACCGCGTCCATCAGTGCATTCTTTCATCCCGCCCGGCGGTGGGCGAGCGGAGGCGGGTCACCGGCGGTGCCGGCGCACGCCGCTGCGCTGGTGGTCGCGCCGGCGCCGGCGGTTGCCCAGGACCAGGGCCGGCACCGCGCCGAAGCCGACGACCACGAAGGTGGCCAGCGCGGTGCGGACCACGGGGTCGGCGGCCGGGCCGTGGACCGCGGCTGCCAGCGAACTGTCGTCGGCCGGCGGAGCGCTCGGCCTCGTGGCCGCGGGCTTCTTCGCCGGCGCCTTGGACGACGCCTCGGGCGCCTTGGGGGCCGGTGCGGGGCGGCCGATGATGCCGGTGATCCAGCCGGCGATGGTGTCGATGCGCCCGCTCAGGTCGACCTTCGCGTGCGGGCACGACGGCCCGTGGCTGACCACCGAGATCAGCACCGCCCGGCCACCTTGCTGGGTGAAGTAGGGGCCGCCCGAGTCCTGCGAGCAGGGGCTGGTGGTGGCGCGGGGGGCGTGACCGCGCATGCCGACGTACGCGCGGCTGAGCGAGGCGACCTTGAACTGGCCGGTCTGCAGGTGGGTGGCCAGGCTCGACGGGTCGTCGTCGACCGTGCGGCCGTAGCCGGCCAGGCGCACGATCGTGCCGACCTTCGGCGCCTTGCGGTTGAGCCTGACCGGGGCGATGTCGGTGATCGGCTCGGCCAGCCGGGCCAGCGCCACGTCGGTGGCCGGGGACTGGCGCACCGCGATCACCTTGACCTCGTGTCCCGCGGTGCCGGACAGGTCGGTGCGCCCGGCGGTGGCGGTGGTCAGCCGGGCGACCAGGCGCGAGACGTGGGTGCCTTTGATGTTCTTGAAACAGTGCCCGGCGGTGATCACCCAGCGGGGTGCGACCAGCGCGCCCGTGCAGGAGCTGTCGCGCCGCCCGCCGCCCGCCTCGGGGATCCCGGTCATGGTGAGCTTCACCGCGAAGCCGTACCGGCCCGGCACGGCGTCCTCGCCGTTGGCGATCGCCGGCGGAGCCGCGGCGGCCCGCGCCGGGGCGCCGGGGCCGAGCACCAGGGCGACGGCGATCGCCGGCAGCAGGAGCACCAGCAACATCGTGGCGGAGCGCGGTCGCAAAAGGCGGTCCTTCCGGAGAGCAACTGTGCAACAAGACGTGGGAAACGTATCTTAAGTTGCAAGCGCCAATACCAATTGCTCTCCGGAACGGCCTGCTGACTGTGCGCTAGACGCTGGAGGAATGGGCAGCCAGGAACACCCGGGCCAGATCGGCGAAATCGTCGGCCCGCTCGATCTGCGGCATGTGCCCGGTATCCGGGAACAAATGGGTCCGGGCATGGGGAAAGGCCGCCCGGGCGGCGGTCAGGTGGGCCGCCGGCAGGATCAGGTCGCGGTCGCCCCAGACGATCAGCGCCGGCCGTGCATGGGCCGTGACCTGGCCCAGCAGCGTCTCCCGCCAGGGTGCACGGATGCCGCGCAGGGTGCCCAGCTCGCGGGCTGTCTGCAGGAAGACCCGGGCGTTGTGCGGCCGGGCGGCGACCCGCAGGGCGAACTCCACCCGCTCCTGAGTCACATGTGCACGGTCATGGAACAGGCTGCGTTCGATCCGGTACGCGGAGCGAGCATCGATACGCCGCAACAACGGTTCACCGAGGCCCGGAACGGCGAGAATACGCAAGGCCAGCGCCACTTCCTTGCCGAATCCGGCGCTGTTCACCAAAGTCAGCGTGGCGATCCGCGCAGGCGTCACCGCGAGCATCTTCATCGCCACCGCGCCGCCCAGTGAATTGCCCATCACGTGCAGTGGCCGGTCCTCGCCGAGAACGTCGACGGTGGCCGTCACCCCCTCGGCCAGCCCGGCCAGGGTCACCCGCCCCGGCAGCGGCTCGGACAACCCGAAACCGGGCAGGTCGACGCTGATCAGCCGGTGGTCGCCGGCCAGCCGCTCGTGCTGCGGATCCCAGTCCTCCAGGCTGCGGCCGATGCCGTGCAGCAGCAGTACCGGCGGGTGGCCCGGGTCGCCGCTCTCACGCACCCGGATCCGCACGCCGCGGACGGTCAGCTCCCGGACCGCTCCCGGACCGCTCATCGGGTCACCGCCGTACGGGCGCGGCGACCGGCCGTGGCGGTCAGCCGCCCGATCACCCGCATGTGGCTCACCGGCAGCAGCCGGGCGAGCACGTCGGGGAGCTTCGCGCTCGCGGCGATCAGCACCCGGGCGCGGCGCCGCTCGACGGCGTCGAGGATCTCCCGGGCCGCCTTCTCCGGCGGATACGTCAGCAGGGCGGCGAAGACCCGCTGTTGCGGCTCGACCTCGGCGGCCGGCACTCCCGCGCCGATCAGCGCGCTCTCGGCGATCCGGGTACGGATGCCACCCGGATGCACCGTCGTCACGCCCACACCCGACTCCAGCAGTTCGCCGCGCAGCACCTCGCTGAGCCCGCGCAGGGCGAACTTGCTGGCACTGTAGGCCGACTGTCCCGGCGGTGCGATGAGCCCGTACAGGCTGGAGACGTTGACCAGGTGGCTGCCCGGCTCGGCGGTCAGGGCCGGCAGCAGGTGGTGGATGAGCAGCATGGGCGCGGTGAAGTTGACCGCCATCACCTGCTCGAACTGCGCGACGTCGAGCTGGTCGAAGCGTCCGCCCAGCGCCATCCCGGCGTTGTTGATCAGCACGCCGATCGCCGGGTGCCGCTCGCGGATGCCGGCCGCGGTGCTCAGCACGGCCGCCCGGTCACCGAGGTCGGCGACCAGCGTCTCGACCGCGCGGGCGGGGTGCGTGGCCCGGATCCGCTCGGCGACAGCGTCGAGCCGTACCGCGTCGCGGTCGACCAGGACCAGGTCGCTGCCGCGGGCGGCGAGGCCGTGGGCCAGCTGCTCACCGATGCCGCTCGCGGCTCCGGTCAGCACGGCCGTCCGGCCCGGGAAACGGTACGGGCTCAGCCGCGTCATCGGATCTCCTCCAGCACGGGGGCGGTGGATCGGGTGAAGGTCATGTCCCGGCGTACGTCGGCCCGCGGGGTGGTGAGCACGTCGAGCAGGTAGTTCTGCCGGACGGTCCACGGGTCCTTGTCGCCCTGCTGCGGGAAGCGGTCCAGCGCCCGTTGCACGTAGCCGGACGTCAGGTCGAGCAGCGGCCGCCGGTTGCCGGGCCCTTCCTTCGGGGTGGCGCTGACGTATCCGGACCTGTCCAGGAAGGCCAGCAGCCGGCAGACGTAGCGGTGCGACAGGTCGGCCCGCAGCGTCCACGAGGCGTTGGTGTAGCCGATGCAGTAGGCGAAGTTCGGCACCCCGCTGAGCATCACGCCGCGGTACGCGACGCTCTTGCCCGGCTCGACCTCACGGCCGTCGACGGTGAGGGTGACACCGCCGATCGGCAGCAGCGACAGCCCGGTGGCCGACACCACGATGTCCGCCTCGAGGGTGCGGCCCGAGCGCAGCCGGATGCCTTCCGGCACGAACCGCTCGATGTGGTCGGTGACCATCGAGGCGGTGCCGTTCTTGATCGCCGCGAACAGGTCGCCGTCCGGGATCACGCACAGCCGCTGGTCCCAGGGCTGGTAGGCCGGGGTGAAGTGCTCGTCGACGTAGGCCGGGTCGGCCAGGTGCCGGACGGCGAAGCGGCGCAGGATGGCCTTGACGCGTTCCGGGCGGCGCCGGGCGAGCTGGTAGAAGGCCTGCGAGAGGACGATGTTCTTGGCCCGGGCCACCTTGTGGGCGACGCGGGCGGGCAGCCGCCGGCGCAGCAGGTCGGCGACCACGTCCCGCCCGGGCAGCACGGTCAGGTAGGACGGCGAGCGCTGGAGCATGGTGACGTGGGCGGCCGTCTCGGCCATCGCGGGCACCAGCGTCACCGCGGTCGCCCCGCTGCCGATCACCACCACTCGCTGGCCGGCGTGGTCCAGGTCGGCCGGCCACGACTGCGGGTGCACGAACCGGCCGGTGAAGTCGTCCAGCCCGGGGAAGTCCGGCTGGTGGCCGCGGGCGTAGTCGTAGTAGCCGGCGCACGCGTACAGGAAACGGCAGGTCAGGGTCTCGCCCCCGGCCAGCCGGACGGTCCACCGGCCGGCGCTCCAGTCGGCGGCGACGACCCGGGCGGAGAAGCGGATGTGCGGCGTGATGCCACCCTCGTCCGCCGTGTCCTGGATGTAGTCGCGGATGCTCTCGCCCGAGGCCAGCGAGCGGTCACCCTGCCAGGGGCGGAACGGGTAGCTGAGGGTGAACATGTCGGAGTCCGAGCGCACCCCGGGGTAGCGGAACAGGTCCCAGGTCCCGCCGATGGCGTCGCGGGCCTCGAGGATGGCGTAGCTGGTGCCCGGCCGCTGCTGGTGCAGCCGCCACGCCGCGCCGATCCCGGACAGCCCGGCGCCGATGATGAGCACGTCGAAGTGTTCGGCCATGGCGCCAGTCTCGGTCACCGCGGACCGGGCCGACTTGTCTTCACGCGACACTCATTTACCTCTGCGCGACACCACGGTTAGGGTTCGGCATGGAGTCGATGGTGCGGGCGGCGTCTCTGCGCGGGCTGCCGCAGCTGGTGGACGGGCTGGGCGGCGACGCCGCGGCGCTGCTGGCCCGGTTCCACGTGCCCGCCCCCGCCCTGGACTCCGACGACGCGGTGATCCCGTCGCCGGCCGCCGGGCGCATCCTCGAGACGGCCGCGGCCGAGCTCGGCTGTCCCGACCTGGGCCTGCGGCTGGCCGGGCAGCAGAACGCCACCGTGCTCGGCCCGCTCGCCCTGGCCATCGAGAATTCCCCGACGTTCGGCGCCGCGCTGGAGACCGCGAACCGCTTCCTGTTCGTGCACAGCCCGGCGCTGACCGTCTCGCAGATCCCGGACCCGGCCGGCCGGCCCGGCGTGGTGGGCCTGCTCTACCGCGGCACCGAGGCCGAGCCGCTGCCACCGCAGGTCGTCGACCTCGGGCTGGGCCTGTTCCACCGGATCATCGTGCTGCTGCACGGCGGCCCGTACGGCCTGCGCTCGGTGCACCTGCCGCACGCGCCGCTCGCGCCGGTGGGCAGCTACACCGCGTTCTTCGGCGCCGACGTGCGCTTCGACCGCCCGGACGCGGTGCTGCGGGTGCCCGGCGGGCTGGCCACCACGGCGGTGCCGGGCGGCAACCAGGTGCTGCGCGACATCGCGGTCGACTACATCACCAGCCATTTCCCGGCGCCGGGCCGGACCGTGTCCGACCGGGTGCACCTGCTGCTGTCCCAGGCGCTGGGCACGTCGCCGGTCGAGGTGGGCGCGATCGCCCGGCTGCTGCGGACCCACCCGCGGACCCTGCAGCGCCGCCTCGCCGCCGAGGGCACCACCTTCGAGGCCCTCCTCGACGACGTCCGGCGGGCCACCGCGGCCCGGCTGATCACCCAGACCGACCTGCCGCTGAGCCAGGTCACGGCCATGGTCGGACTGGCCGAGCAGTCGGCGCTGAGCCGGGCCGCGCGGCGCTGGTTCGGGGTCAGCCCGCGGGAGCTGCGTGCCACGGCGGCCGGCCCGTCCCGGTGAGACGCACCCCGCCCCACGGGTCGGGCTCGCCGAGCCGGGCCC
>NZ_JBSGFR010000051.1:0-58620 GCF_053603475.1 Actinoplanes sp. NPDC004185 | reverse complement strand
CGAAACGGCGACGTCAAGCACCGCCACTCCTTCCGGAGGTCTCCCTTTCGATCAAGACACCACGCCGAACATCAACAACGTCTGTGGTCAGTACATCTAGAGCGGGCGCCCCTCCTCCTTGACCACGCCGAGCAGCGGACGGTTGGTGCCGGCCGGGTCCCAGGTGGGGTCGGTGACGGCCGGCTGGGCCCAGTCCAGCCGGCCGAAGCCGGGCCAGATCCGCTGGGTCAGCGCGCGGGTGGTGTGCACCCGCCGGCCGGCCCGGCGGCGGCGCTCGGCCAGGACCGCGCTGAGGAACATCCAGGGCGGGGTGCCGGGCGGCGGGGTCTGGGAGATCTTCTCGGCGACCTCCTGGGCCAGGGTGTGCGCGAAGCGCCCGTTCTGCGGCTGCCGGATCTCGCCGGCCCGGGCCAGGTAGTGCCGGGTGGCCAGGGCCAGCTCGTCGTCGAGCCCGCTGAGGTCCAGCTCGGCCGCCCAGCCGGCGAGCTGCGGCGGCATCGACGGCACCCAGCCCCACGGCGCCGGGGACCGCTCGTGGATCACGAACGTGCCCGCCGCCTGGTCGCCCAGCCGCCGGCCCTGGGCCGAGAAGATCATGGTGGTCAGGGCGACCGCCCAGGTCAGCGGCGGGAACAGCAGGCCGGGCCACTCCACGGCCACGCCGACCAGGGTGCGGGTCAGCGCGTGCCGCAGCCGGATCGGGCCGCCGTCGACCCGGACCACCCGCAGACCCATCGCGCGTTTGCCGATGCTGCGGCCGTTGGTCAGCGTCTCGGCGATCGTCGGGTAGGCGATGAACACCAGGATGACCCCGATGGTGAAGGCGGCCTGCATGAACGCGCCGTCGGCCACGCCCGGCGGCAGTACCGTCGAGCCGATCCCGATGATGATGACCGTCAGCAGGGCGAAGACCAGCTGCATGGCGATGTCGATGATCAGCGCCAGACCGCGCGAGCCGACCCGGGCCGGGCGTACGTCGACCTCGACGGCCTCCCCGTTGACGATCGGCTCGTCGCTCCCGCCGCCCGCCGCCACCGCCACAGTCATGCGGGTAGTTAACCCGATCGGCGTTGGCTACGCTGCGCCGGTGGACCTGGACGCGTACGTCGCCGAGCGCCGCGGGGAGTGGAACCGCCTCGAGGTGCTGGCCCGCCGCCGGCGGCTGTCCCCGGACGAGGCCGACGAGCTGGTCCTGCTGTACCAGCGGGCGGCGACCCACCTGTCCGTGGTCCGCAGCCACTCACCGGACCCGATCCTGCTGGCCTCGCTGTCCCAGCTGGTCATCGCGGGCCGTTCGGCGGTCACCGGCGGCCGCAGCTTCTCCTGGCAGCCCGTCCGGCGCTTCTTCACCTCGGCGTTCCCGGCCCAGCTCTACCAGGCCCGCCGCTGGTGGCTGACGGTGATGGTCGTGGACGTGCTCGTGGCCTGGGCCCTGATGTGGTATTTCTCCACCAACCCGGACGTGATCAGCACCTTCGGCACCGGCCAGGAGCTGCAGCGCTACGCCGAGCAGGACTTCGTCGGCTACTACAGCGAGTTCCAGGCGCAGAACTTCGCGGCCAGCGTGTGGACCCACAACGCCCTGATCGCGGCCCAGTGCCTGGCCTCGGGGGTGCTGATCCTGCCGGTCATCTACATCCTCGGCCAGAACATCTTCGCTTTGGGCATGTCCGGCGGCGTGATGATCTACACGGGCCACGCGGACACCTTCTTCGGCTTCATCCTCCCGCACGGCCTGCTCGAGCTGACCTGCATCTTCGTCGGCGCCGGGGTGGGCCTGCGGATCGGCTGGGCCTGGATCGCGCCCGGCCCGCACCGCACCCGCGGCCAGGCCCTGACCGAGCGGGCCCGCGGCGGCATGCTGGTCGCGCTGGGCCTGGCCGTCACGCTGGGCGTCGCGGGGCTGCTGGAGGCGTACGTGACACCGTCCGGCCTGCCGACCGTGCTGCGGATCGGGATCGGCGCGGTGGTGTGGGCGGCCTTCATGGCGTACGCGCTGGGCGTGGGCGGGGCCGCACACCGCCGGGGCGAGACCGGTGACCTGGCCCCGGAGCACTCGGTCACCCCGGTGCCGACTGCCTGACCGTGTTGTCATAGTGGCTGGGTGATCTCCTCCGCTCCCGCCCTGCTCGCCGCGTCGGCCGTCCATCTGGGCTTCCAGCTGACGGTGTCCCTGGTCGTCTACCCGGCGCTGGCCGACACACCGGAGTCCGCCTGGCCGGAGATCCACGCCGCGCACAGCCGCCGGATCACCCCGGTGGTGGTCATCGTCTACGGCCTGCTCGTCGTCGCTTGCGGGTGGGCGGTGCTGGCCGGGCCGGACGGCTGGACGATCGTGTCCGTCGCCGCCGCGGCGGTCGCCGGGCTGCTCACGGCCTTCGGCGCGGCGCCGACGCACGGCCGGCTGGGGCGGGGGTGGTCCCGGGAGCTGCTGCATCGGCTGCTGCTGATCGACCGGGGCCGGACGGTGGCGGCGGTGGTGTGCGCGGGGGCCGCGTTCCTGGCCGCCGGCTGAGCGGGTCAGAGGCGCCCGGCCGCCTTCAGCATCAGATAGACGTCGGCGACCTTCGAGGCGAAGTGCTCGCGCAACTCGTCGACGACCAGCACCCCCTGCTGTTCCAGCAACGCCCGCACCCGGCCGCGCTCGGCCAGGGCCAGCTCCGCCGCCGCGGCCACGTGCACGTCCGCCGCGGTGGCGCCCTCCGGCGGCAGTTCGGCCAGCTGGGCCGTCTCCGGGTCGCGCACGCTGGCCAGCACCACGCGGTGCCGGGTGGTCAGCCGGGACAGCATCGGCAGCAGGCCCTCGACGATCGGGGCCGCGTCCAGCGCCGTGAAGATGACCACCAGGGAGCGCTTGTGGTCGCGGCGCAGCAGGTCACCGGCCGCCAGCCCGAAGTCCGTCTCGACCAGGGCCGGCTCCAGCGCGGCCATCGAGCTGATCAGGCGGGGGAGCTTGGTGCGGTGACCGCCGCCCTCGACCTTGGCCCGGACCGCCGTGTCCAGCGCCAGCAGGTCGACCCGGTCGTCGGCCTTGGACGCGAGCACGGCCAGCAGCAGGGCCGCGTCGATGGCGGCGTCGAGGCGGGGCTCGTCGCCGATCCGGGCCGCCGACGTGCGGCCGGTGTCCAGCACGCAGATCACCCGGCGGTCGCGTTCCGGGCGCCAGGTGCGGACCACCACGTCATGGGTACGGGCACTGGCCCGCCAGTCGATCGAGCGCACGTCGTCACCGATCACGTACTCGCGCAGCACGTCGAACTCGGTGCCCTGGCCGCGCCCGCGGGTCACCACGGCGCCGTCGAAGATGCGCAGCTTGGCCAGCTTCTCCGGCAGCAACCGGCGGGACGGGAAGCGCGGCAGGACGCGCAGCGTCGACTCCGGCGTGACGGCCTCGTTCCACTTCTGCCGCCGCTGCCGGTACGCGAGCCCGAGCGGCCCGTACGAGCGCAGCGTCACCCGCACCGCCCGCCGGTCACCGTGCCGGGTCGGGGTGAGCGTGGTGGTGAGCTCCTGTTCCTCGCCGGGCAGCAGGTTGAACCGGTGCTCGGTGTTGTCGGCGCCGGCGGACGGCACCCAGCGGTCGCGCAGCCGCAGCCACATCGGCCGCCGCGCGGCGTTGCCCACGGTCAGCGCCATGGTGGTGGTCTCGCCCAGCCACACCGTCGCCTCGCCCGAGCGGCGCAGCGTGACCCCGGTGAGCGGCGCCGCGACCAGCACGTCCAGCGCTGCCGCCACGACGGCGAGCCCCAGCACGGCCGCGGTCAGCAGCCACGGGCCCGGCAGCAGCGCGGGCAGCGGGAGGCCCAGCGCCAGCAGCAGCGCGAAACGCCTGGTGATCACGGTCGGCTCAGCGGGGCGCGGGCACGGCGCCCAGCACGGTCCGCAGCACCGAGTCGGTGGAGACGCCGTCCAGCTCGGCTTCGGCGCGCAGCCGTACCCGGTGGCGCAGGGTCGGGATGGCGAACGCCTTCACGTCGTCGGGCAGCACGTAGTCGCGGCCGCTGAGCCAGGCGCGGGCCTTGGCCACCGCCAGCAGCGCGGTCGTGCCGCGCGGGGACGCACCCAGCTCCAGCGCGGGCGACTCGCGGGTGGCCCGGCACAGGTCCACTATGTACTCCAGCACCGGCTCCGCGACGGCGACCCGGCGGGCGGCCTCGCGGCCCGCGGCCAGGTCGGCGGCGGTCGCCACCGGACCGACCCCGGCGGCCTTCAGGTCCCGCGGGTCGAAGCCGCGGTGGTGCGCCCTGAGCACGCCGAGCTCCTCCTCGCGCTGCGGCAGCGGCACGGTGAGTTTCAGCAGGAACCGGTCCAGCTGCGCCTCCGGCAACGGGTACGTACCCTCGTACTCGATCGGGTTCTGGGTGGCGACCACGATGAACGGTTCGGGCAGCCGGCGGGTCTCGCCGTCGGTGCTGACCGTGCGCTCCTCCATGGCCTCCAGCAGCGCCGCCTGGGTCTTCGGCGGGGTCCGGTTGATCTCGTCGCCGAGCAGCAGGTTCGTGAAGATCGGCCCGGGCCGGAAGTTGAACGCGGCGGTCCGCGCGTCGTAGACCAGCGAGCCGGTGACGTCGCCGGGCATCAGGTCCGGGGTGAACTGCACCCGCTTGGTGTCCATGTCCAGCGCCGCGGCCATCGCCCGCACCAGCAGGGTCTTGGCCACCCCGGGTACGCCTTCGAGCAGCACGTGGCCGCCGCAGAGCAGCGCGATGACCACACCGCCGACCACCGCGTCCTGGCCGATGACCGCCTTGGCGACCTCGGCCCGGAGGCGCTGCAGCGCGTCGCGCGCCGCGATGGCCTCCACTCCTGCGGAAGACGTCACGTCAGATTCCCCTCGTCGGTTCCGTGTTGCCAGTTCTGCTGCCCCGTCACGAAGCGGACCAGGTTCTGCACGGTCGTCGCGGCCCGGGCGAGTTCCTCGTCGCTGTCCTCGACCCCGCCGCTGAGCATGTGCCGTACCTCCAGCACCGGCTGGCCGACGGTGGCCGCGACGCGCTCCGCCACCTCGTCGGCCGGGACGTCCGCGGGCAGCCCGTAGTGCTCGGCGAGCCGCACCCGGGCCGCGCCCTGCAGGGTGGCCAGCGACGTGCTGCGCGCCCCGGCCCGCTGGTAGAGCCCGCCCAGGCCGCGGACGGTCTCGGCGGCCCGGACCCGGACCGGCAGCGGCTCGGCCACGGGGGCACCGAGCCGGCGCGCGGAGGCCGCGGCCAGTGCGAGCGCGGCCAGAGCCAGCAGGGCCAGGGTGGCCCAGACCGCCGGCGGGAAGGCCCGGGCCAGCGGGCTGTCGGAGACGCCGCTGCCGCCGCCCTGGGCCGAGTCGCCCTCGCCGCCGTCCTGCGGCTCACCGGTCGGCTCCTGGTCGGGCCGGTCGCCGTCGGGGCGTTCGCCGTCGTCGCCCTGGTCGTCGCCGTCGGTGCCGGAATCCGGCTGCTCCGGCTCCGTGGGCCGGCCGGCGCCGTCGTCCGGGGCCGGCTCGCGCTCGTGCAGGTCCAGCCAGATCACCGCCGGGTCGCGGGCCAGCAGGCCGCGGGCGAACGCCCGGTTGCCGTGCTCGTCGGCCCGGTCGTTCCGGAACGGGTCGGCCGCGCCGACCAGCGTCAGCGCGACCCGCGCGCTGCGGAACTCCACCAGGCCGTTGTTGTAGCAGCGCACGGCCTGGTAGGCGGAGACGTCGTACCGCAGGCGCTGCACCGCGGCCGGGCCGGCGGCGTTCACGTAATCCGTCGAGCAGCCCGGCTGGGGCGCGGTGGCCGTCCAGCGTGGCCCGTTCACCGGAACGGAAAGACCGGCCTCGGTCAGCTGGTCCTCGCCGGGCGCGACCATGACCACGCGGACCTGCTCGGGCAGCGTGGCCAGCCGTTCCAGGTAGGACGGATGCATCAGCCCGGGGGTGGTGACGAAGAGCGTGACCGGGCCGCCCGCCTCGGCGTCGGCGATCGCGTCGAGGCTGGTGCGGTGCACGGTGATCCGTACCCCGGCGCTGGTCAGGGCGTCGGCGAGCAGCCGCGCGCCGTCGCCTTCATCGCTGGTGGGGGACAGGAAGGAGGCATCGGTCGGGTCCGGCTGCTGCACCACGTGCGCGACCCCGGTCATCGTGGCCAGCCCGGCGACGACAGCCAACGGCAGGGCGAAACGCAGCCAGCGGCGTGACTTCACGACGGGACCCCGCGCATCCGCGTACGGACGTCACCGGTCAGGGCCCGCATGCGTTCGTCGTGGGCCAGCAGGGCGGGGCGGTTGCCGTACCAGATCTCGGAGAACAGGTCGGTGGCCCCGGCGAGCGAACCGGCGACGGCCGGACGCTGCGCGGCCGCGGCCGCCGCGACCTCGGCGGCGGTGTTGCCGGGCAGTGGCGCGACCACGCCGGCGGCGGTGAGGTCGCCGACCACGTCGCGCAACCGCTGCCGGATGGCCTCGGCATAGCGGCCCTCGGCCGCGAGCCGATCGGCCAGCAGCGTGCCGTCGGCCAGCACGACGGTGGGGGCGAACACCGGCTCGACCTTGGTCTTCGCCTTCCGGGCGGCCTTCGGCTTCCGGGTACGCCGCCAGCGCGGCAGCCGCCAGCGGGGCATCCGCAGGCGCGGCATCCGGGGCAGCCGGGTCGGCACCCACGCCGGGTACCAGTACCAGAGCGCGCCGGTCAGCCCGGCGACGGCCAGCAGGAGCAGGAGCAGGACCTGCGGCGGGACGACGTCGAAGACCGCCGCCGCGAACTCGTCCCAGACCCGGGTCACCGGGCGTACACCAGGGCGGCGGAGTCGTCCTCGCCACGGCTGCGGGCCCGGCCGACGGCGATGTCCAGCCCCTCGGTGCGGATCCGCGTCTCCAGCAGCAGCACGGCGGCGACGCAGGCCAGCGCGGAGTAGGCCACGGCGTTGGCGAGCACCCAGGCGGCCGGGATGAGCCAGGTCAGCCAGGCCGGCTCGCCGCCGCTGAGCTGGGTCAGGACCCACACCCACCCGCTGCCCAGCGCGAACCGGATGACGAACCAGGTCAGGTAGGCGCTGAGCAGGGTCCAGAACCCCCGCAACGCGCCGCGCGTGGTCAGCCGGGCCGAGCGCCACAGCGCCCGGAACGGATTGCCGGCGCGGTCGATGACCAGGACCGCGGAGGTGAGACTGAACAGGCCGTACAGGATCAGCCAAGGCACGAACCCGGCGAACAGGGCGACCCCGGCCGCCACACCGAGCACGAGGGCGACACTGACGGTGGACAACGGCCGGGTGCGCGACCAGAGCTCCCGATGGCGTACCACCCGGCCGAGCAACGCCGGGGCAGCGGCGGCCGCGGCGAGGGCCCCGAGCAGCGTGAGAATGACGGTCTCGGTGGCGAACCCGAGCGCGGTGACGATCCACCACTGCCCGAAATGACCGTGCGCCGGACCGTAGTAAGGCG
This sequence comes from Actinoplanes sp. NPDC004185, assembly GCF_053603475.1. Taxonomy (NCBI): domain Bacteria; kingdom Bacillati; phylum Actinomycetota; class Actinomycetes; order Micromonosporales; family Micromonosporaceae; genus Actinoplanes; species Actinoplanes sp. NPDC004185. The sequence goes on along the minus strand of NZ_JBSGFR010000051.1, from coordinate 51,225 downwards.
CGGTGACGAAGGCAGCGGCGCGCAACGGCACCAGCAGGGCCTGCTCCAGCAGCCCGAGGACGGCGGCCGTGGCGAGCAGGGGAAGGGCCCGAGCCCGCAGCAGGGCCATGGCGGCGTCCAGCAACTCACCGAGCGTCATCGGACGCAGCGGCAGTTCCGGCTGCGCAGGCATGGCGGCGATCCTACGAGATGCCCGCCGTCCGTGACATCTGCCGGGTCCGCCGGGCTCAACCGGTCCGGGCGCGTTCCAGCACCTCTTCGGCGGTCGGCGGGCTCTGCGGGTGGTACGACAGCGACCACGGCGCCTGCATCTTGACGAACTCGCCGCCCTCGATCGCCGCGTAGAACTGCCCGACCTTGAGCCGGGCGATGTCCGACACGTCGCTGCCTTTGGCCCGGGCGAGCTCGCGGGCGGTGGTGATCTGGGTCGGATGGTTGAGCAGGCCGAAGAACTGGGTGGCGGCGTTGCCGGGAATGCGATTGTGCAGGCCCTTGGGCGCCTGCGTGGCGAAGACGAGGCCGAGGCCGTACTTGCGGGCCTGGGAGGCGAGCACCAGCGTGCTGTGGGTGCAGGCCGTCATCGGCCCCGACGGGGCCAGGGTCTGGGCCTCGTCCATCACCAGCAGCCCGCCGAGCGGACGGTCGCCGGCTGGATTCCGCTTGATCCAGGCGAACAGGGCCAACTGGAGCTGATTGACGAAGCTCTGCCGTTGCGTGTCGTCGGGCAGCCCGACAAAGCTGATCACGGAGACGCGCGCCCGGTGTCCCGGCGAGGGACTGAGCAGCAGACCCGGGTCGACCGGCTCGCCGCCGCCACCGAACAGCGGGTCGTTGATCGCGGTCGCGGTCAGCAGCTGAGCCATCCCGAAGCCGATCTTCTCCGCCTCGGGAATCTGGCTCATGCCCTCGGGCAGCGCACCGAGCAACCCGATGAAACCCCGCAGATCACTGGCCCCGGTACGGGCATAGCCCCGCAACGCCTCCCGCAGCACCGCCTGCCCGAGCTGAGCCTTCGCGGTGGAGCCGTCAACCTTCGCCCGGGGCGCCAGCGCGGCGACCGCCCCGTCGATGCCCGCGGTGAACGCGTCCGCGTCGTCGAGCATCTCCGCGAAGTCGGGCAGCGGCTGGAAGCTGAGGGGCCGTCCGCTCTCCCGGCGGGGCGTCCACACCACGACCTCGGTGGAGCGCAGATACTCGGCGGAACGGGCGGTGTCGGCCGCGTTCCAGCCCGGTGGCGCTGCCGGCCACGGATCACCGAGGCGGGACAGGTCGTTGTTGGGGTCGAGCACGATGGCGGAGACGCCCTGCAGGGCGCACTCCTCGACGAGCCGGCGGATCAGCACGGTCTTGCCCGATCCCGACCCGGCGAAGATGGCGGTGTGCTTGCGCAGGGCCGCGAGGTCGACCCCGACCGGATGCCCGTCATCGAGCGCCGACCCCAGCACCACCCGGCCCGTCGGCTCGGTGGTCGGCTCGGGGGTGGTGGCTTCCCTCACCAGCGGGACGGCGGACTCCTCGTCGGATCCGGCGAACGCCTCCTGGAGGAACTGGATCGAGTCGGCCGGGCGGCGCTCGCGGAACCACTGGCTGAGCTTGTCGTAGCCGAATGCGTCAATGAGCGAGCGCAGGCCGATGAGCTGGCGGACATCCGACTCGGGAAACTCGATGCGCCGGCCGCCCGCTGCCTCCAGCGCCTCGACCACTTCCTTGGTGCGGGCGCCCTTCGACCACTCAGCGTTGCGGAGCAGGAACAATTGGCGTTTGCGCTGGCCACTCACGAGGCCGGCAGCGGTCTGTGCGTTCCGGATGCGGTTGAGCACCGCGATGTGGTGCGAGGCGCTGATCGCGCGGAAAGCCCAGTGCGCCTCATCGTCGGTCGATTCGTCGAGGCTGCGGCGGAGCCGGGCATGCAGCGGCGGCTTGACGCCCGGAGGCGGATCGATGCCGAAAGTGCCCTCCGGTTCGTCGCGGGCACCGATCCAGGCCTGCAGACCGGCGTGCACCAGGGCGGGCACGACCATGTCCTCGGTCGCAGGGGTCAACGCCTGTGCCGGGTCGGCGGCCTTCACCAGCTCGTCGTACCGATTGTTGAAGATGGTGAGCTGGTCGTCCGGGAGCGGGACCCGGTCGACGGGCTTGCCCAGCAAGCCGAGGTCCCGGCGCTGCAGGTGGGACAACTCGTCGACCTTCTCCTCAGCGAGGCACTCCCGGACATGGGCGTCCACGGTGCGCAGCAGCTGACGGGGAGTCATCGACACAGCCTCGGCGAAGGCGGCGGGCGCGATCGGCCAGGTGGGATGCGGGGCAGAAAAACCGACCTCGGCGAACTCGACCGCGAAGCGCTTCGCCACCAGCTCGTATCCGAGATCGGCGGAGGGAATCTGCTTAAGGTTGACCGCTTCCCGGAAGCGGTCCTGGACGGTGCTGGTGGCCTGCGATTTCACCATGCCCCAGACGGTGGGCAGGCAACTGACGACCGACAGCGTGCGGCGAGTGGTCTCGCGCAGCGACATCAGCCCGCCCGCGATGTGCTCCAGCAGCAGCGATCCGCCCCAGTCGGGCTGGTCGCCGCTCTCGCTCGATCTCGCGGACTGGGTGACGAGCGGGTCGATCTGATCGACGGCCATCACGGTCGGACCGGTGAGCGCCAGCAGCCGGGAGACGTCTCGGACCACCTCCTGCGCGGACCGCCGCCCGCGCCGCATGCCCCAGCCCGCCCGCTCACCGGGCTCCACCTCGTCGTTAGAGCACAGGAACTCATAGCCGATGTCCTGTGCCCGGGGATCGTCGGAGGCGTGCAGCACCAGCGCGCGTGCCGTGTCCTGAGCCTCGACGCCGACCTGTCGGTTCAGCTTGCGCACCTGGTCGACAAAGGCGTCCAGCGACGCCCGGGACAGCGACGTGTCGCCGACGACGGCGCGTCGCACACTTCGCGGGGCTCCGCTCTGGTCGGCGAGCCGGCGTAGGAACACCGTCAGCTGGCTGGGCTGATCCTCAGGCGTGCGGGTGAGACCCTCCACTATCGACAACGCCGTGCTGCGCCAGAATGCGCTGGCGTCCAGCAGGCTGATCAGAAAGAAATAGCCGTCGCGGGCCTGGACCTCTTCGCGGACGGAGCCCAGCAGGTGGGTTTTCCCGGTGCCCCGCTCACCGAGTAGGGCGACGCCGACCGGACTCGATTCCCGGTGCTCGGCTGCCTCCGCGAAACCCTGCAGAACCATCTGGAGAGCTGTTTTGTGCAGGCCGGCAACGTGATAAGGGGAATGCCGCCATACGTCATCCGCTGTGGGCGCCCAATTGAACCGCAGTGCCAGCAGCGCTTTTCGCTCGTCGTCGCTGATCATTTGATGACGATGAGATGCTTGTCCTGATCTCCGATGCTGACCGCCGCGGCTCTGTCCGCGTCGGTGAGGGTCTTCTGGTTGTCCTCGGCGAAGATCTGCACGTCGGCGGCGAAGTTCATCTCGCGCAGGGCGTCGTCGACCCGGGCCGTGCTGATGTCGCGGGGCAGTGCCGCGCGGATCCGGACGAGCTTGACCGCGTCACCGGCCGCCCGGGCGACGCTCTCGTAGGCCTTGCGGATCTGCGCGACGACATCATCGCTGGTCAGCTCGGGAGCGGGTGCTGTCGGCGGCTCCACCTGGCCCTGCGGAGCGTAGAAATCGGAAAGTGCCAGTTCGGAGGCCTGCAGATAGTGACGCAGCGCGTCCACCTGGGCGTAGATGGTGGCGCCGGCGAAGCCTGACCGGGGCGGCGGTTCGCTGCCGATGACCTCCAGCGCCCGGTGCCATCCCTTGTCGCTGAGGCTGAGGTGGAGCCGCTGCCCCTCCTTGCGGACGTCGAGGAGGCCGAGCTTGACCAGGCGTTCGCGGCTCTCGCGCTTGAGCTCCAGGCCCCGTTCCTTCTTGAGGTCCGCGTTGGCGATCTCCTGCCCTTCTTTCAGCAGGATCAGCAGCGCGCACGTCTCGACGAGTTTGAGCTTGTCGTCCGACATTCCGGCGCTCCTCAGGTGTACGGCGGCGGTGTCCGGGCGCCATTACGGGCGCCCATGATCACAATGGACCTGGCGATGGGTGCGATTCTGCCGACGCCGGGCACCGCTCGCAAGGTCGACTGTGGTGATTCTTATATCCGACACCGGACGGTATTTTCGATCTTCGGAAATCCAGCCGGGGTGCGGTGTTGGAACGGGTGTTCGGATCGGGTTGTTGCGATCTTGAAAAAGGTGTATTGCTCTTGTCCGCGACGCGTGCGACATTGCCTGCGGCGCCTTTCCCGGCGTTCATGAATGATCTTCACCTGGGGAGGCCGGCGCCGATGTCGTCCGAGGTTGTCCGATATCGCGTCGATGACGAGACGGTGGCCCAGTTCGAGATCGAACCGGTGGAGGGCTTCCGCCCGGCCGGTGCCGGGGACATCGCCGGATCGATCAAGGACTCTGCCGGGCCGGCCCTGGCCGCCGCCCGGGAGCTGCTGGAACAGGTCCGGGAGATGGCCCCGGACGCCGTCGAGGTGAAGTTCGGCATCAAGGTCACCGGAACGGCGAACTGGGTGGTCGCCAAGGCTGCCACCGAGGCCAACTTCGAGGTCACGATGATCTGGCAGCCGCGCGGCCTGGAGCGCCGGAGCTGACCGGGGGCCTGCTCATGATCAAAGCGCCCGCCGACTCCTGGACGGTGGCGATCCATGCCACCGAGACCGACGCCACGCCCCTGGGCACCGGCGTCGTCATCGATCGCAGTCAGGTGCTGACCTGCGCACATGTGCTGCGCGCGGACGGGTCGATGCGGCCCGAGGTCTGGGTGGCGTTCCCCAAGGCACCCGGCGTGGGCTACGCGGTCCGCCGCCATGCCCGGTTGATCGTCGACGGCACTGCGGACAGGAACGTCGACATCGCGCTGCTGGAGCTGGCTGAGCCCGTACCGTCGCCGGTCCGGCCCGCCCGGCTGCGTTGCACCCCGCCGGACCAGCTCGCCGGCCGCTCCTGGTGGGCGTTCGGCTTTCCCGGCGGCAACGAGCACGGCGGCTCCGCCGACGGCACCGTCGGCGATCCCCTCGGCTACGGCCTGATTCACCTGGACACCTCGTCGTCACCCGGGCTGAAGACCGGCTACAGCGGTGGCGCGCTCTGGTCGCACGAGTACGAAGCCGTGGTCGGCCTGATCGTGGCCGCGGGCGACGGCAACGGACACGCCCTGACGCTGCACCACGCCGACCACCAGCTCCCCGAGTTGAAGCTCTCGATGCTGGCCGAATGGCAGGTGGGGGACTCGGACGACGCCGCGCTGGCCGCCTGGGGCTGGACCCTGGCCGGTGACGACGAAGCCGACCGGCATTGGCTGCCCCGGGCCCGGGGCGTGGCCGTGCACACCGAGCGCGGATCCCGGTTCCGGGGGCGCACCGCGGCCCTGACCACGATCAAGACGTGGCTGGACGCGCCCGCGGCGCCGGGCCGGACGCTGGTGGTGACCGGCTCACCGGGGGTGGGCAAGTCCGCGGTGCTCGGCCGGATCGTCACCACCTCCGACCGGGCTGTGCACGCGGCCCTGCCCGAGTCGGACGGGGCGCAGGCCGCGACCGTGGGCTCGGTCTCCTGCGCCGTGCACGCCAAGGGCAAGAGCGCCCTGGAGATCGCCGTCGAGATCGCCCGGGCCGCGGCGGTCGCCCTGCCGGCCGATCCCGCCGACGTGATGCCCGCGCTGCGCAACCGGCTGACCCGGCGTCCCGCCCGGTTCAATCTCGTCATCGACGCGCTGGACGAGGCGGTCTCCCCGGGGCAGGCGCGCAAGCTGATCAACGACGTCGTGCTGCCGCTGACCCGCAACCTCGCCCCGCTCGGCGTACAGGTGGTGGTGGGCACCCGGCGTGCCGACGACAAGGGTGATCTGCTCGCCGAGTTCGGCTCGGCCGCCGAGGTCATCGACCTCGACGGGCCGGAGTACTTCGCCGAGTCGGACCTGGCCGACTACGCGCTCGCGACGCTGACCGGCGCCGAGCGGCCGGACAACCCGTACGCCGACGAACGCGTTGCCGCCCCCGTAGCCCGCCGCATCGCGGCCCTCTCCCACCGGAACTTCCTGGTCGCGGGCCTGGTCGCCCGGGCCCGGGGCCTGCAGGACGCGCACCCCGTGCACCCGGAGGACGTGACCTTCGCGGCCACGGTGGCCGACGCCCTGGACCGTTATGTCGACGGACTGCCGTCCGCCGGCTGGACGCCGGCGCGGCTGGCGCTCACCGCGCTGGCCCACGCGGCGACTCCGGGCCTGCCCATCTCCCTCTGGCGGGTGGCCGTGGAGGCGCTCGGCGGCCAGGTCACCGAGGAGGAACTGGGCTTCTTCGCCCGTACGTCGGCGGCCAACTTCCTGGTGGAGAGCAGCGCCACCACCACCCCGACCTACCGGCTCTTCCACCAGGCGCTCAACGAGGCGCTGCTGATCGGGCGCGGGGACGACGAGCGGTCACTGTTCACTGCCTGGCTCGCGTACGCCCGCCGGACGGGCTGGCCGGCCGCCCCGGAATATCTCCTGAGGTCTCTGCCCCAGCACGCCGTCCGGGTGGGCCTGGTCGACGAGCTGCTCGCCGAGGACGACTACCTGCTGTACGCCCACCTCGACCGGTTGCTGCCCGCCGCCGACGCTGCGGGCACCGAGCTCGGCATCGCCCGTGCCCAGCTCCTGCAGCGGACCCCGCAGGCGTTGCAGGCACCGGCGCTCGAGCGGGCCGCGCTGTTCTCGGTCGTGGAGAAGCTCGACGGCCTGGCCAGCCGCTTGCGCCCGGGGCCCGTGCCGCCGTACGCCGCACGCTGGGCGCGGACGCCGAGGCGGCTGGAACGCACAGTCCTGGAGGGCCACTCCGACGCGGTCTTCGACGTCGCCGCCGTACCGGTGGACGGGCGAAGCCTGCTGGCCTCGGCCGGCGAGGACGGCACCGCGCGCCTGTGGGACCCGCTGACCAGCCAGACCGAGCACGTCATCGACTGCCACGCCGACTGCATCCAGGGGCTGTCCGCGGTGCGGGCCGGCGGAGTCTCGCTGCTGGCCACCGCCAGCCACGACACCACGGTCAAGCTCTGGGATCCGCGCACCTGCCAGTTGGTGCACACGCTGAGCGGTCATCAGGACTGGGTCCGCAACCTGTGCGCGGTGCCGTTGCCCGACGGGCGGGAGCTGTTGGCCTCGGCGAGCGACGACCGGACCGTACGGCTCTGGGATCCGGTCTCCGGCGCACTTGTCCACATCCTGCGCGGACACACCGGCTGGGTCACCGCGGTCTGCCGGATCGGTGAATTCGTCGCCTCCACCGGCTACGACGGCACGGTCCGGCTGTGGCACCCGATCACCGGCGAAGCCCTCGCCGTGTTCACCGGGCATGCCGGTTGGGTGTCCACACTGTGCCCGGTGAACGGCATGGTCGCTTCCGCCGGTTACGACGGCACAGTGCGGCTGTGGGACCCGCGGTCGCGGCAGGAGGTGGCGGTCTTCGACACCGGTGCCGGTCCGCTGACCGACCTCTGCACGCTCGACGTGGACGGCGGGGTGCTGCTCGCGGCGACCGCCGAGGATGGCGTCATCCGGCTCTGGGACATGAGCACCGGGGCGCCACGGCCGCCGATCGAGGGTCACGCGAGCTGGATCAGGGCGATCTGCGAACTGCCGGTCGGTGAGCGCAACCTGCTGGCCACCGCGGGCGACGACGGCACGGTACGGCTGTGGGACGCGTCCACCGGCCGCGCCGAGACAGTGATGGACGGCGGTCGGCTCGGCGCGGTGGCGGCCCTGGCCGAGATCCCCTCCGCGGCCGGCACCCTGCTGGCCACCACGGGCAGCGACGGTACGGTCCGGCTCTGGGACCCCGCGACCGGCGAGCAACGTCTCGAACTCTCCACGCACGGCACCACCGTCACCGACGTCTGCGCGTTGCCGGACGAGGAGACGCACCTGCTCGCGGTGTCCAGCGAGGACCGCGCGGTCCGGGTCTGGGACGTGGACAGCGGGGAGCTGTTCAAGGAGCTCAAGGAGCACCACGAGCGGGTCAACGCCGTATGCCGGGCCGGCCCGCTGCTGGTCTCGGGGGCCGACGACCTCATCGTCCGGGTGTGGGACATCCACAAGGACGCCGCCCGGCCGTTGCTCGGGCACGCGAACTGGGTGACTGCCCTGACCGCGTTCCGGCGCGACGACCGTGACCTGCTGGTCTCCGCGGACAAGAACGGCACCATGCGGCTCTGGGACCCCGCCGGCGAGCTGCTCTGGGAACGGCACGGCCACCATGACGCGGTCAACGCCCTGACCGGACTCTCGGCCGGCGGGCGGGACGTGCTCGTCTCGGCCGGCGCCGACCGCACGATCCGGCTGTGGAACGTGGACGACGGCGCGCCCGCGGGGGTGCTGACCGGGCACACCGCACCGGTGACGGGCGTGTGCCCGGTGACGGTGGGTGGTCGGCCTCTGCTCGCGTCGGCGAGCCTCGACCGCACGGTGCGGCTGTGGGATCCGGCGACCGGCCGGGCGCTTCGGTCCATCCCGGTGCATCACCGGGCGCTGGCCTGCCGGTACGTCGACGGCGTCCTGATGGTGGGCCTCGACCGGGGTCTGCTCGCGCTCGACCTGCGGTGACCTCTCGCCTGGAAATGCATCGGCGGTTATGGTGCCTCGTGGGCGCCCACGAGGCGCGTGCATTTTTCCCCTTGAAAGGTTCCTGATGACCCTTCCCGCAGGCGTCTCGCGGCGTGGCGTTCTCGCCGCCGCAGCTGCCGGTGCCGCCGTCCCGCTCGTGCTCGGTGATGCGGCCGGCGCCGCTCCCGCGACGCGTCCCGGTCACGGCCACCACCCGAAGACGTACGACCTGACCGTGCTCGGTACCTCCGACACCCACGGCAACGTCTACAACTGGGACTACTACAAGGACCTGGAGTACGACGACAGCGCGCACAACGACGTCGGGGTGGCCAAGCTCGCCGCCCTGGTCAACCAGATCCGGGCCGAGCGCCGGGGCAAGGCCACCCTGGTGCTGGACGCCGGCGACACGATCCAGGGCACGCCGCTGGCCACGTACTACGCCAAGCAGGAGCCGATCACCTCGACCGGTGAGAAGCACCCGATGGCCAAGGCCATGAACGTGCTGCACTACGACGCGGTGACGCTGGGCAACCACGAGTTCAACTACGGCCTGCCGCTGCTGAACCTGTGGATCCGCCAGCTGGGCTTCCCCGCGCTGGCCGCCAACGCGCTCGACGCGACGACCAAGCGGCCGGCCTTCACGCCGTACGTGATCAAGAAGGTCTCCCTCGGGCACGGCGCACCGACGCTGCGCGTCGGGATCCTCGGCCTGACCAACCCCGGCGTGGCCATCTGGGACAAGGGCAACGTCGAGGGCAAGCTGGTCTTCGCCGACATGATCGCCACGGCCGCGAAGTGGGTGCCGGTCATGCGGGCCCGCGGCGCCGACATCGTGCTGATCTCCGCGCACGGCGGCGACAGCGGCACGTCGAGCTACGGTCCCGAGCTGCCGAACGAGAACCCCAGCGCGCTCATCGCCGAGCAGGTCCCGGGCATCGACGCGATCCTGTTCGGGCACGCGCACGCCAACGTCCCGCAGCGTTTCGTCACCAACAAGCAGACCGGTGCCCAGGTGCTGCTGTCGGAGCCGTCGAAGTGGGGCCAGCGGCTGAGCCGGATGGACTTCACGCTGACCCGCGACCGCGGCCGGTGGACCATCACCGAGAAGAAGTCCGACCTGCTCAACACCAACACGGTCACCGAGGACCCGCGGGTGCTGGCCGTGGTCAAGGCCCAGCACGCCAAGACCGTCGCGTACGTCAACCAGGTCGTCGCCACCTCCACGGTGGAGCTGACCACGGTCGAGTCGCGGTACAAGGACACGCCGATCCTGGACTTCATCAACAAGGTGCAGACCGAGACGGTGACCGCGGCGCTGGCCGGCACCCCGTACGCGTCCCTGCCGGTGCTCTCGCTCGCCGCGCCGTTCAGCCGGACGGCGGTGTTCCCGCAGGGCGACGTCAAGATCCGCGACGTGGCCGGCCTGTACGTCTTCGACAACACGCTCGAGGCCGTGGTGCTGACCGGGGCCGAGGTGAAGGCTTACCTGGAGTATTCGGCCAAGTACTTCGTGACGCTGCCGGTGGGCGCCACGCCCGACCCGGCGACGATCAGCGACCCGGCGGTGCCGGACTACAACTACGACGTGTTCTCCGGCGTCGACTACGACATCGACATCAGCCGGCCGGTCGGTGACCGGATCACCCGGCTGGAGATCGCCGGTGCCGCGGTCGCACCGGACGCCCAGTTCGTGGTCGCGGTGAACAACTACCGGCGCAGCGGTGGCGGCAACTTCCCCGGCATCGTCAAGACCCAGGTCTACAACGCCCAGCAGGAGATCCGGCAGCTGCTGATCGACTGGGCACAGGCCAAGGGCGAGATCGACCCGGCTGACTTCTTCGTCGCCAACTGGCGCCTGGTCCGCGCGGGCGTCCCGGTCTTCTGACGGAGGTCCGCCACGACAGGGGGCCGTCGTGATCTTCCCCCCGGAACATCACGACGGCCCACCCACCCCATCCCGGCCGGCCACTTCTGCGGCCGGGAATCTCATTCCGGGCTCAGCGACCCGGCCCCGAGTGCCACTGGCCGGCCTCGTCGGCCGTCAGGGTCAGCGTGGCGGTGTGCCCGTCGTCGAGGGTCAGCCGGCACAGGTAGTCACGCATGCCTTCGACGTCACGCTCGCCCACGGGCCGGCACTGCGCCGCGGTGGCGTTGATCCGGGCGTTCTTGAGCTGGCCGTCCCCGACGACGTTGCGCTGCACAGCCTCCAGCCGCTGGTTCTCCTGGAGCTCGGTGATGAGCGGGCCGACCAGCACCGCTGAGGCCACGAAGGAGCAGAAGGCGCCGGCCACGAGGGCGATGACGAACGTGATCCAGTACGGGGCGGTGCTGTTGCGGGTCCGCCGCGCCTGATCGGCGCGGCGCTTGGCCGAGATGGCCCCGAGGATGCCGAACAGCATCGTGAAGACGGCCACCGGCCACACGGCGGGCGCCTCGGCCCGGGAGGCGTGCCTTATCTCGTCGGGGAACGGGACCAGCAGGCCGCCGTACTGCGGCAGCGGCTGCTCCGGCGCGCTCGGACCGGCCTGAGCGGGGGCCTGCCCGGCGACCGCCCACGGCGCGGCCGGCTGTCCGGCGACCGCCCACGGCGCGGTCGGTGCGGCCGCCTGCTCGGCGGTGGCCCGGGGCGCCGGCGGGGCGGGCGCCTGTCCGGCGGTGGCCCACGGCGGTGCGGTCGGATAGGCCGAGGGCGGGGGAGAGGCGGCGGCTTGCGCCGGACCGCCGGGCTGCGGATACGGTACGGGCTCCGGGTAGCCGGCCGCGCCCTCCTGCGGGTACGAGACGGCCGGGTAGCCGCCGGTCGGCTGCTGCGGCGGATATTGCGCGTAGCCCGTTGTGAACTGGGGATAGTCCTGGGGCGCGACCGAGTTCTCGGGGCCGGGGGGAACCTGAGTGGTCATGCGGGGCCTTTCCGGGGGCGGCTCGGGAGCAGTGCCGTGCCAGAGCCCTACCCATCGGCCCACCGCCGCCGGACTTGAGAACACTCGCCCGCGCCGCGTCGTGTTCCCGACTCATTCGATGGACATCGATGGGGGGAGGAGGAAGGTCGAGCGGTATCGGGAGGCGCATCATGCGAAAATTCTTGGTCGCGGCGACAGCCGGCCTGCTCTGCGCGGGCCTGACCACCCCGGCCCGGGCCGACAGCGGCCCGGCGGCCGGATTGGACGGGGTGCGAGCCTGGAACGAGGCGGCATTCCAGGCGGTACGCACGACCCGGGCGAGCGACGCCGACGCCGCCCGCTGGTACGCGATGCTCAACGTGGCGATGTACGACGCGGTCAACGGCATCGTGGCCGGCCGTGGGGAGCCGGCCCGCCACTCCGCGCTGATCCCCGGCCCGGGTCCGCGCGCCGCCGACCCGTACGCGGCGGCGGTGTCCGCGGCGCACGCGGTGCTGGTCGCGGTCGACCCGGCCCGGACCACGGCGTACGACACCCAGCGGGACGCCGACCTGACGCGCGTTCATCCCGGACCCCGCCGCACGGCGGGCGCCCGGTGGGGTGACGAGGTCGGCCGGGCGGTCGTGCAGGCGCGGGCCGACGACGGCTCATCACCGGTACGCACCCAGCCGGCCGGGACCGGACCGGGGGTGTTCCGGGCGGAGTGGTCCGGGGTGCAGTACAGCCACGTGCGCCCGTTCGCCGTCCGGGACCCGGCCGCGTACGTGCCCGACCCGCCACCGCCCCTGGCAAGCGTCGAGTATGCGGCCGCGTTCGCCGAGGTGGCAGTGCTGGGCGACGCCGCCGTGCCGGCACCGGAGTTGCTGGCGACATACCAGTTCTGGTCGGTCCCGACCGGCTCCGACCAGCCACCGGGCGAATGGTTGCGGATCGCGCTGACGGTCGGCGGCGATCTGTCACTGGCCCAGGGCACCAGGATGACGGCGCTGGTGAGTATGGCGCTGGCGGACTCCACCGTGACGACCGTGCGGACCAAGGAGACGTACCGGCACTGGCGGCCCACGACGGCCATCCGCGAGGCGGACACCGACGGCAACCCGCTGACCACGGCGAACCCGACGTGGTCGGCGCGGGCGGGTTCCGTGGGAGGCAGCCCGGAGTGGACGTCGGGGCACAGCTCGTACAGCAACGCGGCGGCTGTGGTGCTGGCCGGCTTCTTCTGCTCGGACAATGTGCGCTTCACGCACGTGAGCGACACAGCGCCGGGTGGGCAGGCGCGCAGCTATCCGAGCTTCTCGGCGGCCGCGGCGGAGGCTGGACGGTCGCGGGTGTTCGGCGGGCAGCATTTCGCGTTCAGTGACCGGGCCGGCCAGGGGATCGGCCGAGGAGTCGGTGATGAGGTGCTCGCCACCCGGCTGCTGCGGGTCCATGGGGCCACCCACGTCGGCTCCTGTCCGCGCTGATCACCGGCGTGGCCATAATGACCCACCATGGACCTGGACGAGTACCAGCGCGGTGCCCTCCGCACCGCCGCTCCCCGTGACAAGAAGAACGAGCTGCTCCACCTGGTCCTGGGCCTGGTCGGCGAGTCCGGGGAGATCGCCGAGAAGTTCAAGAAGTGGATCCGCGACCTGGACAGCGACGAGTCCAGGATCGACCGGGCCGACCTCACCAAGGAACTTGGTGACGTGCTCTGGTACGTCGCGGTGCTGGCCGACTACCTCGACCTGTCGCTGGGGGACATCGCGACGGCCAACCTGGCCAAACTGGCCGACCGGCAGGATCGCGGCGTGCTGAGCGGCAGCGGCGACGACCGCTGAACCAGGATCCACCCGCGATCGGCTGCCGGTCTGCTTCGCCTGCCTGCGTCGCCGGTCACCCGGTGGGCGGGCGGCCGGGAAGCCGTGGTGGCCCCGGCGGAAGCGTCAGTTGTTGCCGCTGCCCGTGCCGCCGCCGTCCTCGCCGCCGCCGCCACCTTCCGGTGGTGGCGGCGTGGTCGTGGGCGCCGCCGGGGTGGTGGTGGCCGGCTCGGTCTGGGGCGGCGTTGTCGTCTTGTCCGGAGTCGGTGAGGTGGACGTCGAGGCCGACGTCGACACCGACTTGCTGGGGGACGGCTTCACGGTGGGCTTCTGGGTGTTGGCCGGCGGGTTCACCGGGCGGGGGCCCCGGGTCGTCTCGGTCGGCTCGACCGGCGCTTCGGTCTCGTCCTCGGCTGTGGTCGTCTCGGACGGCACGATGGTGTTCGGCTTCTGGTCCGCGCCGGCGTCGTCGCTCTGCAGGGCGATGGCCAGGGCCAGGCCACCGGCCAGGATGAACAGCCCGATCACGGTGAGCAGGACGGCGAGCTCGTTCCTCGTCCGGCCGCGTCTGCGGGGCGGGGCCTGCACCGGCGGCGCGGCTTCGAGCAGATTGCGCTGGCCCGGCATGGTGCGGCGGGGCGCGGCCGGACTCATCGGCCTGGTCAGCGAGGTGCCGCTCATCGACGTGCCGGTCTGTCCCAGGCCGGTGCCGGTCAGGCCCGCACCGCCGAGTGCCGCACCGCCCAGTCCCGCTCCGGCCAGGCCGGCACCACCCAGAGTCGTGCCGGTGGTCGCCGGGCCGTGCATCGTCGGGCGGCGCAGGGCCGTGCCCGTCATGGAGGTGCCGGTCTGGGAGCGCCAGTCGAGCGCGCCGGCGGCGGCCAGGGCGGCCGCGGCGAACTCGGCGGCGTCGGCGAACCGGTCCTCCGGGTGCTTGGCCATCGCGCGGCTGATCAGCTCGCGGACGGCCGGCGGCACGGTGGTCTCCGGCAGCGGCTCGGGGTCGTCCTCCAGATGGCGCAGCGCCACCTGCAGAGCGTTGTCACCGTCGAACGGCGGGTGACCGGCCAGGCAGTGGTAGGCGACGGCGCCCAGGGCGTACACGTCGGTGGCGGGGGTGACGTTGCCCTTGGCGACCTGCTCGGGCGCCATGTACAGCGCCGTGCCGACGATGGCGTTGAGGCCGGTCACGCTGGTCACGGCGGCGGAGCGGGCCACGCCGAAGTCGACCAGGATCACCGTGCCGTTGGGCTTGACGATCAGGTTGCCCGGCTTGACGTCGCGGTGCACGGTGCCGTTCTCGTGGGCGGCGTGCAGGGCCTCGGCCGCCTGCGCCACGATCGACATGGTCTCGGCGACGCCCAGGCGGCCCTGCTCCTTGAGCCGGGCCGACAGAGGCTCGCCGTCGACGTACGCCATCACGAGGTACGCGCAGTTGTCCTCGTCGTTGGCGTCACCGGCGCTGTAGTCGTACACCTCGACGACGCCGGGGTGCCGGAAGGCGGCCATCATCCGCGCCTCGCCGTAGAAGCGGGCGGCGAACTCCGGGTCGGACAGCATGGCGCTGCGCAGCACCTTGACGGCGATCGTGCGGCCGAGCACCACGTCGGTGCCGCGCCACACGTCACCCATGCCACCCGTGGCGATGCGCTCGTCCAACCGGTAGCGGTTGTCCAGGAGACTTCCCGAACTGAGCACCAGCGGACCTATCTACTCGGGTGTCGCCACGGACGGATGACGCGGAACGGGGGCCCGGCTGCGAGCCGGGGCCAACTGTACAGATTCACGTCACCTCCAGGCGAGGTCGGTCGGTTGCCGGCGCGGGGCGGAGCCGGCTCATCGGCGGGTCAGCGGTGGCACCGTCCGGCCCGCCGCGGAGTCGGTGATCAGCTGGTCGAGGCGCCGCTGCCGGGTTTCCTCCCGTTTGGCGCTGACCACCCAGTGCACGGCGGCCCGGCGGTAGGACGCGGACTGCGCCGAGAACCACTTCCATGCCGCCTCCTCGCCCTCGAACCGGGCAGTCTGCTCAGCGTCGGGCACCGCGTCGGCGGGCTGCTCGTACGAATACACCGCCACCCGTTCGGGCTTGCGGGACTCGAAGGCGTGCAGCCCGGCCGGATGCATCAGCCCCGCCGCGGTCAGCTCGGCGATCTTGGCCACGTTGATCGCGCTCCACACGCTGCCCTTGCGCCGGGGGTGAACCGGACCTGGTAACGCTCGTCGTCGATGCGGCGCCCGATGCTGTCGATCCAGCCGAAGCACAGCGCCTGCTCGATCGCCTCGGTGTGCTGCACCGTAGGCCGGCCGGTGTGCTTCTTGTGGTAGCCCACCAGCAGCTCGGGCGCGTCGGCGTGGTGCTCGAGGAACCAGGCACGCAGCTCGGCGGCATCGGCGAAGAACACGGGCTCCATGGCGAAGAGCCTAGGCGCGGGGTCCGACAGAAAACAGCGACCGCCGGGCGGCAAAGGGCTCCGTCCGGCGGCCGCCGCCGGTCAGTTGTCGTAGGTCGGTGTGACGACTACCACCGCGTCGGGCTCGGACTCGGCCAGCTCCAGCTGTTCGTTCTCCGCCTGGCGCTCCAGCGCGGCCCGGGCGGTGGTCGCGGCGGCCCAGCCCAGCGCGACGCCGAGCAGGCCGGCGCCGATCAGCAGGCCCCAGGGCAGGCCCGGCTTGCGGCCGGCCAGCGCGTTCGCGGCCAGGTTGGCGCGCTCGTAGGCCTCGTCGCTCACCTCGGCGAGCTTGGCGGCGGCCTTGTCAGCGAGCTTGCTGCTCTTCTTGCCGGCCTTGCCGGCGAGCTTGCCGCTCTGCTTGCTCGCCTTGTCGGCGAGCTTGGTGGCGGTGGCCGCGGCGACCGCCGCCTTGGCGCTCGCCAGGTCAGCGGTGTGCTTGCCGGCGTCCTTGGCGCTCTCGCCGGCGCCCGCCATCGCGGACGACAAGTAGTCCCAGGCCTGCGCGGCTGTGCGCTCGGCAGTGTTCTTACGAGAGAGCATCTCCTCGGTACCTCCTGCGATCGCCGGTGCCGGCGGGTGGGTCGTCGACTTGTCGAACGTGCCCAAGCGCCAAGAAAAGCAAACGTACCGGTGAACGGGCGACGTCAGTCGGATGTGGACAGCGTCACGTCGGTTAAAACGGTGGACATCGCTGGGTACGCTTGCGTCGGTTCACACGGGGCACACACAGGTGCCTGCCAGGTTCACGCACTACGGTTCGAGCAGTTTCACCGAACCCGACGGGGGTAGTCATCGCCGCCCCCGACGACAGCGGCATCAGGTACGGCCGCCGTCGTGCAGAGGAGAAGACGCTCGGGGCAACCCGGGCGGGTGGAGGTAGTGGCGTGACGCTGTCGATAACGACGTCGACACTCCCCGCGGGGGTGGTGGATATCTCCCCAGCGGGTGAGATCGACGTCGAGAACGCGTACGAGATCAAGGACGCCGTGGCGAGTCAGCTCGCCGCCGGGCGTCCCGAGCGCATCGAGCTCGACATGCACGGCGTGACCTTCATCGATTCCGTCGGCATCAGTGCCCTGGTCGCGGCGTTCCAACTGGCCAGCGTCAGCGGCGTCAAGCTGGTCGTCACGCGTCCCAGCCGGTTCGCGCACCGCCAGCTCTGGGTCACCGGCCTGCTCGGCCTGTTCGGCGCACCGCAGCCGTGCGCGGAATGTGACGAGCCTTCTCATCAGCCCCTCGTGTCCGGCGCCTGACCGCGAGTGATCATGGAAGTTAAGCCTTCCTGAGGCGGCTTGTCCGGGTGCTCCGCGGTAGGGGATAGTGCCCTGCGTGGCGAAACTTCCGATGGGCACCGCCATCCTCCGGCGATATGTGCTGATCGGTGCCATCGGCCAGGGCGGTGTCTCGACCGTCTACTCGGCCGTCGACGCCCGCCAGGGCCGCAAGCTGGCGGTCAAAGTGCTGGCCCCGAGCCTGGCCGACGACGTGCAGGCCCGCGAGGACGTCCGGCGCGAGGCCCTGATCACCGACCGGCTGCGGCACCCGAGCGTGCCGCGGGTCTTCGAGTACGGCGAGGCGCCGCTGCCCGACGGCAGCGTGGTGCCGTACGTGGTGCTGGAGTTGCTGGCCGGGGTGCCGCTGACCGAGCGGCTGGCCCGGGGGCGACTGGAGTGGCCGGAGGCCGTCCGGATCGCTGCCACCGCCGCTGACGTGCTGGCCGTGGCCCACCGGCGGGGCGTGGTGCACCGGGACCTGACCGCTCGCAACATCATGGTCAGCCCGGCCGGGATCAAGATCATCGACTTCGGGCTGGCCACGGCCGCGCTGCGCAACCCCGACTCGGGCGCGCACCCGGTGGTGCTCCGCCGAGGCGGCCCGCGCGGAGACGGCATCCGTAGCTCTCCCAGCGCCGTTGTGCATGGCGGCCTCCAGCGCGGTGCGGCCCGCCACGCCGAGCCTGACCGCCGAGCGGCAAGGCACGGCGCGGGCCTGGATCACGGCGCGCAGCGGCCCGAAGGCCCCAAGCACGGCGCCCGGCCAGAAGGCCCCAAGCACGGCGCGCGGCCAGAAGGGCCCAAGCACGGCGCGCAGCGGCCCGGCGGCCCCAAGCACAGCAGCCCGGAGCACAGCGACGACCACGCGGCCCTGCCCTCGCATCCCAAGACGGCGTTCGCCCGCCCCGCCGATGACGTCTACACCCTCGGCGTGCTGCTCTACGAGATGCTCACCGGCCGGTCCCCGTACCCTCCGGCGGTCGCGGCCATGATCGTGGCCGCCGGCCGGGCCGGTCACCTCGCGCCGACGCCTGTCCTGGCCATCCCCGGCCTGCCGCCGCCGCTGCGGGACCTGGTCCGCGCCTGCATGGCGAAGCGCCCCGAGGACCGCCCGGCGAGCGTCGACGTCGCGCTGGACCTCTGGCGGATCCTCGACGGCGCCGGACTGCCCGAGCCGTCGGTCAACTGAGGCGTCAGATCGCCGGCGTCTGCACGACGATCGACTCGAGGTTGAACTTCACGTCGGTGGCCTCGGCCGGTGACCGGATCGGGGTGACCACCGCGAAGCCCTCGGCCAGTGCGGCCAGGTCGGTGCCCGGTTCCAGCGGCTCGTCGGCGGCCTGCACCGCGGTGCGGACGAAGCCCTCGCCGGCCTCCGCGATGCTCATCTGCACCTGACCGAATCTGGCCAGCGTGGCCCGGCGCAGCCCGCGGATGCCGTCCACGTGCAGGTCCGGCACGTTGAGGTTGAGCACCGTGCCCGGCGGGGTGTGGGTCAGGGTGGGCAGCAGTTTCATCGCCAGGCCGGCGGCGCTGTCCCAGTGCCGGTTCTCGTCGTCGGCGTGCTCCAGGTCGGCGATGGCCTGGCCGCCGCTGGCCGCGGTGCCGTTGGCGGGGGAGAGCACGTCCAGGGAGACGGCGAGGCCGTGCAGTCCCGCGTGCGAGGCCGTCAGCGTGGCGCCGACCGTGCCGGAGTGCACGACCGCCGCGCCCGCGTTCGCGCCGCGGTTGATGCCGGACAGGACGATCTGCGGCGGCGGGCCGAAGGCGTCGCGCAGGGCGAGCAGCACGATGAAGGCGGGGGAGGCCGCCACCGCGTACGCGGGCACGTTGCGCACCCCGGGCAGCTCCCGTTGCGACACCACGATCTTGCCGTTCTTCTCCACCGCGGTCATGGCGGCGCTGGTGCCGCTGGCCTCGGTCAGCGGGGCCGCGACCACGATGTCAAGGCCCTGACGGGCGGCGGCCCGGGCCAGGTGCCGCAGCCCGGGCGCGTCGATCCCGTCGTCGTTGGTGATGAGGATCCGTGGCGTCGTCATACCGGCACCTTCGTGTCGACGGGCGTCAGTCTCACCCGCTCGGTCAGCACCTGGACGGCGTCGATGCGCCCGGTGCCGAGCCCGTGGCGGGTCACGTTGAGGGCGCCGGCCGCGGCGCCCGTGCGTACGGCGTCACACAGCGTGCCGCCCTGGGCGAGCACCGCCGCCACGCCGGCGGTCATCGAGTCGCCGGCCCCGCGGGACTCGGCGGCCACCATCTTCGGCATGTCGACCTCGTACACCTGGTCCTCGATCAGCGCCAGCGCGCCCTCGTCGGCCCGCGAGACCAGGGCCGTCTCGGCCCCGTCGTCGTGCAGCTTGTGCAGCGCCCGGGTCAGCGACTCGGTGGAGCCGTCCTTGACCATGCCGTCGCGGATCAGCTCCTCGTGGCTGACCTTGACCACGTGCGGGCGTGCTTCGAGCGCGGCGGCGAGGTGGGCCGCGGACAGGTCGACGATGACCTTGCAGCCGTTCGCGCCCAGGTCGGTGGCGAGCCGCCGGTAGATGTCGGCGGGCACGACGGACGGGTGGGCGGGCCCGCTGAGCACGGCGATGCCCGCCCGCAGCCCTTCGGCGAGCGCGAGGCTGTACAGCTCGTCCATCTCGTGCCGCGACAACGGCTGGCCCGGGTCCTCGGCCAGCTCCTCGCGCTTCCCGCTGCGCCGGTCGTGGACGTACCAGCCGGTGCCGGAGTCGCGCTTGATCGTCTTCAGCGTCACGCCGTGGAACTTGAGCAGGGGCTCCAGCACCCGTCCGACCTCGCCGCCGGTGGCCGAGCAGAGAGTGACCTGCGCCCCCAGCAGCGTGATCATCCGGGCCTGCCAGACGCCCTGCCCGCCCGGGTGCACGTGCAGCTCCGCCTTGTCGTGCTGCTGCTCGAGCGTCACGGTCAGCTGGGGCGCAGGCACGAACACCATGACGCCTTTGTGGCTCATGGGCACAGTCTTACGGACGGGCCCGCGCCGCGGGCGTGATCGCTGATTTAGGCGGCCGGCTTGATCCCCAGCACGGCGCCGTTGGCTCCCGGTGCGTCGAAGGGGACCGTGCGGACCTGGCCGAAGCCCGCGCCGGTCAGCCAGCCGGCATACTCCGCGTCCGAGTAATTGCGCCCGCCCACGGTCTCGACCAGCATGTTCATCCCCATCAGGGCAGCCGGGGCGGGTCCGGTGCGGTCCGCGTCCAGCAGCAGCTCGGAGATGATCACCAGGCCGCCGGCCGGCAGGGCGGCGTAGGCCTTGGCCAGCAGCTCCCGGTTGGTCGCCTCGTCCCAGTCGTGCAGGATCATGCTGAACAGCACTGTGTCGTGGCCGCCCGGCAGTGCGGCGTCGGTGAGGAAGTCGCCGGCCCGGGTGGTGATCCGGTCGGCCAGCCCGGCCAGCTCGATCTTGCCGGCGGCGATCTCGACGACATGCGGGAGATCCAGCACGGTGGCGGTCAGGTCCGGCTGCTGCCGGCAGAGCTCGATCGGGTACGCCCCGGAGCCGCCACCCACGTCCAGCAGCCGCCGCCGCCCGGCCAGGTCCACCGCACCGCCCAGCGCCCGGGCGGTGAAGATCGACGTGGAGTACATCGCCTCCCAGAACGTCGCCAGCAGCTGCGGGTCGGCGGTGGTGAACATCGACTCCTGGGTGTCCGGATCCCAGGTCAGCGGCCGGTCGGTGCGCAGCGCCTCGCCGATGCGATGCCACGGCAGATAGGTGCGGCGGTCGCAGTAGGTGACCTGCCCGCCGAAGTAGTACGGCTTGCCGCGGACCAGGAACTCCTCGGCCAGGGCGGTGTTGCGGTAGCCCGCGCCGGCGCGTTCCAGCAGCCCGAGCGAGGCGCAGGCGGTGAGCAGCAGGTCGGCGGGGCGTTCCGGCAGTCCCAGCTCCGGTCCGGCGCCGGCGACGGTCAGGGTGCGACCACCGGCCAGCCGGGTGAACAGGTCGAGTTCGACGGCGGCGGCGAAGGTCTTGAAACTCCAGAAGCCGGTGACGAGGTCCATCAGCGGTGTCGGCGTCAGCATGACGCAGATCATGGCAAAGGGGTGCTCGTCGCGCTCCCGGGCAGTTATCGGGCGGCGGCCTCGGTCAGCTCGCGTAGCGGCGTGACCAGCGTCGGATCGTTGCGCAGCAGATCCTCCATACGGACCCGCCACTTACCGGCCTCGACGTCGACGGTGAACCGGTCGTCGTCGCTGCTCTGCACCGACGCTTCGAGCAGGCGCTGGCGGGTGTTGGCGAGTTCGCCGTACACCTCGGTGCCGAGGCGGCTGAGCACCCGGCCGGCGTACGCGTCGTAGCCCGGCCCGGCGGCCATCCGGACGAAGGCGCGAGCGGCATCCCAGGCCACCCGGGGCTGGTGGATGACGGATTGCGTCATGGCGATCCCCTCTGTGGTTGGCGTCACAAAGAGTGTAGGGAGCCCGGCGCCTTTCCGGGGTGCTTCGAACGGCTTGCTACCAACCCGCCGGGGTGCACGGGCCGCCCGCGCCGACCGGTTCCACCTGCAATGTCGCGTGATCGATGGCGAAGTCGTGGTGGAGAGCCTCGCGGGCGGTGGCCAGCACCGTGCCGAGCTCGGCGGTGGGCTCCAGACTCAGGTGGGCCGAGGCCACGTCCATGCCCGAGGTCAGTGTCCAGACGTGCAGATCGTGAACGTCGCAGACGCCCGGCACGGCGGCCAGCCGGGACCGCACGTCGCCCACGTCCAGGCGTTCGGGGGCGGCCTGCACCAGGATGCGGACCGCGGCGCGACCCAGGGCGAAGGTGCGGGGCAGGATCGACAAAGCCACGACCACGGCGACGATCGGGTCCGCGTACGACCAGCCGGTGACCGCGATGATCGCGGCCGCGACGATGACGCCCGCCGAGCCCAGCAGGTCGCCCAGCACCTCCAGATAGGCCCCGCGGACGTTGAGGCTCTCCTTGGCGCCGGCCCGCAGCAGCAGGAAGGCAACGATGTTGATCAGCAGACCGCCGGTCGCCACGATCAGCATCGCGCCCGCCGGCACGTGCGGGGGATCGGAGAAGCGTCGCACGGCCTCGATGAGCACATAGATCGCGACGCCGGTCAGCAGGAGAGCATTGGCCAGGGCAGCCAGCACTTCGAGGCGGTAGAGCCCGAAGGTGCGCTGCGAATCGGTGGCGGCCCGGCCGGCGGCGTGGATCGCGGCCAGGGCCATCGCGATGCCGAGCACGTCGGTGAACATGTGGCCGGCGTCGGAGAGCAGAGCCAGCGAACCCGTGGACAGGGCGGCTGCCGCCTCGACCAGCATGAACGCGGCCAGCAGCCCGGCCGCCCACCACAGGCGGGCGCGGTGCCGCTCGCCGGCGCGCAAGGCCTGGCCTCCGTGGTCGTGCCCGGCTCCCATGAGCCCTACCTTCCGTCGCCGCGCTGGGCCTCGGCCAATATATGTTCACATCGCTATGTATGCAACTTGAACGTGAATGCCATTCCGCGGGTACAGAGGGGTGCCAGAAAGTTCCCACCTGGAAGGAATCACCCCTTGTCCAGAGGCACTCTCGCACTCGTCACCACGGCAGCCCTGGCCGTGGTGCTCGGCGCCGCTCCCGCCGAGGCCGCTCACCGCGGCGGCTCCCTGCAGTCCACCATCCAGCTGCCGAACGGCTTCCAGCCGGAGGGCATCGCGATCGGTAAGGCCCCGTACGCGTACTTCGGCTCCCGGGTCGACGGCGACATCTACCGGGCCAGCCTGCGCACCGGCCGCGGTGAGGTCATCAGCCAGGGCCCGGGCACGCAGTCGCTCGGTCTCAAGATCGACAATCGCGGGCGGCTCTTCGTCTCCGGCGGCAGCGGCGGCGACGCCCGCGTGATCAACGCCGCCACCGGGGCGGTGCTCAAGTCCTACACGCTGCAGACCGTCCCGTCGTTCATCAACGACGTGACCCTGACCGGTGGCGCGGCCTGGTACACCGACTCCACCAACCCGGTGCTGTTCAAGCTGCCGCTGGGCCGGCACGGCAAGCTGCCCGCCGAGGTGGTCCGCGTGCCGCTGACCGGCGACATCGCCTACCAGACGGGCAACAACGCCAACGGCATCGCGCCGACCCCCGACCGGCGGGGGCTGATCATCGTGCAGTCCAACACCGGCAAGCTCTTCCGTACGTCGTACAGCGGGCGCACCACGGAGATCGACCTGGGTGACGAGTCCGTGCCCAACGGTGACGGCCTGTGGCTGCGTGGCAGCACCCTCTACGTGGTGCAGAACAGGCTCAACGTGATCGCCCGGATCCAGCTCGACAAGCGCGCCACCAAGGGCACGGTGGTCAGCCGCACCACCGACCCGCGCTTCGACGTGCCCACCACCATCGCGGAGTACGGCAAGTACTTCTACCTGCCGAACGCCCGCTTCACCACGCCGGCCACGCCGGACACCGCATACACCGCGGTCGGGGTCGAGCGCCCCTAACGAGCCGCGCCGTGCCAGTCGCGGGTCCCCACCGTCGTGAGGCGCTGGGTGGCCCGCGACAGGGCCACGTACAGGGTCCGGGTGCCGCTGGCGTCGACCGCGATCTCGGCCGGCTCGACCAGCACCACCGCGTCGTACTCCATGCCCTTGGCCTGCAACGCGGTGACCACCTGGATCCGCTCGGGCAGCCCGGCCACCCACCCGGCCATCTCGTCGCGGCGCAGCACCGGCGTGATCACGCCGATCGTGCCGTCGACGTCGGAGAGGTGCTTCTCGGCCGCCTCGCGGACCGCCTCCGGCAGCTGCGCGGCCCCCACGAGCAGGTCCACCGGCTCCACCCCGGTGCTGCGCACCGCCGACGGCAGCGGCAGGTCCGGCATGATCGTGCGGATGACCCGGGCGGCGACCGCGAAGATCTCCGACGAGTTGCGGTAGTTGGTGGTCAGCGAGTACGTGTTGCGGCGCCGCGAGCCCAGCGCCCGGTCGCGGGCCCGGTCCAGCTCCTCGGCGTCGCCGGACCAGGCGGTCTGCGCCGGGTCACCGACGATCGTCCAGGACGCGTACGCGCCCCGCCGGCCGATCATCCGCCACTGCATCGGGGTCACGTCCTGCGCCTCGTCCACCACCACGTGGGCGTAGTCGCGGTAGTCCTCGTCGCGGACCACCTGCGCGCGGCTCAGGGCCTGGCGGTCGGCGTACGTGCTGACCTCCTGCACCCCGTCGCGTACGTGGAAGGGGTTGTTGCTCCGCTTCTTCGACGGCTGCCGCGGGCGGCCCATCAGCTCGTCCAGCTCGTCCAGCAGCGCCACGTCGGCGATCGTCGGCCCGTGCTCGGCCAGCCCGTCGAACGAGCCCTGCAGCAGCGCGATCTCCTCCCGGGACAGCAGCCCGTTGGCGTACCCCCGCAGCCGGGCCGGCTCGGCCAGCCAGCGCAGCACCCGCATCGGGGTGAACCGCGGCCACCACGCCCGCAGGAAGTCCCGGAAGTCGGTGCGGTCGGCCAGCTCCGCCTCGAACTCCTGCTTCTCCGGCAACGTCTTGACCGAGCCCTTGGCCTGCGTCCACAGCGCGTCGAAGATCCGGTCGAAGCCGGTGCCGCGGACCTCGTTGCGGCGGGCGCCCCGCGGCAGCGCCTTGCGCCGGATCCGCTCCAGATCGCCGGCGTCCAGGCGCAGCAGGGCACCACGATAGAGCAGCCGCAGCTCGGTCGGGGCGCCCGGCACCGCGTCGTGGGAGGCGCGCTCCAGCACGCGGCGCATCCGCAGCGAGCCCTTGAGCGCGGCCACCGCGGTCGGGTCGGTGCGGGTGGCGTCGTACCCCGCGACCAGCGAACCGAGCGAGCGCAGCGTCGCGGTGTCCTCGCCCAGCGACGGCAGCACCGTGGCGATGTAGTCGACGAACACCCCGGACGGGCCGACCACGAGGATGCCGCCGCCGGCGAACCGGCTCCGGTCGGAATAGAGCAGGTACGCCGCCCGGTGCAGCGCCACGGCGGTCTTGCCCGTGCCCGGACCGCCGGTGACGATCGTCACACCGGACGCGGGGGAGCGGATCGCGTCGTCCTGCTCACGCTGGATGGTGGCGACGATGTCGCGCATGCCCCGGCCGGTGGCCTTGGAGAGACTGGCCAGCAGGGCGCCGTCACCGACCACCCGCATGTCGGCGGGGGCGGCCTCCGGATCGAGCAGGTCGTCCTCGATGTTGGTGACCCGCTCGCGCGTCGACTGGATCATCCGGCGCCGCACCACACCCAGCGGGTCGGCCGGGGTG
Organism: Actinoplanes sp. NPDC004185; assembly: GCF_053603475.1. Lineage (NCBI taxonomy): Bacteria > Bacillati > Actinomycetota > Actinomycetes > Micromonosporales > Micromonosporaceae > Actinoplanes > Actinoplanes sp. NPDC004185. Next base: position 25,964 of record NZ_JBSGFR010000051.1, on the reverse strand, counting down.
GCGCGGTAGAACGCCGCCGCGGCGGGCGCACGCCAGTCCACGACCAGCGACTGCGACTCCTCGTCGCGGATGCCCATCCGGCCCACGTAGTGCACGGCGCCGCTGGTCAGGTCCAGGCGGCCGAAGACCAGGCCCTCGTACTCGGCGTCCAGGGCGTGCCGCCGGCGGGCCCGGTGGAACACCATGGCGTCCCGCTCGACCAGAGCGCCGAAGGTGCCGACGCCGGCGAGCTGATAGCCCTCCTTCTCGGCCCGGGACGCGTCCTGGCGCAGGTCGGCGAGCCGGGCGTACACCCGGTCGACGTGCTGCTGCTCGACGGCGATCTCCTGCTGCAGGACGGTGGCGTCGCTCAAGTCCGTTGTGCTCCCCGCTGGTGCTCCGCGTGCTCTTGCCGCCGCCCGGCACCGGCGCCAGGGGGCAATCGAACTTACTCCTGTTGCGGCACCCGCGTCGACGGCGGCACGCCCTTCCGCGCCCGGGACCGTCGGCTTCGCGTCGGAGCGGCTCGACCGGCCGGGTCACGCCGCCTGGTCGTAGCCGGTGCGGCGGGCGCGGACCGGAGCGCGCCTCCGGGTTTTCCGGGCCGCGCGGGTGCTCCTGGCCGCGCGGTCGACGACGGCGAGCAGGGCGGCCGAGACCTCGGCCGGGCGTTCCATCATGAGCATGTGGCCGGCGCCCTCGAACACGGTCAGCTCGGTGCCGTCCAGCGCCCCGGCGATCGACTCGGCGCACGGCGGCGGGGTGAGCCGGTCCCGGTCGCCGACCAGGGCGGCGGCCGGCACGTCACCGAGCGCGGCCAGGGTGTCCAGCCGGTGCTGGGCGCCGACCGAGGCCCGGAAACCGCCGATCGACCGCAGCGAGGCCCGCCCGAACGCCGACATGGTGACCTCCAGGTCGCCCGGCTCGAAGTCGTCGCCGAAGAGCAGCCAGCGCACGGTCGGGCGCAGCACGGGCAGCATCGCGTTGTGCGGCCGCCACGCACCGAGCCGGGCCAGCAGACCGGCGCCCGCCTCCTCGGCGGCCCGCAGCACCGGTGTGATGGTCGTGGGCAGGCCGTAGCAGGTGTGGGTGGCGCCCTCGGCGGTGGTCGAGACGAAAACCAGCCCGGCCACCCGCCCGGCGAACTCCTGCGGGTACGAGTCGGCGAACTCCATGATCGTCATGCCGCCCAGCGAGTGCCCGACCAGCACGATCGGCCCGGCCGGGGCGTACTCCCGGAGCACCTCGGCGAGATCGTCACCGAGCTGGGCCAGCGTGGCCGAACGCAGCCGGGTCGGGGAGGAACGGCCGTGCCCCCGCGCGTCGTACGCGACCACCCGGGCGTCGACCTGCTCCAGCGCCTTGCTCTGGTGATGCCAGGTCCGCCGATCGAGACACCAGCCGTGCAGCAGCACCACGGTCACCGGTGCGTCGGCCCGGCCACTGGTCTCGACATGCAGCCGTACGCCATCGGCGAGGGTGAGCTCCGACCGCTCGGACATGGGCACCTCCGTGATTCGCACGGCCCCGTTGTACCCACGGGTAATAAGCATCACGCGCGAAAGAGTGAAATGCCAGACCTATGGAAGATCGTGCGCCGGGCCCGGCTCGTCCCAGCCGGTGGTCGGAGCGACGTGATCTGCCTCGCACAGGCTGTCCCCGGCTGGTGACTCGTAGAGAATCAGACCCATGACGGCTTCCTCACCTGCGGAACAGGCAGCGCCGGTGCACCCGGCCGCCCCGAGTGCATCGACCATGGCCGGAGCGGTCCCGGCCGCGGGACCCGAGCCGGCGGGCTCGGACACCCTCCTCGGCAGCGACGCGCTGGAAGCGCCTGCGCGGATCGCGCGGCCTGACGACGCGCTCGCGGAGCTGATCGCCGGCAACCGCCGGTTCGTCAGCGGCCGGCCACTGCACGGCCATGACGTGTCGGCGGCGGCCGCGGCGTCCGGTGGGCAGCTCCCACACGCTGTGGTCCTGGGCTGCATCGACTCCCGGGTGCCGTTGGAAGCGATCTTCGACCAGACGTTCGGCTCGATCTGCGTGGTCCGCTCCGGCGGCCACGTGGTGGACCGCGCGGTGCTCGGCTCGATCGGCTTCGCCGTGACGGCGCTCAACGTGCCGTTGATCATGGTGCTGGGTCACGTCAGGTGCGGTGCCGTGGACGCCACGGTGACCGCCCTGCGGGCGGGAGACCGCCCGGACGGTGACGTGGGCTATCTGGTGGACGAGATCGAGCCTGCGGTGCGGGCGGTCGGGCTGGACGACCCCGACGTGGCGGCCAAGGCGATGCGCGCCCACGTGGCGCGGACGGTGCAGCGGATGCAGGAGCTGGCGGGGGTGTCGGGGGCGATCGCAGCGGGCAAGGTCGGGGTCGCGGGGGCGGTCTACGACCTGGATACCGGTCGGGTGGAGCTGCTCGGCTGATCCAGGCGGTCCGGGCGGCGTCCGGGGCTTCTGGGCGGCTTGGCGCTGTTTCGCCCAGAGATGCCGGACCCGGTGTCTGCGTCGCTCGCTTGGCTGCGCTGCCCTGTTCGGCTGCGCCGCCGTGCGTCGTGCTGGTCCATGATCGTGGCCGCGTGGTGTCCCGGCCGCCGGAGAAGCGGCTTCAGTCCGCCCACTCTGACCGCCCACCCGCTGATCAACTTGTCTTGATCTTCAGCAGACGCAAAAAGGCGCTCCCCGGACCACCCGGTCCGCGGAGCGCCTTTGAAACGGCGTTGCTCAGCTCTCGAAGACGCCGGCGTCCACGAGGCGCTTCTCGGTCGCGCCCCAGCCGTGCTGCGGGAACGAGGCGTCCAGGCCCTCGATCTCGGCGCGGATCTTGGCGCCGTGCCCGGCCGCCGCGAGGGAGCGGATCTCCTCGACGAAGGCGTCCGAGTCGGTGCGGAGGTGGTTGGTCTTGCCGTTGGTCAGGTTACGCACGTAGGCGAAGCGCCCTTCGGCGAGCGGGATGAGGTACTTGAACTCACCCAGCACGCTCAGGGCCCCGCCCTGACCGGCCTGGCCGGCGCGGACTGATGCGCGGGCGGTCTTTGAGGTGTTGCTGGCCACGGCGGTACTCCTAGCTAGGTATTCCTCGGCAAAGTTGTCGGCAGAAAATGCCGCAGCCAGCCTACACGAACCCGGCATGGCCGTGCCGCCGGACGGGGTTCGGCCGTTAGGTCAGGTGTGCCTCGACGGCCATTCACATGTCGATATTGCGGTTTCTCTGGCGCACCATCCGTACCACCCGGCATCATGGAGCACGATCAACCGCGGTCGAGGTCGTAGGGGAAGACGCACCTCGGTCTCCGGGAGGTCACCGTGCCAACGTGTGGCGTCGTATACGTCCACTCGACCCCACTCGCCGTGTGCCAGCACGTCGAGTGGGCGATCGCGCGCGTCCTGACCGCGCCGGTCAATCTGCACTGGACGGCGCAGCCGGTAGACCCCGGCATGCGGCGTTCCGAGTGCAGCTGGACCGGACGGCCCGGGACTGGCGCCGAGCTGGCTGCTGCCCTCCGGCAGTGGCCCATGATCCGTTTCGAGGTCACCGAGGAACCGAGCCCCGGCGTCGACGGGGAGCGTTTCATGCACGTCCCGGGCCGCGGACTGTTCCGCGGCACCATCGGGGCGTCCGGTGACATCCAGATCGGTGAGGATCGGCTGCGGGCCATCATGGCCGCGGCCAAGGCTCCGGAGGCGCTTTCGCATGCCCTGGAGAAGGCGCTGGGGACGGCGTGGGACGCCGAGCTCGAGCCGTACCGCTACGCCGGGGACGGTGCGCCGGTCACCCTGCTCACCCGGGTGGGCTGACCCGACGCCCGGTGACGGCCCTGCGTCACCTGGCTGAACCATGGGCAGGGGGAACCGCGGCAAACGCCGTTCCGTGCTGGCCTGACCGGCGGGCCGCGCAGTCCGATCGCAGCGACTGCTCGTGCGCCCGGGACGAGACCCGGCCGGAACCTCCCCGGACGGCACGTCGTCGGTGGGGTCCACCCGCGCGTTGTCAAGGGGGTGAGCCTGCGCCCGTTCCTGGGGTGGACCGGTTTGTCTCCGCGCTCGGGAGCTGATCGAATGACAGCCGTGAAGAGGGCGTTTCGCGTTGCTGTGGCCGTACCCGTGGCTTTGTTACTGCTGGCCGGGTGCGGCCGCAGTGATGCGCCACAGCAGCCGCGACCCGCTCCGGGCTCCGCGTCACCGGCCGCTTCGGTGCCTTCCCTCAGTGCCGCCCCGACCGGCGATCCCGCTGCCCGGGCGCGCGAATCCGTCAAGACCTTCACCGACGCCCAGCTGGCCGGCCAGGTGCTGATGCCCTACGCCTACGGCGACACCGCCGACCGGGTCGACGAGACGGCCGCCGCCGGCAATCAGCGGATCGCCGGCGTGAACACTCCGGCCGAGATGGTCACCAAGTTCGGCCTCGGCGGGCTGATCCTGGTCGCGTTCACCCCGGACGACCCGACCGGCGCCACCAATCCGGCCACCAATGTCGACGATCCGAAGCAGGTCCGGGCGCTGACCGACGGCCTGCAGCGGGCGGCGACCGGTCTGCCCGGTGGGGCGCCGCTGCTGATCGGCACCGATCAGGAGTACGGCGTGGTCACCCGGGTCAAGACCGGCGTGACGCTGCTGCCGTCCGCGATGGCGTTCGGGGCGGCGGGCAAGCCTGAGCTGACCGAGGGGGCCTGGCGGGCGGCCGGCACGGAGCTGGCCGCGATGGGGATCAACCTCGACTTCGCCCCGGTCGCCGACACGCTGGGACCGCAGGGCAGTTCGGTGATCGGCTCGCGCTCGTTCGGCGCCGATCCGACGGCGAATGCCGCCCAGGTCGAGGCTGCTGTGCGCGGGATCCAGGGTGCCGGGGTGACCGCGGCGCTCAAGCATTTCCCTGGTCACGGGCACACCACCGGGGACAGCCACGACGACCTGCCGGTGGTCGCGCAGAGCCGGCCGAAGTGGGAGAGCGAGGACCGGCCGCCGTTCGCCGCCGGGATCGCCGCGGGCGCCGGCGTGGTCATGTCCGGGCATCTGGACGTCGAGGGCCTGGACAAGGGGGTCGCCGCGACGTTCTCCCGCAAGATCATGACTGAGGTCCTGCGGGGTGAGCTGAAGTTCGGCGGGGTGGCGATCACCGACGCCATGAACATGCCGCCCGCGATGAAGTGGCCGGCGGGCGAAGCGGCGGTCCGTGCGCTGAACGCCGGGAACGACATCCTGCTCATGCCGCCGGATCTGGCCGGTGCGCGGGACGGCATCCTGGCCGCGCTCAAGGATGGCAGCCTCAAGCGGGAGCGGCTCGTCGAGGCGGTCACCCGCGTCCTCACGCTCAAGTTCCGTACCGCCGCGCAGGTGCGGCCGGAGCTGTCCGCGCTCGGTTCGGCCGAGCACGTGCGGGCGGTCGGCGCCGCCGACGCGGCCGCGATCACTCTGCTCAAGGGCCCGTGTTCCGGGCCGCTGGTGTCCGGGCCGGTCACGGTCACCGCGTCCGGCGGCCGGGAGGCCGCCCGGGTCACCCTGGTCAAGGCGTTGCAGGACGCCGGCGTCAAGGTCCAGGCCGCGGGGGGCACGGTCGTGCACCTCGTCGGGTACGGCGACCGGCAGACCGACCTGAGTCCGGACGCGACGATCACCGTCATCATGGACACTCCCCAGCTGCTGGCCGGGTCGCGATCACCGACGCTGCTCGCCACCTACTCGTCCAGCCCGCTCGCGCTGACGGCCCTGGCCACGGTCCTGGCCGGCCAAGCGCCGGCGCCGGGCAGGTCCCCGGTGGCGGTCGGCAAGCTGGCCCGCAGCGCCTGCGTCAAGTGAGCCGTCGGAAGCGTCCCGGAGCTGACCCGTGCCGGCGCCGGAACGCGGTGGCGAAGGCGAACTCGGAGGCGTAGCCGACCCTGTGCGCGATGGTGGCCACCGTGGCATCCGAGTCGCGCAGCAGCCGGGCCGCCACGGTCATTCGCCACCAGGTCAGGTAGGCCAGCGGTGGCCGGCCGACCAGGGCGTTGAAGCGACGGGCGAAGGGCGCTCGGGACAGGCCGGCGTGTGCCGCGAGGGTGGCCACCGTCCAGGGACGGCCGGGTTCCTCGTGCATGGCGTGCAGGGCGGCCGCGGTCACCGGGTCGCGCAGGGCCGCCGCCCAGCCGGTCGGTGCGGCGGGCTGTGCGGCGTACCAGCGGCGCAGCAGGAAGAGCAGGAGCATCTCCAGCAGCGCGGGGACGACGGCGTCCGTGCCGAGGCGGGGTTGTTCCAGCTCGGCGGTGAGCAGTCCGACGGCGGCATGCAGTTCGTCGGTCGGGCTCAGGTGGATCACTTCCGGCAGCTCGTGGACCAGCGGGTGCACCTGGGCCGGGTCGATCTCGTACGCGCCGCAGAGGGTGACCACCTCCTGCCCGTGCGGCTGCGACCGGGGTTCCGCGGAGGGTGTGCCGGGATCCGTGCACGGGGCGGGCACGGCGTCCGGCCTGTCGGCGAGAGCATGCGCCCGACCGTGCGGCCTGAACACGACATCCCCGGCGTGCAGCCGAACCGGCGCGGCGCCGCCGGGCGGAAGCAGCCACGGCGACCCCCGCAGGACCACCTGAAATCCCATCGCCCCGGGCACCTCGGCGAATTCCTGCGCCCACGGCGCATCCCACCCCAGCAGCATCGACCGGGGCCGCCCGGTCCGCTGCACGGCGAGCACATCACTGAGCACATCCACTGCCGCACCCCCGAGACGATCGCGAAGGTTTCCAGGACTGGAAAGCATAGGTCGTCCTCACCGTCCCACCTATGGTCGGTGGTCATGAGAGCTGCGCGCATCCACGAGTACGGCGGCCCGGACGTCATCCGCGTCGAGGACATCCCCCAGCCGCTCCCGGGACCCGGCGAGGTGCTGATCCGCGTGGCCGCCACGTCCCTGAACCCGACCGAGGCCGCACTGCGTTCCGGCCGGCTCGCAACGATGCTGCCGGTCGTCCTGCCGGTGACCCTGGGCTGGGACGTCGCCGGGACCGTCGACGGCGACCCGGTCCTCGGGATGCTCGACATCGGCGCGGCCGCCGAGTTCGCGGTGGCGCCGGCCGCGTCCCTGGTCCGGGCCCCGGCCACCGTGCCGCTGGCCGACGCGGCCGCCCTGCCGCTGGCCGGGATGACCGCCTGGCAGACCGTCACCGAGCACGCCGCCGTCACCCCGGGCGAACGCGTCCTGGTCAACGGCGCCGGCGGCGGCATCGGCGGCTTCACGGTCCAACTCGCCAAGCACGCGGGCGCGTACGTGCTGGCCACCGCCAGCCCGCGCAGCGCCGCGACGGTCCGGAGCCTCGGGGCCGATGAGGTGCTCGACTACACCGCCGGCCCGTTGACGGTCGGGGAGCCGGTCGACGCCGTGCTGAACTGCGCGGCGATCGACCCCGCCGCCGCGGCCGCACTCGTGCCCCTGGTCCGGCGGGGCGGCCGGATCGTCACCGTCGCCACGCCGATCGAGTCGTCCGCGTCCGTGACCGCCCGGCACATGGTCACCCGCAACGATCCGGCCGACCTGGCCACGCTGGTGCGGCTGGTCGACGAAGGTGTGCTGCGGCTGGTGATCACTGACCGCCGTACGCTCGGCGACCTGCCGGAGCTGCACCGGCGCGCGGAATCAGGGGGCATCCACGGCAAGATCATTGTGACGCCGTCGCGCTGAACGGGGTCAGAGCGGGATGTTGCCGTGCGCCCCGCGGGCCGCCGGGGCCGCGGCCAGGGCTTCCGCGATGCGACGGCGGGTCTGGTCCGGCGTGATCACGTCGTCCACCACGCCGATCTCCAGGGCCCGGTTGACCCCGCCGGCCGTGTGCAGCTGCTCCTCGACCAGCGTCTCCCGGAGCGCCTCGCGCTGCTCGTGCGGGGCCGCCGCCAGCCGCTTGCGGTGCAGGATGTTCACCGCCGCGCTCGCGCCCATGACCGCGATCTCGGCGGTCGGCCAGGCGAACACGGCCGTGGCGCCCAGCGCGCGGGAGTTCATCGCGATGTACGCGCCGCCGTACGCCTTGCGGGTCACCAGCGTCACCCGCGGCACGACGGCCTCGGCGAACGCGTGCAGCAGCTTCGCGCCGCGGCGCACCACGCCGTCCCACTCCTGGCCGAGGCCGGGCAGATACCCGGGCACGTCCACCAGCACGATCAGCGGTACGCCCAGCGAGTCGCACATCCGCACGAACCGCGCCGCCTTCTCGGCGCTCGACGCGTCCAGGCAGCCGCCGAGGCGCAGCGGATTGTTGGCGATGACGCCGACCGTACGGCCACCGAAGCGGCCCAGCGTCGTCGACACGTTCGGCGCCCACTTGGCGTGCAACTCCACGCCGGGCTCGTCGAGCAGGGCCCGGACCACCGGCTTCACGTCGTACGCCCGGTTGGCCTGGGCCGGCATGGCCTGGGCCAGGTCGTGGCCCGGCGTGCTGCCCGCCGCGACGTCCGCCGGGGTGAGCCGGCCCTGCCGGCCGAGGAGGACGGTCAGCTTGCGTGCCTCGCCCAGCGCGCTCTCGTCGTCCTTGGTGGTGATGTGCACGACGCCGGAGCGGCGGCCGTGCGGCTCGGGACCGCCGAGGCGTTCCATGTCGACCTGCTCGCCGGTGACGCTGCGGACCACCTCGGGCCCGGTCACGAAGATCCGGCCGGCCTTGCTCATGATCACGACGTCGGTCAGCGCCGGGCCGTAGGCCGCGCCGCCGGCGGCCGGCCCGAGGACCACAGAGATCTGCGGTACGCGCCCAGAAGCGCGCACCATCGCCGCGAAGATCTGCCCCACCCCGTCCAGCGCGACTACGCCCTCGGCCAGCCGCGCCCCGCCGGAGTGCCAGAGCCCCAGCACCGGCACCCGCTCGCGGACCGCGGTGTCGATCGCATCGACCACATGCCGGCAACCCTCGACACCCATCGCACCGCCCATCCGGGTGGCGTCGGTGGCGAAGGCGATCGCCGGCGTGCCGTCAACCTCACCCCGGGCCCACAGCACGCCCGAGTCGTCCGCCGGGGCGAGCAACCGCAGGGAGCCGCTGTCGAACAGCGCCCGCAGGCGAACCTGCGGATCACGGGTGTCGATGGTGGGATCGGCGGGCGAGGAAGTCGTGGTCACAGCGCGTCTCCTTACGGTTCACCGCGCGGGGTGAGGAACCGGACCGGTCACCGCGTGGATACGAGCCAGACTGCGCGGCGCGAGACGAGACCGGGTCGCCGCGCGGAATGAGAACCGGCCGGTCACCGCGCGGCGTGCAAACCCGACCGCGCGGTGACCAGCCGGATCGGTCAGGCGCGGGTGAAGACCAGGGCCACGTTGTGCCCGCCGAAGCCGAACGAGTTGTTCAGCGCCGCCGGGATGTCGAGCTGGCGGGCCTTGTGGGCGGCCACGTCGAGCGCCAGCTTGTCGTCCGGGTCGTCCAGGTTGATCGTCGGGGGGACGACGCTGTCGCGGATCGCCAGGATCGTGGCGATCGACTCCAGGGCGCCGGCCGCGCCGAGCAGGTGCCCGGACATCGACTTGGTGGAGGTGAGGACCGGGTGGTCGCCCACCGCCGTGAGCAGCGCCGCGATCTCCGTCATGTCCCCGGCCGGGGTGGAGGTCGCGTGCGCGTTGACGTGCACGATGTCGGCCTTGGTCAGGCCCGCGTCCTCGATCGCCCGACGGATCGCCCGGATCGCGCCGGCGCCCTCGGGGTGCGGCTGCACGATGTCGTAGCCGTCCGAGGTGATGCCGGCCCCGGCCAGCCGTGCGTAGATCGTCGCGCCGCGGGCGATGGCGTGGTCGGCGCGTTCGAGGACGAGCGCTCCCGCGCCCTCGCCGAGCACGAAGCCGTCGCGGCCCTTGTCCCACGGCCGGGAGGCCTTCTCCGGCTCGTCGTTGCGGGTCGACATGGCCCGCATCGAGGCGAAACCGGCGATCGGCAGCGGGTGGATCACGGCCTCGGTGCCGCCGGCCATGACCACGTCGGCCCGGCCGGACCGGATGATGTCCAGGCCCAGCGACAGCGCCTCGGCGCCGGTCGCGCAGGCGCTGGCCATCGAGTGGACGCCCGCCTGGGCGCCGAGCTCGAGACCGACCCAGGCGGCGGGGCCGTTGGGCATCAGCATCGGCACGGTGTGCGGGCTGACCCGGCGCGGCCCGGAGGCCTCCAGGATGTCGTCCTGGTTGAGCAGGGTCTGCGCACCGCCTATGCCGCTGCCGAAGCTCACGGCGAAGCGCTCCGGGTCGAGCCCGGAGTCCTTCAGGCCGGCGTCGGCCCAGGCCTGGTGGGCGGCGATCAGCGCGATCGCCTCGGAGCGGTCCAGCCGGCGCAGCTTGACCCGTTCCATCACCTCGGACGGGTCGACGGCGAGCTCCGCGGCGATGCGGACGGGCAACTGCGCGGCCCACTCCTGGGTGAGGGCTCTCACCCCGGAGCGGCCGGCGAGCATGGCGTCCCAGGTGGACGCGACGTCCCCGCCGAGCGGGGTCGTCGCGCCGAGCCCGGTGACGACGACGTCAGTGGTGCTCATGTCAGTGGTTCGCCTCGATGAAGGAGACGGCGTCGCCGACGGTCTTGAGGTTCTGCACCTCGTTGTCGGGGATCTTGACGCCGAACTTCTCCTCGGCGGCCACCACGACCTCGACCATGGACAGCGAGTCGACGTCCAGGTCGTCGGTGAAGGACTTCTCCTCGGCGACGTCGTCCGGGTTCACCCCGGCGACCTCCTCGAGGATCTCGGCGAGGCCGGAAGTGATCTCAGCGCGGGTTGCCATGTTCGGTGGTTCCTCTCGATGGTGGGGAAAACTCGCGGGCCGGACTGCTGCCGGTCTTACGGGCAGCGGATGACCTGACCCGCGTACGTGAGGCCGCCGCCGAAGCCGAAGAGCAGGACCGGGGCGCCCGAGGGCACCTCGCGGCGCTCGACCAGCTTGGACAGGGCCAGCGGCACACTCGCCGCGGAGGTGTTGCCGGACTCGACCAGGTCCTTGGCGACGACGACGTCCGGGCCGAGGCCCAGGCGCTTGACGATGCCGTCGATGATGCGGGTGTTGGCCTGGTGCGGCACGAAGGCGGCGAGCTCCTCCGGCCGGACGCCGGCCCGCTCGCACGCCTGCAGGGCGAACGGCGCCAGCGCGGTGGTGGCCCAGCGGAAAACGATCTGGCCCTCCTGCTGGATGTACGGCTGCCAGCCCTCGATGCGCAGCACGTCGCCCTTCTCCGGGGCCGAGCCCCAGAGCACCGGGCCGACGCCGGGCTGCTCGCCGTCGGGGACCGCGGAGACCACCGCCGCGCCGGCGCCGTCACCGAAGAGCACGGCGGTGGTGCGGTCGGTCCAGTCGGTGACGTCGGAGAGCTTCTCCGCGCCGATGACGATGGCGTTGCGGCTGGCGCCCGCCCGGATCGCGTGGTCGGCGGTGCCGAGGGCGTACGAGAAGCCGGAGCAGGCGGTGTTCAGGTCCATCGCCGCCGGGGCGGTGATGCCCAGCCGGGCGGCGACGCGGGTCGCGACGTTGGGGCAGCGGTCGATGGAGGAGCAGGTGGCCACGACCACCATGTCGATGTCGGCGGCGCTCAGCCCCGAGCCCGCCAGGGCCTTCTCCGCGGCGAAGGTGGCCATGTCGGCGACCGACTCGGCGTCGGCGACCCGACGCTCGGCGATGCCGACCCGGTCCCTGATCCACGCGTCGTTGGTGTTGACGATCTTGGCGAGGTCGTCGTTGGTGACGATGCGCGAGGGCTGGTAGTGGCCCATCGCGACGATGCGGGAACCCGCGGTCATCGTGTTGCTCCTTCGTTCGCGACGGACGTGGTCACTGCTGGTGCCCGCCGATGCGGGCCACCGGCTGGCCGGGGGCCACCGGGTCGTCGTGGTGGGCGAGCCACTCGGTGAGGACCCCGGCGGCGTGCGCGGCGACCTCGACCGGCCCCTGCCGGGTGGTCACCCGGCCGATGACCTGGCCCTGCCGCAGGTCCACGCCCTCGGCCAGGCCCTCGGCGGGCTGGAACAGCCCGGCGCTGGGGGCGACCACGACCCGGAAGAGCGGGGCGGGCTCGTGGGTGGAGGCGGTGCCGTGCCGGGCGATGAGGTCGCGGGCGGCGGGCAGGTCGTCCGGGGTGTTGAGGGTGACGATCTCGGGGGCGTTCTCGCCCTTGAGCTCACGCTTGGCCAGCCCGGCCAGGGTGCCCGCCGGGGGCAGCTCGATGATGCCGGTGACGCCCAGGTCACGCAGGTTGCGCAGCACCAGGTCCCAGCGGACCGGGGCGGTGACCTGGCGGACCAGGCGCCGCAGCATCTCGCGGCCGTGGTTGACGGCGGCGCCGTCCAGGTCGGACAGCAGGATCCGGACCGGGTCGGCGACCGGTACGCCGGCGGCGACGGCTCCGAGGGCCTGCTCGGCGGGCGCCATGTACGGCGTGTGGAAAGCCCCCGCGACCTGCAGCGCGATGACCCGGGCCCGGGCCGGCGGCTCGGCGGCGAACTTGGCCAGCGCGTCCAGGGCGCCGGCGGCGACGATCTGACCGGCCCCGTTGCGGTTGGCCGGGTAGAGCCCGTGGCGCTCGATCGCGGCGACCACCTCGTCGGCGTCGCCGCCCAGCACGGCGCTCATGCCGGTGGCCTCCAGCGCGCAGGCGGCGGCCATCTCGCGGCCGCGGACCCCGGCGAGGGTGATGGCGGACTCGGCGGACAGCACCCCGGCGAGGGCGGCGGCGCCGAGCTCACCGACGCTGTGCCCGGCGACCAAGGCGACGTCGTGCAGCGGCAGGTGTTCGGCGGCCAGCAGGGCGGCCGCGACGAGCAGCGGCTGGGTGCGGGCGGTGTCCTTGATGGCGTCCGCATCGGCCTCGGTGCCGAGGTGGATCAGGTCGACCCCGGAGAGTGCGGACCACCAGGTCAGCCGGGCCTCGGCGCCGGGCAGGGCGAGCCATCCGGAGAGGAAGCCGGGCTTCTGGGAACCCTGGCCGGGCGAGAGTACGGCGAGCACGGAGTCGACTCTTCCGGATGCGAGGTCGTTCCGGGGTTGCTGCACGGGACCAAACCCTACGACCGGCGTTGTAGCTTTCCTACAAACACCCCCGTGTTTCGCCCAGATTGGGCATGATATCGGGGCTCTTCAGGCGGTGCGCGAAGGACCGCGCAACCCGGTGATTTAGCTCGCAGGATCGAGGCGCCCGATGGTCAGGGCCATCCGCAGCGCGAACGCGTCCCGGCCGTCCAGCGGCGACAGGCTGGTCACCTCGGCGACCCTTTTGAGGCGGTACCGCACGGTGTTCGGGTGCACGAAGAGCTCGCGGGCGGCACTTTCCAGCACGCCGCCGGCGGCGAAGAAGGCGTCGAGCGTCTCCAGCAGCCCGCCGCCCGCGCGCGACAGTGCGCCGTACACGTCGTGCCGCAGCGCCCGCCGGGCCTCGGAGTCCCCGGCCATGGCCCGTTCGGGCAGCAGGTCGTCGGCGGCCACCGGGTTCGGGGCGCCGGGCCAGGCGCGCGCCGACCGGAAGCCGGCCAGGGCGGCCCGGGCCGACTCGGTGGCCTGGTCCAGCGAGGGGACGGCCGGGCCGACCACGATCGGTCCCTCGCCGAAGCTCGCGGCCAGGTGCCCGGCGGCGACCAGCGGGTCGGCGACGCCGCCGAGCACGACCACCAGCCGGTCGCCGTGCACGCCGCCGATGACCTCGACCCGGGCCCGCCGGGCGGCCCGGTAGACGGAGTGCAGCACCGCGGTGATGTCCCCGCCGGGGGTGCGTCCCACCACGACGGCCACCGGTGGCGCGTCAGCCCAGCCCAGGGCGGCGGCCCGGCTGGCCAGCACGTCGGAGGAGTCGCCGCGGAGCAGGGCGTCGACCAGCAACGCCTGCAGCCGGGCGTCCCAGGCTCCGCGGGACTCGGCGGCGCGGGCGTAGACCCGGGCGGCCGAGAAGGCGATCTCGCGGGAGAACTTGAGGATGGCGACCGCGAGGGCCTCCTCCTCGCCGGCTGCGGCCAGGCTGGTCACCTCGGCCTCGGCCACGTCGATGGTGACCTTGATGAGGGCGACGGTCTGGGTCAGCGTGATCGAGCGGGCCAGGGCGCGCGGGGCGGCGGCGAAGACCTCGTCGGAGATCTCCTGGGTGCCGGCCGCGGTGCCGCCCGAGCGCAGCCACTCGACCAGCGAGCGGACGCCGGCCTGGGCGACCAGCATGACCCACGAGCGCTGGTCGGCCGGCAGGGCCCGGAACCAGGGCAGGGTCTCGTCCATCCGGGCGACGCTGGCGCTGGCCAGAGCCCCGGCGCGGCGCTCGACCCGGCGCAGGGTCGCGGCCAGCGGGGGGCGTTTCGCCGTACCGCCGGGTTTCGCCTCCTCTGCCACCCGGCCAGCCTGTCACGACCGGGCTCGCGGGCGGGCGCCGGTGCCTGGCATGTCTTTCCATGGCCGTGACCTGCCTGCTGGCTGTACCGTTCCGCGCGGCTGCCGAGCTTTCTTCATGTGAACCCTTTGGGTTATTTGTCCGATATAGCGGTGCGCCTTCACCGCGATTTCGGTCGGTGACCTGGCAGGGTGTCCTCCTAGCACCGCACGACTCGTGCGTGCGAGGTCTCATGACGGGCGGCGCGGTGCCGATGAGACCGGGTGGTCCGAACGGCGGGCAGGAGAGGGGGCAGGGATGACGGAACGCGAGGACGGCCAGCTGTACGCCGAGGCGGAGCAGGTCGCCGCGGAGGAGCCGTTTCCCTCGGTCGCGTCTTCACAGGCCACCGAGGAGCCGGTCGACGACATCCCGCACCGGGTCGGCTGCCGCACCGAGCTGCGCGGCTGGGCCGGTGCCCACCTGCACGGCGCGGTCCGGCCCCGGCGCCGGGCCGTGAGCCGGGGGCGTCCGCCCGGCCGCTGGTGCTGAGGAAGGGTCCCGCTCACCCTCGTGGGTGACTGACTGCGGTGTGGCGGGCTGGTTCCGGCCCATCGCCCGGCTGGTCTCGGCACCGTGTGTGTCCGTGGACGACAAGAGACGACTCATCCTCGACCAGGCCCTGGCCCTCGTCGACGAACACGGCCTCGGTGCCATGTCCATGCGCGCCGTCGCCGAACGGGTCGGGCTCACCTCCATGGCCCTCTACCCGTACGTCGGTGGCAAGGACGCCCTGCTGGACGGGCTCGTCGACCTGCTGCACCTGGAGCTGGGCACCGAGTACGGCGAGGACCCCGCCGACATCGACTGGCGGCAGCGCCTGCGGGCCCTGGGCCGGGCGGTACGGGCGTTGTCCCGGGCGCACCCCGGCGCGTACCCGTTGCTGCTGAACCGCCGCTCGGCCGGCGCCTCCGCCTCCTGGCTGACCGCGGCGCTGCGCGGCTGCCTGCACGACGCCGGCGTGCCGGGGGAGCAGGTGCCGCGGCTGACCCGGATGATCTGCGCGTTCCTGCTCGGCTACACCGTCGGTGAGGTGACCGGGGGCCTGCCCGCGGACGAGGCGGCCTGTCACGAGGACGCCGCGGGGGAGTTCGACGCCGACCTCGACGACCTGGTCCGGCTGGTGGAGGTCACCGTTAGCGGCACGTGAGGCCGTTCCGCATCGCCGCCCGGGTGGTGTGGCCTATAAAGAGGCTTATGTCCGACGGGTACGTTCTGGAGCGGTACATCCAGCTGCGCCGCGCCGCGTTCCTGATGTGCGGCGACTGGGCGCTCGCCGACGAGCTGGCCCGCACCACGCTGGCCCGGGTGCTGGCCGATCCCGACATCACCGAGCCCGACCTGTGGGCGTACGCCGATCTGATGGCCGCCTTCAAGAAGCCCCGCGGCCGGCGTGAGCACGTCTTCGTCGCCCCGGAACCCCCGGAACCGGCCCTGCTCACCGAACCGGTCCCGGCCGACCGGGGCCCGGGAGGCGGTCAGCTGCAGCTGGCCACCGCGCCCGCCGAGGTCGACGCCGTGCACACCGTGCTGGTGCTGGACGCGCTGCACGGCCTCAGCCCACGCTGCCGGGCCGTGCTGGTGCTGCGGCACTTCTGCGGGCTGGCCATCGACGAGACCGCCGACGCCCTCGACCTGGACGACAGCAGGGTGCTCGCCTTCGAGACGGAAGGGCTGGGCGCCTTCGCGGGCCTGCTGGCCGCCGCCCGGCCGGTGGACGCCCGATGAGTGCGCTGCTCACGGCCGTGCTGGAGAAGGCCTGCGAGAGCGAGCCGCCGCCCGGCGACGCGGTTCCGGACATCAACCGGCGGGCCGGCCGGCTGCGCCGCCGCCGGGCCTGGCGCGTGGTGCTGGCCGGCCTGGTCGCGGTGGCCCTGGTCGTGCTGCTGGGCTTCGTCCTCACCAACGTCCTGCTGCCCGGGCACAAGGCCCGCTCGACCGCCGCGGTGCCCGTCCCGCAGCCCCGCCCGTCCGCCGTCCTCGACCCGGTCCTGAGCGTGCTGGCACCGCCGGTGGACGCGAAGGGCTACCGGATCGTGCCGCGCCCGCCCAGCACCGGCAACGGCTGGCGGCAGTACGCGGTGCTGAACGCCGACGGGGAGCCGCGGGGCCTGGTCGAGGTCGCCGTCTACGACGCGCCGGCCGGGCTCTGCCTGCCCGTGCAGGCCGAGCCGGAGGCTTGCGCGCTGCCCGACCGGACCCGGGGCGGCATCGAGTACGCGCGCTACGCCGAGACCGGCGACGTCGACTGGCAGGTGCACGAGGTGATCGCCCGCCGGGTCGTCGACGGCCGCACGGTGGCGGTGATGGCCACCGGGGAACGGGGCACCGGCAGTGCCGAGCTGGGCGAGCCCCCGCTGACCACGGTGGAGGTGGCTCAAGCGGCCACGAACCGGCGCCTGCCGGACGCCTTCGGGGTGGGCGAGCGCTGCAACGCGCCCGCCCCCGCCTGCCCGATCCTGCGGGTCCCGGTGCGTCCGGCCGGTTGAGGTCAGACCCGGCGGCGGATCAGGTACGCGATGCCGCCCAGGCCGAGCAGGATCGTGAGCAGGACCGCGCCGTTGAGCAGGTACAGCCGGCGCATGTCGGCCAGCACGTCGTTGACGCCCTCGACCGGGTCCAGCTCCTCGGCCTGCACCTCCTCGCCGATGCCGCCACCGATGCCGCCGCTGACCACGTCCGGCTTCTCCTTGAGCGGCACGCCGCTCAGGCGCAGCGACTCGGACATGGTCAGCCGCCCGTAGAACCAGCCGGGCGTCTTCTTGCCGGACGGCTGCTTCGCCGGCCGGAACGCCCGCGGGCCGCCGGCGGCGTTCGGGTAGAGCTCGTAGATCTGGTGGGGCTTGTCCTTGATCAGCACGGTGACCGTGAACTTGGGGCCGAGCTTCTTCGCCTCCGGCTTGGAGGTGGTCGGCGGCGTGGTCGCCAGCCAGCTGACCTCGCTGAGCAGCTGCTTGAACAGGTCCGGCCGCTCACTCTGCTGCACCGTCACGGTGTCGCCGGGGAACTTGCCGGCGATCTGCACCGCCGTGGGCTTGGCCGGCGCCTTGGGCGCGGCGAGCGCGGCCCCGGCGGTGAGCCGGTCCGGCGCGGCCTGCGCGGCGCTGGGTGCGGCAACTCCCGCGCTCAGCGCGACACCCGCCGCAAGAACTCCGGTCGCCGACAGCAATCGGGCGATCACCCCTTGAACCACCGTCCGGCCTCCCCGCCCCGTGGATGACATACGTGCGCCGATCGGAACGGCGCGCCCGGAAGGGACCCGTCGCCGGCACGGCCCAGTCCTCACAGCCTCCCCGCAGATCGTCTCGGCCGCATCTCGGAACGGGACGAATTGGAGCTATCTGGGATCGACTGCATCGGTGGACCTTGGCCGCTGATCAGCGGGCGAATAGTACCCAGCGAGGGCAAGCCGAGGGGGTTCCGGTCACCCGTGCTGCTGACGTTCATACCCCTTTGACGGGCTGAACTGGCCAGGACGTTGCCTGGTGAGGTACGCGCGCGCCGTCATCGGAGCGCGCGCGTACCGAAATGGTCACGAAACCTCAGGCCAGGCGGGACCGGGCCGCCGCCAGCCGGGCCAGGGTCCGCTCGCGGCCCAGCACCTCCAGCGACTCGAACAGCGGCAGACCGATCGTGCGGCCGGTCGTCGCGACGCGTACGGGTGCCTGGGTCTTGCCCAGCTTGAGCCCCCGCTCCTCGCCGACCCGCTCGAGGGCGGCCTTCAGCGGCTCGGCCGACCACGTCTCCAGCGCGCCGAACGCCGTGACGGCGGCGTCCAGGATGTCGCCCGCGCCCTCCTTCATCGCCTTGTTCCACGACTGCTCGTCGCGGACCGGCTCGGCCAGGAAGAGGAAGTCGACGTAGTCGACGATCTCGCTGAGCACGGCGATGCGGGTCTGCGCCAGCGGCGCCACCGCGGCGAAGACGTTGGAGTCGAACGCCGACGGCTCCCACGGCGGGGCCGGGATCGTGTCGGTGCCGCCCAGCCAGGGCGCGCACACCGCGGCGAACTCCTCGCTGTCCAGGGCCCGGATGTAGTCCCCGTTGAACGCCCGCAGCTTCTTCACGTCGAAGAACGCGGGGGAGTGGCTGACTTCCTCGAGCCGGAACTCCTCCTCGACGACCGACCACGGCACGATCTCGCGGTCGCCGGAGGGCGCCCAGCCGAGCAGCATCAGGTAGTTGCGCATGGCGGCGGCGAGATAGCCCTCGTCACGGTACGACTCCAGGGCCACCTTGTCCCGCCGCTTGGAGAGCTTCTGCCGCTTCTCGTTGACGATGACCGGCACATGGCCCCACACCGGGGGCTTGACCCCGAGCGCCTCCCAGAGCAGCTGCTGCTTCGGGGTGTTGGGCAGGTGCTCCTCGGCCCGGATGACGTGGGTGATCCCCATCGTCATGTCGTCCACGACGTTGGCCAGCAGGAAGACCGCCGAGCCGTCGCTGCGGGCGATGACGAAGTCCTCGAGCAGTTTGTTCTCGAAGGTGGGCTCGCCGCGGACCAGGTCGACGACCACGGTCTCGCCCTCGTCGGGCGTGCGGAAGCGCAGTGCCCGTCCCTCGCCGGGGCCCAGCGCCCGGTCGCGGCAGAAGCCGTCGTAGCCGGTGTGCGTGTTGCCGGTGCGGGCGATCACGTCGTCGCGGGTGCAGTCGCAGTAGTAGGCGCGACCCTCGCCGTAGAGGCGGGTCGCGGCGGCGGTGTGCTCGGCGGCGTACGTCGACTGGTAGTAGGGGCCCTCGTAGGAGCCGCGTTCGATGCCGATCCAGTCGAGCGCCGAGAGGATGCCCTCCGTCCATTCCGGACGGTTACGGGCGGCGTCGGTGTCCTCGATCCGCAGGACGAAGACGCCACCGTTCTGCTGGGCGAAGATCCAGTTCTGCAGCGCCGAGCGGGCACCGCCGACGTGGAACATTCCGGTCGGAGAAGGGGCGAAGCGTACGCGTACTGTCACCCGACCAGCCTACGGCGCTTGTCGAGCCCCTTGTCGGCGACCTTTTATCACGTCTTATATTGACGACTATTAGTTAACCTTCTTAAACTTCAGCCGCCCGATGTCACCCCCGACGGCGCCCCCACGCCGGACAGAGAGGTCCCTGATGAAGAGAAGACTGGCTGCCGCAGCCGCCGCGGTCGCCGTGGTGGCCGCCAGCGCGATCGCCATGCAAGGCACGTCCGAGGCCGCTGTGCTGCCCAACAACTTCAAGAGCGTCGGCTACATGCCGTCCTGGGCCGGCAGCGTCACCAGCATCCAGTACAGCAAGCTCACCCACATCAACTACGCCTTCGTGCTGCCGAACGCCAACGGCACCCTGCAGGCCGTCCCGGACCCGGCCAAGCTGCAGTCGCTGGTCTCGCTCGGACACCAGAACAACGTCAAGGTCGGGCTGGCCCTCGGCGGCTGGAACGACGGCAACGACTCGGCCTTCGAGGCGCTGGCCGGCAACTCCGGCGCCCGCACCACCTTCGTCAACGCCGTCATGGGCCTGGTCGGCCAGTACAACCTGGACGGCATCGACATCGACTGGGAATACCCCGACCCGGGCACCTCGGGCACCAACTACACGGCCCTGATGCAGCAGCTCAGCACCGCCCTGCACGGCCAGGGCAAGCTGCTCACCGCGGCGGTCGTCTCCGAGGGCGGCACGGCCAACGGCGTGCAGCCGGCGGTGTTCGGCCTGGTCGACTGGCTCAACATCATGGCGTACGACGGGGGCAGCCCGCACGCCAACTACGACTGGTCGATCGCCAGCGTCAACTTCTGGAAGGGCCGCGGCCTGCCGGCGAGCAAGGCGGTGCTCGGCGTGCCGTTCTACAGCCGTCCCGGCTACAAGACGTACGCGCAGATCGTCGCCACCAACCCGGCCTACGCCAACCAGGACTGCGCCACGATCGCCGGCGTGCAGGAGTGCTACAACGGCCTGCCGACGATCCGCCGCAAGACCCAGTGGGCCATGGCCAACGCCGGCGGCATCATGAACTGGGAGCTCTCGCAGGACGCGACGGGCGCCAACTCGCTGGTCAGCGCCATCTACTCGACGGCGACCGGCGGTGGCACGCCGACCACCCCGCCGCCCTCGGGGCGCACCGGCCGGATCACCGGCATCGGCGGCAAGTGCGTCGACATCGCCGCGGCGTCGTCGGCCAACGGCACCGCCGTGCAGCTCTACGACTGCAACGGCAGCGCCGCGCAGAACTGGACCGTCGCGACCGACGGCACGCTGCGCGGGCTGGGCAAGTGCCTGGACGTGGCGGCGGCCGGCACCGCGAACGGCTCGCTGGTGCAGATCTACGACTGCAACGGCACCGGCGCCCAGCAGTGGCAGGCGCAGAGCAACGGCACGCTGCGCAACCCGGTCAGCAACAAGTGCCTGGACGCGTCGAACAACAGCTCGGCCAACGGCACCCGGCTGCAGATCTGGGAGTGCTTCGCCGGTACGAACCAGCGCTGGACCCTGCCGGCGTGACAGGTGATCCGCGCGGTCCGCTGAGTCAGGGGACCGCGCGGATCCGTACCACCAGGACCGCGCCGAGCAGGGTGACCGCCGCGGTCAGCGCGTACAGCGTGGAATAGCCGCCCAGGTGGGTGACCAGCGGCGCCGCGATGGCCGGCCCGAGCACCTGCGGCGCGGCCGTCGCGATGTTGATCACCCCGAGGTCCTTGGCCCGGTCCACCGCGGCCGGCAGCACCTGGGTGATCAAGGCCGTGTCCACCGCCAGATAGACGCCGTAGCCCGCCCCCAGCAGCACCGAGGCGACCAGGGCCACCGGCCAGGTCGGCCAGAGCGCCAGCAGCAGGGCCGCGATCGCGATGACCACCCCGGACCACACCACGAAGATCTTGCGACGCCCCGACCGGTCGGAGAGCCGGCCGCCGACCACCGCCGTCGCGACCATGCCCGCCGTGTAGAGCAGGATCATGACCAGCAGCCCGGTGTCCGGGTCGGCCAGCCGGAGCTGGTCGGTGAGGAAGTACAGCAGGTAGAGCGTGCCCAGGGCGTTGCCGAGCTGGACCAGGAACCGGGTGCCCCAGGCCCAGCCGAAGTCGGGATGCTCCCGCAGGACCCGCCACAGCCCGGTCCGCGAGCGCGGCCGGCCCGGCCCGGCGGGCAGCGGATCGTCCGGGGTGAGCAGCGCGAACGGTACGGCCAGCAGCAGCAGAACGCCGGCCATCACCAGGTAACCGGAGGCGACGCCGGTGACCACGGCGGTGACCAGCACCGCGCCGAGCACCAGGCCGAGCGCCTGCGGCATACCGATCCAGCCGGAGACCATGCCCCGCTGCCGCACCGGCACCCGGTCCGGGACCGCCGCGGTCAGCGTGGCCAGCATGATGTTGAGCCCGAGCTGGACGCCGGCCCAGCCCAGCGCGACCCCCGCGAGGTGCCGCTGACCGGCCAGAGCCACCAGCGACAGGGCGGCGATCAGGGCGCCGGCCAGCGTCCAGACGTGCCGGCGACCGTACGACCGGCCGCCGAGCCGCAGCCGGGTCCGGTCGGAGTACAGGCCGGCCAGCGGGTTCACGATGATCGCGACCAGCGCGCCCAGGGCGGTGACCCAGCCCAGCGCGGCTTCCTTGCCGACGATGCCCAGCTCGCTGATCTGTTCCGGGAGCAGCACCTGCACCGGCGTGAAGAAGGCCATCCACAGGCCCAGGTTCGCGGCGGACAGCAGGGCGACCCACGAGCGGTGGACCGGCCGTACGGGCTCGGCCAGCGCGGCGGGCGCGTCCTGCGTGACGCTCATCGGACCCCCGGAGCGGGCTTCAGCGGATGACGGACCCCTCGGGCAGGGACCGCCGGGTCGCGGCGGACAGCGGAGCGAACGGCGTGACGACCGGGTGGCCGTCGGTGAGCTCCCACACCCCCTCGATGCGGCCGTTCACCACCAGCGTGGGGGAGATCCAGCCCTGCGGCCGGGAAACCGCCGACTTCGGCCCGCTGCTCACCGTTTCGAGGCGGCGCAGGCTGCCCACCACGTACGGGTCGAAGGCCGGCAGCAGCAGCACCGTGTCCTCGCCACCCGCGTCCGGCGCGTCGACCGGCAGGAAGCCCTCGTCCCCGACGGGCCGCAGCCGGTCGGCCAGCCGGGCGAAGGACTTCTTGGCCAGTGGCGGCTTGAGGTCGAACCAGCGGGCGAACTCGGCGGCGTCGGCCGGCCCGTACGCGTCCAGGTGACGCAGCACCAGCTGGTCGATCGCGTCCTCGGCGGGCACCGGCTCCCAGTCGCCCAGCCAGGCCCGCGGCGCCACGAAGGTCACGTGCCGGCCCCGGGGCGGACCCGAGCAGAGCAGTCCGCGGAAGGCCAGGGGCTTGAGGATCGCCCCGAAGCCCTGGATCAGCGGCCCGCGCAGGTCCTCGTGCCCGGTGGCCTCGATGATCGCGCCGGCCAGTTCCTCCCGGGTCAGCGGCGTGGCCCCCAGCAGGCCGGGCAGCGCGGCGATGATGTCGCTCATCTGCTCCGCCGTCACGCCGTGGAACTTGAGCCACGAGCCGGTGGTCTCGCGGGTCCGGGTGCTCATCGCGGCCACCCAGAGCGGCAGGTCGGCCGCGGGCAGCAGGTGCAGCGTGCCCCGCGCGGCCCACGTCCGGACCAGCGACTTCTCCTGGTACAGCGCGCCTTCCAGATCCGGCTCGGGGCCCAGCCGCAGGGTCGCCGAGGCCAGCGCCGAGGAGGCGACCTGGGCGTGCAGGCCGCCGACCCGCCGGGCCGCCGCGACCACGTCGCCGGCCTTGGTGCTGCCGAGGTGGTGCCGGTCGATCCGGCGCCGCAGGATCTCGTCGGGCTTCATGCGCTGCAGCGTCGCATGGTGAGGTGGCGCGGCGGGACCCGCTGAGGCAGGCTCAGCTGTTCGATCGCCACAACACGGGAGGCCGGCAGGCATGGGAAAGATCATCGCGGTGGAGTACGTGACCCTGGACGGCGTCTTCGAGGAGCCGGCCTGGAGCGGGCCCTACTTCAACGACGAGCTCGGCAGCTGGCAGAACAGCAACCTGATGGAGGCCGACGCGCTGCTGCTGGGCCGGCGGACGTACGAAGGTTTCAAGGCTGCCTGGCCGCAGATGGAGGAAGCGACCGGCGACTTCGGCAAGTCAAGACCGACCCCGCTTCGCTGCTGATCAACGGCAGCGCCTCGCTGGTGAACCTGCTGACCCGGCACAACCTGATCGACGAGTACCGGATCATGGTCTACCCGGTGGTCGTGGGCGAGGGCCGCAAGCTGTGGGATGAGGGCACCAAAGTCGCGCTGAAGCTGAGCAGCACGTTCACCACCACGACCGGCGTCCAGGTGCTCACCTACCTGCCGGCCTGACCGCTGCTCGCGTTCAGACGGTGAAGCGTCCCACCAGGCCGGTCAGCCGCCGGGCGGTCGCGTTCAGCTCGTCGGCCGCCTGGTGGGAGACCGCCACCGTCGATCGGGTGCTGTCCACCGCGCCGCTGACCGCGGTGATGCCGACCGCGATGTCCCGGCTGCCGGTGGCCACCTCGCTGATGTTGCGGGCCATCTCCGCGGTCGTCGCGGCCTGCTCCTCGACCGCTGCCGCGATCGCCGTCTGATAGTCGTTGACCTGGGCGATGGTGGCGGTGATGGCGTTGATCGCCTCGACCGCGCGGGCGGTGTCCCCCTCGATCGCGGCGACCCGGGCCGTCACGTCGTCGGTGGCCCGGGCCGTCTCCTGGGCCAGCTCCTTGACCTCGCCGGCCACCACCGCGAAGCCCTTGCCGAGGTCGCCGGCCCGGGCCGCCTCGATGGTGGCGTTCAGGGCGAGCAGGTTGGTCTGCTCGGCGATGCTGGCGATCAGCCGGACCACGTCGGCGATCTTGGTGGTGGAGACCCGCAGCTCGTCGATCACGCCGCTGGCCGTCTCGGTCAGCCCGACGCCGTCGCGCCCGGCCCGGGCCGCGTCCTGGGCGTTGCCGGAGATCTCGCCGATCGAGGCGCCCATCTCCTCCGCGCCGGCCGCGACCGTCTGCACGACGTGGCTGATGCCCTCGGCGGCCACGCTGGCCGCGCCGGCCTGGCCGGACGCGTCCTCGGCCGAGGCGGTCAGCTCGCTGCCGGTGGCGGCGACCTGCCCGGCGGACCGCGAGACGCCGTCGGAGGCCCTGGTGACCTCGACCATCACCTCGCGCAGCTCGGCCACGGCGGTGTTCAGGGCCGTACCGGCCCGGCCGATCTCGTCCTGGGTGCTGGGCGGCACGGAGGCGGTCAGGTCCCGCTGGGCCAGCCGGGCCAGGGCGGCGGTCAGGCCGCCGAGCCGGCCGGAGATGCGGCGCGCCTGCCAGGCGGCGAAGAGGCCGCCGGCCAGGGCCAGCAGCAGGGCGGCGATGAGGAACGCGGTCAGCATGGCGCGCCGCCCGTCGCGGACCGCGTCCACCGCGCCGGAGGCGTCGGCGTCGAAGCCACCGACGGCGATCGCCCACGAGTACGGCGCGTAGTAGGCGACCGTCGTCGTCGTGGGACCCGCGGCCGCGCCCCCGGAACCCGGCAGCCGGTAGGTCCTGCGCCAGGTCGCTCCGCCTTCGAGCTGGGGCGCCTGGGCGACGATCTCCTTGACGTACTCGGTGCCGGCGGCGTCCGTGGCGGCCAGGTCGGTCCGCCCGACCGCCCCGTCGAGGCTGGAGGCGATGACCCGCCCGGTGTCCGCCTTCGCCGTGCTGTAGACGCTGACCCAGCCGTTCTCGCGGACCGAGGTGGCCGCGATCGCGTCGGTGAGGTTCTTGAGGGCGGCCGCCTGCTGCACGCCGACGTAGAGCGCGCCGATCACCCTGCCGGAGGCGTCCTTGACCGGGTCGTACGCGGAGATGTACCAGGTGTCGACCACCTGGGCCACGCCCCGGTACGGCTTGCCGGCCTTGATCGCGGCGGCCACGGCGTTCGGCGTGCCCTCCGCGGTCACCGCGGGGATGAACGTGCCGATGGCCCGGTTGCCGGTCTTGGCCCGGACGTTGGTCGCCACCCGCAGCAGGTCGCCGGCGTCGTTCATCCGCTGGAAGACGGTCACCGTCCCGCCCAGCAGCGTCTGCACGTCGTCGACGAACGGCGTCGTCTTCTTGACGTCGGTGTTCTGGCCGAGCCACTGGCCACCGACCGTCGCGCGCGGCAGCCTCACCGACTGCTTGGCCTGCGACAGCTGGTTGGTCGCGGTCCAGGTCGTGGTGTCGCCGTCCAGGCGCAGCCCGCCACGCTGCTTGAGCAGTGCGTTGGCGGCCTGCATGTCGCTGTCCACGCCGCCCTGCACCTCGTCGCCGACCGAGCTGACCAGCCGGGTCACGTTGGCGGTGGTCTGGTCGAGGTCCTCGGCACTGAGAGTGGCCACCGCGGCGCCCGTGTGGTCGGCGAACGCGTCGCTCTGCCAGGCGCCGACGCCCACGAGGACGGCCGCGGTGCTGACCACCCCTCCCAGACCGAGCGCGAGCAGTTTGTGGCTGATCTGGAACCCCATGTCCGGCCCTTCGGCCCGATCCGGACATGTCTGAGGATCTGGCACAGAAAAAGGGGAGCCCCGCGGGGCTCCCCTTTCTCCGTCGTCCGATGCCTAGCTGTACTGACCCGTGAGGTTGGGGACGCGGCTGGCGGGTGGTAGGCCGTTGAGTGCGGTGTGTCCGCGGTGGTGATTGTAAAAGTGGATCCACCCGGGCAGGGCTTGGCGGCGTTC
>NZ_JBSGFR010000050.1:0-63088 GCF_053603475.1 Actinoplanes sp. NPDC004185 | reverse complement strand
GGCCGGCAGCGGCATCGGCGGTTATCGCGGCTGACGCCTGACCCCTGACACGAGAACGGCCCCGCGAGGCCGGCCTGGCCGTGATGCTGGCGGTGGCCGCGGTCAACACGACGGTCGCCGCACTGCCGCGAGCCGCGGCCTGGGCCGCCGACGCCGACCTCTGGGGGTACGCCGGCAGCCCGGCCCTGGCCTCCGAGCTGCTGCGGGTCACCGCTCCGACCCCGTTGCTGCCCCGCGTCGCCGCCGCGGCCGGTCGCCTGCCGACGGCCTCCGGTGGCTGCCCGGTCCACGCCGGCGACCGGATGCTGCTCATCGCCCGGCACGCCGTCGGCGCCCACCACCTCGACCCCGACCCGGGTGCGCCCGCGCCGGCGCACATCGCCCAGCTCGTCTTCGGCGTCGGCCCGCACGCCTGCCCCGGTGCCCGGCTGGCCCGCACCCAGCTCACCGACCTGCTGCAGGCGCTCGCCCCGCTGCGCCCGGTGGTGGTCCGGGCCCGGCCGGACCGGCGCGCGGCGCTGCCGGGCTGGCGTTCCTTGACGGTACGGGCGACATGCGGCTAGCTGTCACCGGCGCGTCGGGCTTCTGTGGCACAGCCGTCGCCCGCCTCGCCGCGGAGCACGGGCACGACGTGCTCTGCCTGAGCCGCCGCCCGGGTCCGGTGGGCCGTCACGTCCCCTGGGACGCCGCCCGCGAGCTGCCCGACCTGACCGGCGCGGACGCCGTGGTCCACCTGGCCGCCGCCGTCGGTGACCCCCGGCCGGGGCGCCGCACCGAGGCGGCGTTCCGGGCCGTCAACGTGGACGGGACCGCGCGGCTGCTGCGAGCGGCGGACGGCCGGCCTGTGGTCTGGGTGAGCAGCGCCAGCGTCTACCGCCCGGGCCCGTACCGGACGCCGGTGCCCGAGGAGCATCCCGTCGGCGGACACCGCGGCGTGTACGGGCGGACCAAGGCGGCCGGGGAGCGGCTCGCCCTGGCCGCCGGTGCGGTGGCACTGCGCCCGCGGGCGGTCTACGGCGACGGCGACCGGCATCTGGTGCCACGGCTGCGCCGGGTGGTGCGCGGGGGCCGGGCGTGGCTGCCGGGGCCGGACGTGGCGATGAGCCTCACGGCGGTCGAGAATCTGGCGGCGGCCTGCCTGGCGGCGGTCGAGTGGCCCGGCGGCGCGTACAACATCGCCGACGAACGGCCGTACCGGCGTGACGAGGTTTTCGCGCGGGCCCTGCGCGTGCCGGTGCGGCACGTGCCGGCCGGGCCGGTCCGGGCACTGGCCGCGGTGTCACCGACCCTGACCCGCTACGCCGTCGACCAGCTCACCGACGGGATGATCCTGGAGCTGGGCCGGGCCCGGGCGCTGGGCTACCGCCCGGAACGCACGCTGGCCGACTACTTGGTGTAGACGACCGACGAGCGGAAGACCGTCGCGGCGTGGGTGCCGTCACCGCTGCGGCGGATCACCACCGCGTCGACCGTGAAGACGTAGCCGGTCCTGCGGTCGAGGCCGGGCACCGTGGCGCTCAGGAAGCCGCACGGGTTGCCCGGCTTGACCGTGACGAAGCCGATGTCGCGCTGCTCGCCGAGCTTGAGGTCCTGGCTGATCGCGGTGATCCGGAACTCGACGATGTTGTAGCCGCCGACGTTGTACCAGTTCACCGTGGCCGAGGTGGTGCCCGGCGTGACGGCCAGCGCGTTGATCTTGTTGAAATGCGGGGTGTCCCGGGCACAAGTGGGCGACGGAGTGGGTCGCGCCACCTTGGGCAGCGGCAGGAAGCCGCTGGTGGTCGCGGTCGGGGCCGGCCGGACGCCGGTGCTCGGCCGCGGTGTCGGCGTGGCGCTGCCCCGGGCCACGACGAGCCACTGGTCGCTGCCGGTCACCTCGGAGCTGATGTCCGTGCCACCGCTCTTCGTGGCGCTGGGCGCGGTGAACAGACTGCAACCGGTGAGCAGCAACGGGGTCACCAACAGCAGGAGCCGGCGCTTGCGCAGCGGCGAGCGGCCCCCGGAGCTCGTGTCCCTGTCCTTCACAGGAGCAATCATCGACAACGTTCACGCCGACTTTAGGAACGGCGGTAGAGCTCCGTGGTGCGCCGGGCCAGGTCCTTGGTCGCGGCCGAGTTCGCCCACGTGCCGAGCACGACCGCCGCACCCGGGATGACCTTGGCGGCCATCCGCCGGGCCGCCCGGACGCCGGCCATCTGGGCCAGCTTGACGCCGAGCTTGACCATGACCCCGGACAGCGGCTGGCCGGCGCTGGTGGCGAAGAGCCGGCTGGCGCGTTCCCGGCCCGCGGCCACGCCGAGCGCGAGCCGGGCGGTCTCGGCGGCCTTGTGCACCCGTTGCAGCACCAGCAGGTCGGTGGCGCGGTCCGGGCCGGTCGGGTCGACGCCGTACGCGGCGGCCACGTGCAGCACCATCCGCGCCTGCGTCCACGCGAGCACGCCCACGTCGACGACCGCGCCGGGCAGGCCGGTGGCCCCGGAGACGGCACCGGAGAGCCGCGCGTGGTTGGTGAACCGCCGGACCACTTGCTGGGCCAGCTCGTCCGGGGTGAGGCCGGGGTGTTCCGAGCGGGCCCGCTCGGCCCAGCGCTGCGCCTCGGGACCCAGCCGGCGGACCGCCTCCAGGGCGAGGTGCTCCGGGGCGTACTGCGGGTCGGCCTTCATCCGGGCCCACAGCGTCCCGGGTGGGCCGGCCGGGTCCCAGCCCTGGTCAGAGGCGTTGGGCGGGGTCGGGAGGGCGGGTACGGCGGGATCGGTCACCAGATCACTCCGAGGGGTCGAGAGGGGGATCTCGTTCCATTGTGCCGTGCAGCTGCACGTGCACGACAACGGTTGGCCGGATCCCACGCTGTGCATCCGCGCGGTGACGCTCACCGTCCCGGTTTTCGCTCATCCCGTCCACCGGGCGACCGATGAGGGCTGCGCAGGCACGGATCCGCGGCGGAAGGACGACGCACGCATGACGACGGGCGAGGAACGGCAGGTGGAACGGCTGCGGCCGACACCGATGCTGATCACTGCTGTCGCCGTACTGGTCGTGTCGATCGGCGTCTTCACGGCGAACTTCGCCGCGCAGCGCAGCCCGGTGGTGTGGGGCTGGATGCCCGCCATGATCGGCACCGCGATCGCGGGCTGGGCCTGCTGGCGTACCGCCTTCACCCCCGGGCTGGACCGGGTGACCCGGCGCGTGTGGCGGTCCCTGGCGGTGGTCTGCGTCCTGATCGTGCTCGGCCTGGCCGGCGATGCCCGCTTCACCGTGCTGAACCCCGGCCGGCTGGACCAGCAGCACGACGTGCCGACCTCGATCTGCTACGCGCTGGCCATGCTGGTGCTGCTCTGGGCGCTGCTGCGGCTGCCGATGACCAAGCGGGAGAGCAAGGACCGGGTCATGGTCCGCTTCCTGCTCGACGCGGCCACGATCAGCATCACGGTCGGCATCTTCTCCTGGTACATGCTGCTGCAGGTGGTGAACGCCTGGGACGCCGAGGGGCCGGCCGCCGTACCGGTGATCATGCTGATGGCCCTGGGCCTGGTCGGCTCGCTGGCCTTCGTCAAGGTCGCGCTCAGCGGCTTCGGCGGCGTGGACCGGATCGCCCTGCGGCTGCTCGCGGCCGCGGCGGCGGTCGGCGCCGTCGGCGGCGGTCTGTTCCCGCTGCTGTTCGACCTGCACCCGGGCCTGAGCGGGTCGCAGATGTTCGTGCCGGCGACGCTATTGTTCGTGGCGTTCGCCGCCGACCGGCAGCGCCGGGCCGCCGGGGTCCCGCAGCCCGAGCGCCGGCGCCGGCCCTTCAGCGTCGTGCCCTACCTGGCCGTCGCGGCCACCGACGCCCTGCTGCTGACGGTCAGCAGCCAGGCCGGCGGGGCCGTGCTCACCGTCGCACTGGCCGCGGTGCTGCTGACCGCGCTGGTCGTGCTGCGCCAGGTGAACGCGCTGTCCGAGAACGGCCGGCTGCTCGGCCGGGTGGACGCCAACCTGGTCGAGCTCAACGGCTACCAGCGCCGGCTCACCCACCGCGCCACCCACGACGCCCTCACCGACCTGGCCAACCGCACCCTGTTCGAGCAGCAGACCCGCACGGCCCTGGCCGAGACCGAGGGCGGGGCGAGCGGGACCCTGAGCCTGGCGCTGATCGACCTCGACGACTTCAAGGCGATCAACGACCGGCTCGGTCACGCCGTCGGCGACGCCCTGCTGGTGGTGGTCGCGCAGCGGCTGCGCGAGGCGGTCCGCGAGGACGACGTGGTGGCCCGCCTCGGCGGGGACGAGTTCGGCCTGCTGCTGCGCGGGGTGCGCCTGACCGAGGCGACCGAGGTGCTGGACCGCATCGCCGAGTCGCTGACCCGTCCGGTGCACGCGCTCGGTTACGACCTGCTGGTCAAGGCCAGCATCGGGCTCGCCGAGGTGTGGCCGGAGGCCAGCCCGCAGGAGCTGCTGCGCCGCGCCGACCTGGCGATGTACGCCGCCAAGGAGCGCGGCAAGGGCCGGCACGCGGTCTACGACGCCCGCCTGGAGCAGGACCAGGCGGCCGACGCCCAGCTCGGCGCCGAACTGCGTCAGGCGCTGGACAACGGCGACTTCACGCTCGTCTACCAGCCGATCGTCTCGCTGCCCGACGGCGAGTGGACGTCGCTGGAGACGCTGATCCGCTGGAAGCACGCCGAGCGCGGCTTCATCGGCCCGGACGTGTTCATCCCGATCGCCGAGCGCACCGGCCTGATCGTGCCGCTGGGCGACTGGATCCTGCGGACCGCGCTGCGCCAGGCCGCCGAGTGGCAGGACGTCTTCGGATCGGGCGCGCCCGGCGAGATCGGCGTCAACGTGTCGGCCCGGCAGCTGCGGGAGCCGGGCTTCGCCGCGGACGTACGGGCGGCGCTCGCGGACAGCGGCTTCGACCCGGAGAAGCTGGTCGTCGAGGTCACCGAGACGGCGGTGTTCGACGGCGGCGTCGCCCTGGACACGTTGCAGAGCCTGGTCACGCTCGGGGTCAAGGTGGCGCTGGACGACTTCGGCACCGGGCACTCGTCACTGGGGCTGCTGCGGACCTGCCCGGCCGACACCCTCAAGGTCGACAAGTCCTTCGTGGACGGCATCGGCGGGCGCTCGGAGGAGGCGGTGATCGCCACCGCCATGATCCAGATCACCAACGGGCTGCACCTGCAGGCCATCGCGGAAGGCGTGGAGACGGCCGAGCAGGCCGAGACGCTGTACCGGCTGGGCTACCGCTTCGCGCAGGGCTACCACTTCTCCCGCCCGTTGTCCCCGCAGCAGGTCACCGAGCACCTCGAGGCGGCCCGAGTGCTCGCCGTCTGAGCCTTTACCTGGGTCAGACCACCACCGGGCTGCGCCGTTCCAGCAGCACCACGTCCCGCCAGCGGCCGTGGTGCCGGCCCACCCGCTCCCGGGTGCCGATCACCCGGAACCCGGTACGCCGGTGCAGCGCCAGGCTGGCCTCGTTCTCCGGGAAGATGCCGGACTGGATGGTCCAGATGCCGGCCGCCTCGGTCGAGGTGAACAGCCGCTGCAACAGCGCCCGTCCCACCCCCCGGCCCTGGGCCGCGGCGTCGACGTAGACGCTGTGCTCGACGACTCCCGCGTACACCGGCCGGGGTGAGACCCTGGTGACAGCGACCCAGCCCAGGACGGTGCCGCCGACCTCGGCGACCCAGCGATGATCCGCCAGCCGGCCCGCGTCGAACGCGGCCCAGTCCGGCGCCGTCGTCTCGAAGCTGGCGTCGCCGCCGTCGAGCGCCGCCTGGTAGATCGCCAGCACGGCCGCCGCGTCACCGGGCACCATCGGCCGTAGGGAAAGATCAGACATGCACCGATCCTCGCGCGCGGGAGCAGGAATGAACACGCGCGGCCCGGTGTTCCCACCACATGGCCCGCCCCCGCGGGCGCATCTCGAGGAGGTCCGCAGCGTGCTCGACCCACAAGGGCTCTACGAGTTGGCCGACGACCTGCCCGACCTGGACGAGCCGGTGCTCGTGCAGGCGCTGACCGGGTTCGTCGACGCCGGGAGCGCGATCCAGCTCTCCCGCGAACATCTGCTGGAGCACCTGGACACCCAGGTCCTGGCGACCTTCGACATCGACCAGCTGCTCGACTACCGGTCCCGCCGGCCCTCCATGATCTTCGTCGAGGACCACTGGGAGAGCTACGAGGAGCCGAGCCTGGCCCTGCACCTCGTCCGCGACCAGCTGGGCACCCCGTTCCTGCTGCTCGCGGGCCCCGAGCCGGACCTGCAGTGGGAACGCTTCATCGCCGCCGTGACCGGCCTGATCGAGCGCTTCGGGGTCAACCTGACCGTCGGCCTCAACGCCATCCCGATGGCCGTGCCGCACACCCGCCCGGTGAGCGTCACCGCGCACGCCACCGACCAGCGCCTGCTCGGCGACCGCGAGTCCTGGCTGCAGCGCGTCCAGGTGCCGGCGAGCGTCGGCAACCTGCTGGAGTTCCGGCTGGGCGAGTCCGGCCACGACGCCATGGGGTACGCCGCCCACGTGCCGCACTACCTGGCCCAGACCACGTACCCGGCCGCGGCCGAGCTGCTGCTGGACTCCGTCTCCCGGACCACCGGGCTGGCCCTGCCCACCGGCCGGCTCCGCGAGGCCGCGCTGGTCGTCCGCCAGGAGGTCGACAAGCAGGTCGCCGACGACGAGCAGGCCAGCCGGCTGGTGCTGTCGCTGGAGGAGCAGTACGACGCGTTCCTGCGCGGGCGGCAGGGCAACCTGCTGGCCGAGTCGAGCGGTCCGCTGCCGACCGCCGAGGAGCTCGGCGCCGAGCTCGAGCGCTTCCTGGCCGAGCAGAGCCGCGACAACGACCAGGGCTGAGCCCGCACCGGCTTCGTCAAACGCACCCCCACCAGGCCGGACTGCCCGATGATGAGAGCAATCGGGCGGGGACACTCGGTGAGGTATGGGGGACACAGGTGGCACCATTTCGGTCGCAGCGGTCGGACCGGGCAGCTCTGCGCCCGATCCCTCGTGACGTCGAGAGCCTCGAGAAGCTGATCACCGATCTCGAGCGGGCGCAGGATCTGGCGTCGACGTGGCGGATCACCGTGGACAGCACGGTCCAGTCGCACAACTTCAGTTACGGTGCGGTCTGGCTGCCCGACGGCAAGGGAAACGTCCGGATCGAGTACGAGACCGGCCCGATCGTCCGCGAGCTGCAGGCCGCAGTGCCCTCGGGGCCGATGCCGGCCGAGGCCGGCCTGGTCGGCCGGGCCTGGCGCACGAAGCAGTTCGTGTACCTGGGTTCGATGGCCGACTGCGCCGACTGCCTGCGCTGCCAGGCGGCGAGCCGGGCCGGCATGGCCGCCGCGGTGGTGATCCCCGTCATGCACCGCAACCAGCAGGTCGCGGTGCTGGAGTACTACTCGGCCGAGCCGCTCTACATCGACGGACCGCGCAGCGAGAAGTGGGCGTCGATCGCCCGGATCGCCGAGCAGGCCCGGTTCACCGCGGTCGCCGCCGCCGAGCTGCGCCAGGTCGCCGACGACCGGCTGGCGGTGACCAAGGTGGTCACCGCCCTCGGCGATGCGACCGACTCGTCCTCGGCCCTGCGGATCGCGCTGGACTCGGTGCGCACGTCGTTCGGCTGGGCCTACGGGTCGTACTGGCAGGTCGACGAGGAACAGCACGTGCTGCGCTTCCAGGTCGAGTCCGGGTCGGCCGGCGACGAGTTCCGCAAGGTGACCCTGGCCGCCACCTTCGCCGAGGGCGTCGGGCTGTCCGGCCGGGCCTGGCGGGCCAAGGACCTCGTCTTCGTCCGCGACATCGGCGAGCTGACCGACTGTGTCCGGGCTCCGGCCGCGCAACGCGCCGGGGTGCGCTCGGGCATCTGCTTCCCGATCGTGAGCCACGGCCGGATCATCGGCACGATGGACTTCTTCACCGCCGAGTTCATCGATCTGTCGGAGTCGCGGGCCTCCGCGCTGCGCAACGTGGCCCAGCTGGTGTCGCAACGGCTCGACGTCGTCCGGGCGGCGGAGGCGGCCCAGGAGAACGCGCGGGCGCTGCTGGACACGGTGTCGCGGTTGCGCGCGGCCAGCGACGACGCGACCCGGGTGGCCCAGGACGCGGTCAACCGCGCCTCGGACATGACGCACGAGGTCGAGGCGCTCGGCAACGCGTCCACGGCCATCGGGGACGTCATCAAGATCATTTCGTCGATCGCCGACCAGACCAACCTGCTCGCCCTCAACGCGACGATCGAGGCGGCCCGGGCCGGTGAGGTCGGCCGCGGCTTCGCGGTGGTCGCGGGCGAGGTGAAGGACCTGGCCCGGGAGACCGCCGAGGCCACCCAGCGGGTCGCCGAGCAGATCACCGGGATCCAGAACAGCGCCCGTACGGTCTCCGCCGGCATCCTGACCACC
The DNA here is from genome assembly GCF_053603475.1 of Actinoplanes sp. NPDC004185. NCBI lineage: Bacteria > Bacillati > Actinomycetota > Actinomycetes > Micromonosporales > Micromonosporaceae > Actinoplanes > Actinoplanes sp. NPDC004185. The sequence continues at coordinate 54,711 of NZ_JBSGFR010000050.1, read as the reverse complement.
AGCGACACGATCGGGCAGATGGACGCGGTCCAGGCCCGGATGAACGAGGTCCTCGCGGAGCAGGCCCGGATGGCCGGCGCTCTGCAGCCCTAGTTCTTCAGCGGGAGCCAGTCGAGGACGGTCCGGATCTCGGCGTCCCAGTAGCCCCATTCGTGAGCGCCCGGCCCGAACGCGGCGTCGAGGTCGACGCCGCGTTCGCGGCAGGCCGCCACGAAGCGCTCGTTGCCGGCGCGCAGGTGGTCCTCGGTGCCGCACCGCAGCATGAGCCGGGGCAGCTCGCGGCGGTCAGCGGTGGCCACCAGGTGCAGCAGATCGTCGTCGGTGCCGGCGAGCGGGCGGTCGAAGACCCGGGCGAGCAGCTCCACGATGTGCGGGCGGTCGTCGTGCTCCTGCATGCCCGCCACGTCGAGCGCGCCGGAGAGGCTGGCCGCGGCGGCGAAGCGCTGCGGCTCGCGCAGGGCCCACTTCAGCGCGCCGTAGCCACCCATCGACAGACCGGCCACGAAGGTGTCCTCGCGGCGGGTCGAGACCCGGAAGAACGACGACACCACCGCCGGCAGCTCCTCGGACAGGAACGTGAAGAAGCGGGACCCGTGCGTCTCGTCGGCGTAGAAGCTGCGGTGCACCTGGGGCATGACCACGGCGAGACCGCGGGCGGCGGCGTACCGCTCGATCGAGGTGTAGCGGGTCCAGGCGGTGTCGTCGTCGGTCAGTCCGTGCAGCAGATAGAGCACCGGCGGCGGCGCAGCGGTGTCGTGACCGGTGATGCCGATCTGGGTGCTCGCCCGCTCGGGCAGCACGACGGTCATCGAGGTGCCGAGCGCGAGAGTCTCGGACGAGAAGTCAACACGGAGCAGGGCCATCGCTCCAGTATGTCGTGATTACAGAACGCACCCGCACCGTCACGGCAGCGCTTGGGGAATGTCGTACCCGTCGATTAGTATGTGTGTACTAAAACAAGCGCTGAGCTGCGGGGAGATCACCTTGACGACGCCCGTTTCGACCAGTTCCACCACCTTGATCCCGCCCTACGCAACGATGCTCGGTTTCACCCGCTACGTCGCCCGCACCGGACCGGCGAAGGCCACCTTCGTCGGCGGACTGCGCCGCCAGCGCGAGCGGCGCACGGGCTTCAACCCGCACGGCCAGCTCGTCAAGGCCCTCAAGGCCGACATCGCGTTCCGCACCGGCGGCAGCTACCTCAACGGGGTCGTCGACCTCGTCAAGCCGCGGTGGAAGCCGCTCTACGAGGCGGTCAGCGCCGGGGCGACGACCTACCTGCACTCCCTCGGCGACCCGGAGGGAGTGGGCCTCGCACAGACCCGCGACGCGCTCGCCTCCGTCGGCCCGCTGGCCGTCAAGATCAACCCCCACTTCGGCCTGCGGTACGAGGACGGCCGGCGGGAGGCTGTCCGGCTGCACTTCGACGAGCAGCCGCCCACCCCGGAGGCCGTCACCGCGACCCTGCACCTGATGGCCCGCCACATGGACCAGATCCTGCCCAACGCCGAGCCGGTGCTGGTCGACCTGCGCCGCGGCACCACCCACCGGATCGACCCCGGAGCCCGCCCGGGCGACGTGGAGAGCTGGCTGGCCGGGGAGGCGGCCGCGTTCACCGCCATGTGGGCCGCGACCGCCGCCTGACCGATCGGCCGCCCGGCCCGCCCGAACGGTCCGTATTTCTCCGGGTTTCGGCGCGGGAACTTCTTAGGAGCAGCCCGGTTGCGACGATGTCTCCGGTGTAGGTGAACGGCGACACGTCGGGGGGCGTTCGGACATGCGGGTTATGACGCGAACAGCAGGCACCATCGCGCTGACGGTGCTCGCCGCCGCGGCGGGGGCGCTCTTCCAGACCGCGCCCGCCGCCGCGGCCACCCCGGCCATGCCCAGCTTGGTCGCCTACGTCCGCACCGGCGACGTGTGGGTGAGCAAGGGCGCGACGGAGACGAAGCTGACCACCGGCGGCGGCTGGTCGCGTCCGCGCTTCTCCCCCGACGGGCGCTCGATCGCCCTGCTCAAGGCCGGCCAGCTGTGGACCATGAAGGCCGACGGCACCGGCCGGCGCCGGCTGACCACCCGCGCGGCGTCCGGCCCGTCCTGGTCGCCGGACAGCGCCAGCATCGCGTTCGCCTCGCTGTCCTGCTCCGGCGGCCCGGGCGTCTACCGCATCTCGGCGACCACGGCCGGGGCCACGCCCACGGTGGTCTTTCCGGCGTACTGCCGCGACGAGCCGTTGCCGGCCGAGCCCGCCCCCACCGCGAAGGCCGCGACGCCGAGCGCGCTGAACGACCGGCTCCGCACCGACGACGCGGTGGCCTGGTCCCCCGACGGCACCCGGGTCGCCTTCCGCGGCGGCGACTGCGAATCGACGTACGACGCCTGCCTGACGGTGGGCACGGTGGCGACCGGCGGCGAGAAGACCGTCGCGGCGTACGGCGGCGGCAGCCTGCAGACCTCGGGCTTCGCGGTGATCCCGAGCTGGCGCGCCGACGGGGCGAAGCTGGCCTGGACGGCGTACCAGCAGGGCGAGACGGCCGCGGAGAACCAGCCGCTGCACGTGGTGGAATACGACACGGCGACCGGGGCGAAGCGCACGGTGGGGGCCAGCCAGGACCGCGAGCTGGCGTACGTGGACGCGACCCGCGGAGTGGCCACGGGCACGTACCGCAACGGATCGTGGGTCATGGTGGTCAACCTGGCCACGGGGGCGCGGACGCCGTTCCACCAGGGCTCCCAGCCGAGTGTCCAGCCGGTGAGGTGATCCCGAGGTAGCGACGACGGCCGGCCCGGTGCCGGCCGTTCTGTCGTTCCCCGGCGTCTCGGCCTGCTCACGCCGCCGGATGACCGGCGGCCGGCGCTGCGTATCGTGGACGGCCTGATGAGTGAGACGACAGAGCGCCCGATCCGGACGTTCCATCCCCGGCGTGGCCGGATGGGCAGCCGGCACGCCGACGCCATGACCGACATCTGGCCGGCGTTCGGGCTCACGGTCGTCGACGGTGACCGCACTCCCCTCGACCTCGTGGAGTTGTTCGGCCGGGACGCGCCGAAGGTGCTGGAGATCGGTTTCGGCATGGGCGACACGACGGCGGCGATGGCGGCCGCCGACCCGGGCCGGGACTACCTGGCGGTGGAGGTGCACACGCCCGGCATCGGCAACCTGCTCGCGCTGATCGGCGAACGCGGCCTCACCAACGTGCGGGTCGCGCACGGCGACGCGATGGAGCTGGTTCGCCGGCTGCCGGCGGGCAGCCTGGACGCGGTGCACGCCTTCTTCCCCGACCCGTGGCCCAAGGCCCGGCACCACAAACGCCGCCTCATCCAGCCGGCGAACGTCGCCCTGTTACGAGAACGGCTCCGGCCGGGCGGCACGCTGCACTGCGCGACCGACTGGGCCCACTACGCGGAGGCGATGGCCGAGACCCTGGACGCCGATCCGGGCCTGGCCAATGCCCACGACGGGTTCGCACCGCGGCCGGCACACCGCCCCGAGACGAAGTTCGAACGGCGCGGGGTCAGCTCCGGACGCGAGATCTTCGACCTCGTCCACCGCCGGATCTGACACCGCTCGACTCGACATTTCCGGTGGTTTGCCGGTTTTATGGATGCTTGGACCGTAGCCTGAGATGCGGAGGTCCAAGCATGCCGCGAAGTGATCTTGGCCTCGAGCGTCCCGCCGCACCGGTGGCGCCGAGCGCCCGGCCTGCCGGAACGGCTGCGGCGGCGACCACGCCGGCCAGCACCGAACCGGACGGGCCCACGCGACCCGGTACCCCGCCGGCCGCGAACACCCCGGCGCCCACCGGCTTCGGCCCCGGACCTACCGAACAATCCGAGCCAGTGGAGCCCGCCACCGCCCGGGTGGCCGCCCCCAACGCCTCAGACCCGCATCCGTCAGCGGCACAGCCCACGACCGCGCAGCCCACGACCGCGCAGCCCACCAACGGGCAGCCCTCGAACGGGCAGCCGGCAAGCGCGCAGGTCACGACCGCCCAAGCCACGACCCCGCGGCCGACAACCGCGCACATGCCCGCCGCGCACCCGCCGACCCCGCAGGCAGCCACCGCGACCGCCGTCCCGCTCAACGGCATGCACCGGGCCGGGCACCGGGACGCGCCCCCGGGCGACGGTGGCCCGCGGTCGTGGCCGGACATCTTCTCCGCTCACGACGACACCATCAACAGCGCCGCCGGTGAGCAGCTCGCCGCCCTCATCGCCCGCGCCGCGCATGCGCCCGGCGGGCTTGTGCACTTCGTCGACGGTGAGGCGTTGCGGATCTACGGCAGCTACGGCCTGCGGATGCGCTGGGAGGACTTCGGCGGCACCCCGCTGCGGGACAGTCTCGCCGGGTTGATCGTCGCTGACGGCCGGCCTCTGGTGATCACCGACTTCGCCGCCGATCCGCGGATTCCGGCCCGCTCCCCGATCCGGCGGCTGGGGCTCAGCGGCGCCTACCTCGGGCAGCCGATCCGGGATGCTTCCGGCGCCGTGCTCGGGATCTGTTGCGCTCTCGACACCCAGCCGCATGAGTGGTCCGCCACTGATGTCGCCGCCGTCGGTGATGCCGCGCGGCTCGGGACCTTGCTCATCACCGAGCAGCAGGGGCGCCAGGAGGTCGATCGGCAGCGGCGGTTCCTCGACGCCGTGCTGGACAACCTGCACGACGGGGTCACCGCGTGCGACGCCGAGGGCCGAATCGTGCTGGTCAATGCCCGGATGCAGCGGCTCTGGGGTGGCGCGCCGATGCCCGCCGATCTCTCCGACGCCGCCGTCGCCGGGCTGAGTGACGGAGACGGGCGGCCCATCGCTCCCGGCGACGTCGCTCTGTTCCGGGCGCTTCGCGGCGAGCGGCTCCGCAACGAGGAGATGGTGCTGCAGGGCCGAGGGCGGCGTACCCGCTACTACTTGATCGACGCACAGCCGATCCTCGGGCCGGACGGGCAGACTGTCGGCGCTGTGCAGGCCGTTCAGGACGTCACCCGGCAGCGGCGGGCCGAACGGTTCCGTACCTGTGAGCTTGCCGTTGTCACCGCCCTCGCCGCCGCGCCGACGATCGAGGCGGCCGGGCCCCGGGTGCTGGAGGCCGTGGTCGGCACGCTGGGCTGGACCCATGCCGAGTTGTGGCTGGTCGACGAGGCCGCGGGCGTGGTGCGGTCGGCCGCCAGCTGGAACTCGCCGAGCTGGCAGTCCGACATCGAGGTGCCGGCCGAGCTGCCGTACGGCACCGGCCTGCCCGGCCGGGCCTGGCAGGCCGGCAAGCCGCTGTGGATCCGCGACGTCGGCCGGCCGCAGAGCCTGATCTCGGCCGAGACGGCCGAGAGCTCGCGGTTGCACACCGCGCTGGCCATCCCGGTGCGCAACGGGCTCGAGCCGCTGGGTGTGCTGACCGCGTTCGCCGACACCATCGAGGATCCCGAGGACGAGCTGGTCGCGCTCATGTCCGGGATCTCCGCGCAGATCGCCCAGTTCATCGAGAAGCGGCTGGTCGAGGACCTGCAGCGGCAGCTCATCCGGACCAAGAACGAATATCTCGCGCTGATCGGTCACGAGCTGCGGACGCCGCTGACCTCGATCGCCGCCTACACCGAGCTGCTGCGGGACGCCGACGCCGAGACGCTCGTGGCCGAGGGGCCGCGGCTGCTGGAGGTCATCGACCGCAACGCCACCCAGCTGCGGCACATCATCAACGAGCTGCTGGAGCTCTCCGCGCTCGACACCGGGCACGCCGCGGTGCAGCTCAGCCCGATCAACCTGGCCGAGCTCGTCCGGGAATCGGTGCGGGCCGCCCGGGACGCCATCACCGACGAGCCGGTGTCGATCGTCGACGAGCTGCCCGACGAGCTGGTGCTGCCCGGTGACCGGCACCGGCTGCGCCAGGTCGTCGACAACCTGCTCGGCAACGCCGTGAAGTACAGCCCCGACGGCGGGCGGATCGCGGTGCGGTTGCGGACCACCGGCCGGGCCGCCGAACTGTCGATCTCGGACACCGGGATCGGCGTCTCGCAGGAGGAACGCGAGAAGATGTTCACCGGCCTGTACCGCACGAGCCGGGCCCGCGACCGGGCGATTCCCGGCACCGGGCTGGGGCTGACGCTGAGCCGCGCGGTCGTGCAGCGCCACCACGGCACCATCGAGCTGAGCGAGCACGAAGGACCGGGCACGACCGTGTGCGTCCGGCTGCCGCTGGACGCTCGTTGACAACTCGTTGACAATTGTGACCCTGTTCACCGGGCTGCCGCCGGGTGAGGATGACGGTCATGACGAGGTGGACACCAGACCCGACGTTCTATCCCTCCCCGCGTGACGCCGCCGGTGCGCCGGCCGAGCAGCTGGCGTACATCGCCGCGTTCGACCGGTCGGCCGGGCAGCCGGACGCCATCGCCGTCGTGGACACCGACCCGGCCTCCGCCACGTACGGCTCGGTGGTCGGCTGGACCGAGTTGCCGCACACCGGCGACGAGCTGCACCACTTCGGGTGGAACGCGTGCAGCAGCGCCCTGTGCCCCACCGCGCCGCACCCGCACGTCGAGCGGCGCTACCTGATCGTGCCCGGGCTGCGCTCGTCGCGGATCTACGTGCTGGACACCAAGGACGACCCGCGCAACCCCGTCCTGGTCAAGGAGATCCCGGCCGAGGAGCTGGCCGGCAAGGCCGGCTACTCCCGGCCGCACACCATCCACTGCGGCCCGGACGGCATCTACGTCTCCGCGCTGGGCGGCGGCTCGTCCGAGGGACCGGGCGGCATCGCGGTGCTGGACCACACGACCTTCGAGGTACGCGGCGCGTGGGAGAGCGACCGCGGCGACCAGTACCTGGCGTACGACTTCTGGTGGCACCTGACCCGCGACGTGCTGGTCTCCTCCGAGTGGGGCACGCCGTCCATGATCGAGGACGGTCTGGTCCCGGAGCTGCTGCTGGGCCGCAAGTACGGCCACCGCCTGCACTTCTGGGACCTGGCCAAGCGTTCCCTGGTGCAGACGGTCGACCTCGGCGACCAGTACCAGATGACGCTGGAGCTGCGCCCCGCTCACGACCCGCGCAAGGAGTACGGCTTCCTCGGCGTCGTCACCAGCGTCGAGGACCTGTCCGCCTCGGTGTGGGTGTGGCATCGCGGGGACGACGGGCAGTTCGCGGTCACGAAGGTCATCGACGTGGCCGCCGAGCCCGCCGACGCCGACGCCCTGCCACCGGCGCTGCAGCCGTTCGGCGCGGTCCCGCCGCTGATCACCGACATCGACCTGTCGGTGGACGACCGCTTCCTCTACGTCTCCTGCTGGGGCACCGGCGAGCTGAAGCAGTTCGACGTCAGCGACCCGTTCCACCCGGTGCAGACCGGCTCGGTCCGGCTCGGCGGCGTCGTCGGCCGGGTGGCCCACCCGTCGTTCCCGGACGAGCGCCTGGCCGGCGGCCCGCAGATGGTCGAGGTCTCCCGCGACGGCCGCCGGGTCTACGTCACGAACTCGCTGTACGGCTCCTGGGACGACCAGTTCTACCCGGACGGCGTGGGCGCCTGGCTGGCCAAGATCGACGTGGACACCGAACGCGGCGGCATGACCCTGGACCCGAACTTCTTCCCGCACGGGGACGAGTTCCGCGGCCGGCGGGTGCATCAGGTACGGCTGCAGGGTGGCGACGCCTCGTCCGACTCGTACTGCTTCCCGTGACCGGTGGCCAGCTCGCGGTGCTGGCCGCGTTGGGCGCCTTCCACGGGCTGAACCCGGCCATGGGCTGGCTCTTCGCGGTGGCCCGGGGCATGCAGGAACGCAGCCGGGCCGTGCTGCTGTGGTCGGTGCCCCCGATCGCCGCCGGGCACCTGGCCTCGGTGGCGATCGTGGCGGCGGTGGTGTCGGCGACCGAGTCGGTGGTGGCCGGCAACGTGGTGGCCATCGTCGGCGGGGTCGTGCTGGTCGGCTTCGGCCTGTGGCGGCTGCTCTCGGCCCGGCACTTCCGGTGGGCCGGGATGCGGCTGTCCGCGGCGCAGCTGGCCGGCTGGTCGTTCCTGATGTCCTCGGCGCACGGCGCCGGGCTGATGCTGCTGCCGGTGCTGGCCACGACGACGACGGCGCAGCAGGGCGGGCATGCCGGGCATCTCGCCGCGGCGGCCCCGGCCGGTCTGGCCGGCACGCCCGCCGCGGCCCTCGACGGGCTGCTGGCGGCGGGCGTGCACACGGTGGCTATGTTCGCGGTGCTGGCGACCTGCGCCGTGCTGGTCTACGAGTTCGTCGGCCTGAGCGTGCTGCGCCGGGCCTGGTTCAACGTGGACAAGCTGTGGGCCGCGGTGATGGTCGCGGCCGGCGCGCTGACGATCGCCCTGACGGCGTGAGGCCTGTCCCGCCGCGCGGCGGGACAGGCCATCAGGTCAGCGCCGGGGATGCACCACGCCCGCGGCGCCGCCGCCACGCCGGACCGGCTCGGCACTGGCGATCAGCTTGCCGCCGCGGCCGAACTCGATCGCGGTGGCCGCGCCCAGCTCCGCCACGGGCGGCTGGAACGCGTGCCCGACCTCGCCCAGGGCGTCGCCGTACTGCGCGATGAACGCCGGCTCGGCCTGGACGGCGGCGGTGTTGCGCTGCGACGCCCGCGGCGCGGCCATCGCCTCCGGCAGGGTCATGCCCAGGTCGATCCGGTTGACCAGCACCTGCAGCACGGTGGTGATGATGGTGGCGCCGCCGGGCGAGCCGACGGCCAGGAACGGCCGGCCGTCCTTGAGCACGATGGTCGGCGACATGGAGCTGCGGGGACGCTTGTTCGGGCCGGGCAGGTTGGGGTCGGGCGCGCTGCCCTGCGTACCGGTGAAGTTGAAGTCGGTCAGCTCGTTGTTGAGCAGGAAGCCGCGGCCCGGCACGACCATGGCGTTGCCGCCGGTCTGCTCGATCGTCAGGGTGTATTCCACGACGTTGCCCCAGCGGTCGGCGACGGTGAGGTTGGTCGTGCTCTGCCCGTCCTCGACCTTGCCGCCGGCGCGCGCCGGCATGCAGCCCGAGGCGGTGAGGTCGCCCGGCGGCACCGGCTTGGGCAGGGCCTGCGCGGGGTCGATCTGGCAAGCCCGCTGCCGCGCCCACCGGTCACTGATCAGCCGGTCCAGCACGGGCTGCGGCGTGTAGGCGCCCACGTAGCGGTTACGGTCCGCGAAGGACAGGGCGGAGGCCTCGAGGTACTGGTGCAGGGCCTGGGTCATGGGGACCTCGGAGAGGTCGGTCCGCTCCAGGATGTTCAGCGCCTCGCCGACCGCCGTGCCACCGCTGGACGGGGTCGACATGCCGTAGACGGTCAGGCCCCGGTAGCCGGACTTCGTCGGCGCCGGGAACCGCAGACGGTAGTCGGCCAGGTCGGACAGCCGCAGGTCGCCGGGGCGGATCGGGTACGCCCACGGTGCGGCGGGATCGTCGGCGACCGGCGGGTGCTGCACGGTGCGCACGATGTCGGCCCCGACGGGACCGCGGTAGAAGACGCCGGTGCCCCGCCTGGCGATGAGCCGGTAGGTGTCGGCCAGGTCGGGGTTGCGCTGCAGGGAACCGACCGCGGGCGGGGCGCCGCCGGGCAGGTACAGCTCGCGGGTGGAGCCGAACTGGGCGAAGGGCGCCGCGTTGTCGGCGATCTGCTGCCGGAAGGTGGCGTCGACGGGGAAGCCGCGGTCGGCGACCTCGGCGGCGGGCTGCAACAGGCTGCCCAGGGAGCGGGTGCCCCACTTGCCGGTCGCGGCCTCCCAGGTGGCCAGGGTGCCCGGGGTGCCGACGGAGAGGCCGCTGACCCGGGCCTCGGCGAAGTCGTAGGGCAGGCCGTCGGCCGGGTCGACGAAGATGTCCTCGGTCATCGTGGCCGGCCCGGACTCCCGGCCGTCGATGGTGTGCACCTTGCGGTGTTTCGCGTCGTAATAGACGAAGAAGCCGCCACCGCCGATACCGGCGGAGAACGGCTCGGTGACCCCGAGGGTCGCGGCGGCGGCCACGGCCGCGTCGACGGCGTTACCGCCGCGGCGCAGCACGTCGAGGCCGACGGCGGTCGCGGTGGGGTCGACGGTGGAGACTGCGCCGCCGTAGCCGGTGGCGGTGGGGCTCAGCGGTGGCGCACCGCCGTGAGCGGAGGCCGCTGCGGGCACGAGGGCGACGGTGGTCGCGGTGAGCGTGGCCGTCAGGGCCAGCGCGGTCGAGAACCGCATCATGCCTCCGGGAGCGGTGAAAACAGAGTGGACAGACTCCTGCCTACCGCTCCTGCGACATGTGCACAACCCGGGACACGCTCGTCACCCACCGTCATCGAGATCAAGAGCAGGATCATGTCGTGCCTGGTTGCATGGTGCTGACCGTCGCTCCCGCCGAGACCGGGCACGGAGATCCGGTCGCTGGCGCTCCCGATCGGATCTCCGCACCCTGCCAGGTCCGTGCTCACCTACCCGGCCGGGAACCGGCCAGGCGCTGTCAGTCTGCGGCCGTGAACGGCGGGATCCGGCGGCGGACGTCCTCGACCGTGGCCGGGCCCGGCTGCCAGGCCGACACCCAGGCGCCCTCGGTGGACCGCGGGATGATGCCCTGCTCCAGGAAGGCATAGCGGCCGCCCAGCACCCGCCGGGTGGCCTCGACGTCCAGGGAGTCGGTGTTCTCCCAGAGCGCGGCGAACAGCGCCTCCACCCGGAGCCGGGCCTGCTGGCAGAACAGGTCGGCCAGTTCGTGACCCGCGGCCCGGTGCTCCCGTTCGGCGCGGGCCCGGACGCACACCGCCGACATGGCGAACAGCTCGGCGCCGATGTCGACGATGCGGCCGAGGAAGGCCTGCTTGTGCTCCAGCCCGCCCTGCCAGCGGGACATCCCGTAGAACGTCGACCGGGCGAGCTTGCGTGAGGTCCGCTCGACGTAGCGCAGGTGCCGGGCGAGCGGGCCGAACTCCGCGTACCCGGTCGGGACCTGGCCCCGGCCGACCGCCAGGCTCGGCAGCCATCGCGCGTAGAACGCCCCGGCCCGGGCCCCGGCGCGGGCCTTGCGGCCCATCCCGGCCTCCGGGTCGATGATGTCGCCGGCCACCGTGAGGTGGGCGTCGACCGCCTCGCGGGCGATGAGCAGGTGCATGATCTCGGTGGAGCCCTCGAAGATGCGGTTGATCCGCAGGTCCCGCAGGACCTGCTCGGCCTCGGCCGCGCGTTCACCGCGGGCGGCCTGCGAGGCGGCCGTCTCGTAGCCGCGGCCGCCGCGGATCTGGATCAGCTCGTCGGCGACCTGCCAGGCCGTCTCGCTGGCGAAGAGCTTGATCAGCGCGGCTTCGATGCGGATGTCGTTGCGGTCGTCGTCGGCCAGGATGCAGCACAGGTCCAGGGTGGACTCCATCGCGTACGTGGTCGCGGCGATGAAGGCCATCTTCTTGGCGACGGCCTCGTGCTGCGACACCGGCCGGCCCCACTGCACCCGCTCGGCCGACCACTCCCGCGCGACGGCGAGCGACCACTTCGAGGCGCCGACACACATCGCCGGCAGCGACAGCCGGCCGGTGTTGAGCGTGGTCAGGGCGATCTTGAGACCCTTGCCGAGACCGCCGATGACGTTCTCCCCCGGCACGAACACGTCGTGGAAGCGGGTCACACTGTTTTCCAGGCCGCGCAGGCCGAGGAACTCGTTGCGCCGTTCCACCGTGATGCCGGGCGAGTCGCCCTCCACCACGAAGGCGGTGATGCCCTTGCCGGGCACGCGGGCCATCACGACCAGCAGGGTCGCCACCGTGCCGTTGGTGGCCCACAGCTTGACCCCGTTGAGCCGGTAGCCGCCCTCGACGGGCTCGGCGACGGTGCCCAGGCGGGCCGGGTCGGAGCCGACGTCCGGCTCGGTGAGCAGGAACGCGGACACCTCACCGGCGGCCAGCCGGGGCAGGAACGCCTTCTTCTGCTCCGGGGTGCCGAAGGTCTTGAGCGGCTGCGGCACGCCGATCGACTGGTGGGCCGACAGCAGCGCGCCGACGGCCGGGCTGGCCGAGCCGATCAGGGTCAGCGCCCGGCAGTAGTGCAGGTTGGACAGGCCGAGACCGCCGTACTCCTTGTCGATCTTCATACCGAACGCGCCGAGCGCGGCCAGGCCGTGGAACACCTCGTCGGGGATCCGGGCCTCGCGCTCGATGCGGGCGCCGTCGACCTCGGCGACCAGGTACGCCTCCAGCTTGGCCAGGAACTCCTCCGCGTCGGGACGGGGCTCCGCCGCGGGCCAGGGATCGATGAGGTCGAGGCGTAACCGCCCGAGGAAGAGCTCCTTGCCGAAGCTGGGCTTGCGCCACTCGGACTGGCGGGCCTCCTCGGCCACCTTGCGCGCCTGCTTCTCGGTGACGTCGGCCGGTTCGGTCACGGTCTACCCCCTTGACCCGGGTACGGCTGCTCGTGACAGCCACGCTACCCAGCGGGGTTACCGCGGGGTAGCCCTCGACCGATGTCGATCAACGACACCCGGCGCTCACGAGTCGGCCGGGATGTCGGTCTCGAGCTGGTCGACAATCGGGTTCAGCAGCTCGTTGAGCTCGCGGACCAGCACGGCGACAGCCCGGTGCGCGCTCTGCTCGGCCTCCGCGTCCGGGCCGTCCGGGGCCGGCGGCAGGTCGTCGAGCCGGACCGGGGCCTGCACCAGCAGCGAGGCGCGAAGGTGCGGGCTGCGGGTCAGGTCCTGCTCGGACGGGCCGACGTACTGGCCGAACAGCTGGGGCCAGTCGCGCCAGCCGCGGTCCCGGTCCCACTGGCGGCTCCAGGTGAGCTGGGCCGGCCACGGCGACACCAGCGTGACGTCGGCGATCAGGCTGCCGTCCCAGGCGCTGCGCGAGCACGTCGCGGAGACGATCCGGGGATGCCGGCGGACGTAGCCGGGCTCCAGGCCGGTGGCCAGCCGCCAGGCCACCACGGCGAAGGTGACCGGCGCGAAGTCGCCCCACGCGGGAGCGAACTCGTCGATGCGGCTGCGCACCTCGCCGGCATAGCGGCCCCGTCCGCCGGTCGCATGCTCGCGGTCGAACTGCTCGTCGATCCAGAACGCCTGCTGCACGGTCCCCACCCTACGAGCCCGGCGGATCAGGCGGGGGCCGAGTGGGCCGCCCAGGTCGCGAACATGGTCGCGTAGCGGCCACCAGCGGCCACCAGTTCGTCGTGGCTGCCGGACTCCACGATGCGGTGCTCGTCCACCACGATGATCCGGTCCGCCCGCATGGCCGTCGACAGCCGGTGCGCCACCAGGATCGCCGTACGCCCGTCCAGCAGGCGGTCCAGCGCCGCCTCGACCCGCAGCTCGCTGCGCAGGTCCAGGCTCGAGGTTGCCTCGTCCAGCACCACCACCCGGGGCTCGGCCAGGAACGCCCGGGCCAGGGCCAGCAGCTGGCGTTCGCCCGAGGACACCGACTGGCCGCGCTCGTGCAGCGGGGTCGCGAGGCCCTCCGGCGAGCGTTCCACCAGGTCCCGCAGGCCGACTGCGTCGACCGCGGCCCACACCTCGGCGTCGGTGGCGGCCGGACGGGCGAAGGCGATGTTGTCGCGCAGCGTCCCGGCGAACAGGAACGGCTCCTGCGGGACCACCCCGATCTGCCGGCGCAGCGAGGCCAGGGTGACCTCGCGCAGGTCGTGACCGTCGATCCGGATGCTGCCCGCGGTCGGGTCGTAGAGGCGGGTGACCAGCTTGGCCAGCGTGGACTTGCCCGCGCCGGTCGGGCCCACGCAGGCCACCGTCTCGCCCGGGTGGATCACCAGCTCCACGCCGGCCAGCACCGGGCGGTCCGGGAGGTAGCCGAACGTGACGCCGGCGAAGACGATCTCCCCGCGTACCGGTGGGAGCTCTGTCGCATCCGGGTGCTGGACCACCGACGGCCGCGCGCCGAGCAGGGTGTTGATCTTTCCGATCGCCGCCCGGCCCTGCTGGTACTGGGTGTAGAGCTGGACCAGTTGCTGCACCGGCTGGAAGAAGGCGTTCAGGTAGAGCACGAAGGCGGTCAGCTCGCCGATGGTCAGGGTGCCGCGCAACACCATGCGGCCGCCGATCAGCAGCAGCGCCGCCATCCCGAGCAGGCCGATCACCGACGTGCCGGGGCCGTAGATCGCGTTGATCCGGCCGGTGAAGTCGTTGGCGTCGCGGTAGCCGCCGACCACCTCCCGGTGCGCCACGATGTTGCGGTCCTGCCGGTTGTGCGCGGTGACCACCCGGACGCCGTTCAGGCTCTCCGACAGGTCGGCGAACATCGCGGCGATCGCGTCCCGCTGGCGGTTGTAGCCCCGGTCGGCCGCCCGGCGGAACCACAGCGAGGCGATCAGCAACGGCGGCACGACCAGCATGAGCGTGATGACGGCCAGCCCGGCGTGGTAGTGGAACAGCACCCCGGTGACCACGATCATGGTGAGCGCCTGGATGACGAACTGGGCGAAGCCGTCGGCCAGCAGGGACTGCAGCGACTCCACGTCGGAGGTCATCCGGGTCATGGTGACGCCGGCCTTCTCGCGGGTGTAGTAGTCCAGCGACATGCGCTGCAGGTGGGCGAAGATCCGGATCCGCAGGTCGCGGGTGGCCGAGGCGGCGAGCCGGCCGCTCTGCCGCATCCGGACCGCGGTGGCCAGCCCGGTGGCCAGCACCGCCGCGACGAAGGCGACCGTGGCCGCGACCAGGACCGGCAGGTCCCGGGCCGCGATGCCGTGGTCGATGCCGACCTGCACCAGGTACGGCCCGGCCTGCAGCAGCAGGGTCTCGACCAGGATGGCCAGCAGCGCCGCCACCAGCAGGCCGGGCCGCCCGACGACCAGCCGGGACAGCGTGACCCGGGCACCGCTGTCGGCCACCGGGTCGAACGGGACCCGCGGGTCGCCGTGCTCCGGCTCGCGCGCCTCCAGCTTCGCGACGCCCTCGGCGACGTCGGCCGGGATGCCGGCGAACGGCAGCCCGTTGCCCTTGCGTCCGGCCATCCCCATCGAGGGCCGCCCACCACTGCTGAAGCCGCCGAAGCCACCGCCGAAGATGCTCATGCCGGCACCGCCGAGGCGAGGACCCGGGCGTACTGCGGCTCGGTCGCCAGCAGCGACTCGTGGGTGCCGTCGGCGACCACCCGGCCGCCCGCCATCAGCACCACCCGGTCGGCCAGGCCGATCGTGGAGAGCCGGTGCGCCACGATGATCGTGGTCCGTCCGCGCATGAGGTCGCGCAGCGAGGAGTGGATGCGCTGCTCGACCGTGACGTCGATGGCGCTGGTGGCGTCGTCGAGCACGAGCACCGGCGGGTTCACCAGCAGGGCCCGCGCGATGGCGACACGCTGGCGCTGGCCGCCGGAGAGGGTGTAGCCGCGTTCGCCGACCACCGTGTCGTACCCCTCGGGCAGCTCCCGGATGAAGTCGTCCGCCCCGGCCGCCACCGCCGCCGCGACCACCGACTCACGGTCGGCCTCGGGGCGGCCGTACGCGATGTTGTCGTGCAGCGAGAGCGAGAACAGGAACGGCTCGTCGGGCACGATGCCGACCTGGTCACGCAGCCGGGCCAGGCGCAGGCTGCGGACGTCGTGCCCGTCCACGGTGATCCGGCCGCCGGTCACGTCGTAGAACCGGGCCAGCAGCCGGCCCAGGGTGGACTTGCCGGAGCCGGTGGCCCCGACCACGGCCACCGTC
Organism: Actinoplanes sp. NPDC004185; assembly: GCF_053603475.1. Lineage (NCBI taxonomy): Bacteria > Bacillati > Actinomycetota > Actinomycetes > Micromonosporales > Micromonosporaceae > Actinoplanes > Actinoplanes sp. NPDC004185. Next base: position 39,119 of record NZ_JBSGFR010000050.1, on the reverse strand, counting down.
TCCCCGGCCCGGATGCGCAGGTCCAGGCCGTCGAGGGCCACCGTGCCGTTCGGGTACGCGAACCGCACGCCGGAGAAGCACACGTCGCCCCGCAGCGCCACGTCCACCGGCTCGGCCGGGTCCACCACGTCGCTGGGCGTGTCCAGGATCTCGTAGATCCGCGCGGCCGAGGCCGAGGCCCGCTGACCCATCATGATCATCATGCCGAGCATCCGGAACGGCGGCTGGAGCATCAGCACGTACGAGTTGAAGGCCACGATCGTGCCCACCGTGGTCCCGCCGTCGATCACCATGATGCCGCCGACCAGCAGCACCAGCGCCAGCCCGAGCCGCGGCAGGTTGTCCAGCACGGGATTCCACCGGCTGCGGATCCGGGCGTCCTGCAGGTACGCCCAGCGGATCCGGTCGGCCGCCTCGGCCAGCGTGCGCAGCTGACGTCCCTCGGCGGCGAACGCCTTGACGATCCGCACGCCCTGGATGTTCTCGTCGACGACGGTGGCCAGCCGGGCCAGCCGGGCCTGGATGAGCCAGGACACCGGGAAGACCGCCTTGCGCATGCCGACGCCGAGGAAGCCGATGACCGGCATGGTGGCCATCGCCACGACGGCCAGCGGGACGTTGATCGACAGCATGAGCCCGAAGGCGACCACCGCGATCAGGCACTGCACCAGGATCGACGGCCCGAAGGACAGGTACATCTGCACGGCGCGGATGTCGGAGCCGGACCGCGACATCAGCTCGCCGGACTGGACCCGGTCGAAGAAGCCGAACGGCATCCGGGCCAGGTGGGCGTAGACGATGTTGCGCAGGTCGTACTCCAGCTCGTACGCGGTGCGCAGCAGGTAGAGCCGGGCGGCGTAGTTGATCAGGCCCTGGATCAGGGCCAGGGCGACGATCCACCAGACGTAGGTGGGCAGGGCCGCGGTGCGCTCGACGACGGCCCGGTCGATGCCGAGCCGGACCAGGTTCGGGATCTGCACCTGCACGACGAGCCCGGCGAACGACAGCACGAGCGAGGTGATCAGCAGCGCGCGGTGGGCCCGGACCAGCGGCCACGCGCGACGCAGCCAGGATTTGCGCTGGTCGGGGTCGATGGCCGCGCGGGGCGCGCGGCGGCTCAACAGTGAGCCGGGGCGAGGGCGGAAGGATGGGACACGGCGCCTCCTCCGGGATACTTAGCCAGGCTAAGGATACCCGCGCCGCGGCGCAATGCCGCCGACGCCCGCCGCCTTCGGTTCCACCCCCGGGCACCTGGTCCCGGGGGCGGGCGGCCGGACGGTCAGCAGATAGCGGTCCACCGCCCCGCCCACACAGTCGCTGCGGCCGTAGACGGTGTGGCCCCAGCCCTCGTAGGTCAGCAGCGAGGCCTTCGGGCCGAGCTGGGCGGCGACGTGCTGGGCCCACCCGTACGGGGTGGCCGGGTCGTGCCGCGCGTTGACCAGCAGTACCGGGCCGGTCCGGGCCGGGGACAGCGCCCGCTGCGGGTTGTCCGTGCCACCGGTACGGCCCAGGCAGCCGTAGAGCGAGGTGAGCGCGAGCGGCGAGAACGGCATCTGCGGTGACTTGGCGGCGATCCGGTCGAGGCGGGCGCGCAGGTCGGCGTACCCGGCCACGGGCATCGACCAGTCGTCGCAGAACACGGCGTGGAAGTTGTGCTCGCTGACGTCGACCGCGGCGGCCCGGGCCAGCTTGGTGCCCGCGCCGCCGGTCGCCTCCTTGATGAAGACCCCGAGCGAGTGCCACTGCGGGTCGTACATCGAGCTGAACGCGACCCCGATCAGCTCGTACAGGGTCAGCTTGTAGGCCGTGTCGTTCGGGTCCCGCAGCGTGCCGCGCCGCGCGGAGGCGAGCAGCCCGGCCCACAGCTTGCGGACGTCCCGGCCGTGCACGGCGCACTCGGTGCTGCGCGCGCACCAGGCCACGAACTCGTCGAACGAGTCCTGCGCGGTGATCGCCTCACCACCCAGGAAACCGTCGGTGTCGACGGTGTGGTCCATGACGCTGTCCAGCACCATCGCGCGGATCCGCCGCGGGTAGCGCTCGGCGTACTGCTCGCCGAGCAGGGTGCCGTACGAGGCCCCGTAGAAGCTGATCTGCTCCTCCCCCAGAGCGGCCCGCACCGCCTCCAGGTCCCGCACCACGCTCAGCGTGTCGACGTGCCCGTAGAGCGGTCCGGTACGCCGGGCGCAGTCGGCGGCGAGCCGGCGGTTGTAGGCGACGAACGTGTCGTACGCCTTCGCACTCTCGATCGTCGGCGGCGGGGCAGCGGTCAGCACCGTCGTCGTGCACACGATCGGATGGCTGCGCGAGATCCCGCGCGGGTCGAAGCCCACGATGTCGAAGCGCCGGCGCAGCTCGGGGCTGAAGAACGTGCTGTCGAGGGTGAAGTCGACGCCCGAACCGCCGGGGCCGCCGGGGTTGACCACCAGCGTGCCGATCCGCTGCTTCGGGTCGGCGGCCGGGCGGCGGGCCAGCGCGATCGCCACGGACGCCCCGTACGGCTGCGCCCAGTCGACCGGCACGTCAAGGGTGGCGCACTGGGCGGTCTCGTCCTCCGCGCAGGGCTGCCACTTCGGCGCTTGCCCGCGTACCGCGTACGCGGGGGTCGCCGCCGAGGTCAGCGCGGCCAGGACAGTGAGGAACGCGGCCAGGATCGGCCGTGTCTTAGCTCGCACCGGTTGTCTCTCCGCCCTGCCCGGCAGGCGCGCCGCGCGCCTCCTGTCTAGAGCAAGCGCGCGGCGCGGTCTGCGGTTCTGGCGGTTTACCTCCGAAAGATGACTACCTCTTGAGGTGACGCAGGGCCCGGCGCACCAGGTCCACGCGCTCCGCCTCGGGCAGCCCTTCCAGGCCGAAGCCCAGGTAGACGCTGTCCCTGGTGGTGACACCCGCGCCGGAGTCGAAGGCGAGCTGGCTGCGCGCCCAGTCGTTGCTGTTGGCCCCGGAGCCGGGCGGCGGCCCGGCGACGGTCCAGCCACCGAGGTCCGCCTCGAACGAGGTCTGCTGCGCCACCGCGCCGCCGACCTCCACCCGGACGTCGTCCAGGAAGACTCCCAAGCCCTGAGTGCCCCAGTCCGACATGTAGGAGATCGAGAGCTCGACCTGCTTGCCCGCGTAGGCGCTCAGGTCGGCGTCGAACTGCTTCCAGCCGGCGCTGTTGCCGGTGGCCGCGTTCCAGGTGCCGGTGGTGCCGGTCGAGGTGCAGCCCTCGCCCTGGTAGTGGGCGATGAACGGGTGGATCGTCGCGATGTTCGACTGGCAGCTGTCCCCGGTCTCGGTGGTGGTCAGCCCGCCCGCGTCGGGCAGCGTGGTCCAGTCGTCGGTGCCCACCACGTGCGCCTCAACGAACAGGAAGTCCCAGCCCGCCTCGGTGTCGAACGAGGTCTGGAACTTGAGCCGGGCGGCGGTCGCGGCCGTCAGGTCGACGGTCTTGGTGAGCCGCTTGTACGAGACGTCGGCCTGCCCGCTCCACAGGTACCAGTCGCCGTCGTACGGGTCGTACGGCGCCGCGCCGGGCTGCTGCCAGTCCAGCGGGGCCGCGCTGGCGAACTGCGGGAACTGGGACTTCGGCAGGAAGCTGGACGTGGACAGGAAGGCGGCGGTGTGGTCCCCGGCCGGGTGACCGGTGAAGCCCTTGAAGGCCCCCTCGGCGCCGACCACCGGGTACGGCGTCCCCTCCGGGCTGGTGCCGCCGTCGCTGACGTACGAGTACGCGCCCAGCCAGTACTGCTCGAAGTCGTTGCCCAGCGGCAGACAGGTGGCGTCGTCCGCGGACAGGCACTCCGCCGGGCCTTCGGGCTGGTACACGTACGCACCGTTGGCGCCCTGGGCGAAGCCGGCGTACTTGCCGCTGAGCAGCAGCTTGCCGCCCTCGTTCAGGTAGTCACGGACGGCCAGCTCGGTCTCCAGGGCCGAGCGGGCCACCGTGCCGGCCGGCTGGCCGGGCGCGCGCGGGATGACGTCGTCGCCGGTCTCCCACAGCACCGCCTTGTAGTGCGAGAGCACGCCGAGCGGGTGCGGAGCCTTGCGGCCACGGGCGTCGATGTCGTAGACGTCGGCCGAGCGGCCGGCCCGCTTGAGGGCCGCCACGTGCGCGGCGGCGTAGCGGGCGGTGGTGGCGCCGTCGGTGTTGGCCGGTGAGACGCCGGTGACGTCCTCGGCCGCGAGCACCAGCACGTCCCCGCCGATCTTGTCGGCGACGGTGTAGGTGAAGCTCGCCGACTTGATCGTCCGGCGGCCGTTGCGGGCGGTGAACCAGACCTGCACCTTGTCCTTGGCGCGGGCCTTGGCGACCGTGCCGCGGCGTTCGGCGAAGTACTTGTCCACACCGTCGCCGTAGCGCTCGCCACCGCGCCACTCCCGGGTGCGGTCGGTGCGCTCACGCCCGCCGTTGACCCGGTAGTGCAGGGTGACGTCGCGCAGGCTGCGCCGGGCCGTGACGGCCACCTGCTGGCGCGAGCCGTACGAGGTGTCGAACGCGTCCACGGTCAGGTCGGCGGTGCTGCGCCCGACCGTCGACACGGGGCGGTCCGGCTGCTTGGCCGACTGCGCGACCGAGAGCGCGAACGGCAGGTTCTTCAGGAACTCGTCCTGGATCAGCTTCTCGTCGTCCGGGAAGTTGAAGCCGCTCTCGCAGTCCTCGGCCTTCCACTGGTCGTCCGGGTACAGGTTGGAGATGGTCTCGCAGGTGCTCATCTCCGGGGTGAAACCGAGCGAGCCGTAGCGGACCTGGGCGTGGAAGTCGGTGTCGCCGTTGGTGGTGTAGAGCTCGGCCGAGATGTCCGGGTCGTAGCCGGGCACGGCCGGGTGCGCGTCGTCACCGGCCATCGCGATCTGGATCTGGTCGTCCGGGCTGGGCGTGCTGACCTGCCAGCCGATGCCGTAGAGCAGCAGCTCGGCGGCCGAGTGGTAGTTGACCAGGAACTCGAAGCCGACCCGGCGGAACAGCGCGTCGAGCGCCTTGGTCTCCGGCTCGGAGTTCGGGCGCGGGCCGCGGTAGGTCTCGCTGGCCGGGTCGGGCGACGAGCCCTCGTTGTCGTAGCCCCACTTCTCGGCGAAGTTGCGGTTGAGGTCGACGCCGTCGCCCGCGGTGATCTCACCGTCGCCGTTGTTGTCGCGCAGGTTCTTGCGCCACAACCGGTGTCCCTCGGTGAAGGTGAAGTCGTAGCCGTCCGGGTTGGCGACCGGCAGGAACCACAGCTCGGTGGTGTTGATCAGCCGGGTCAGCGTGGGGTCGGTGCCGTAGCCGTCGATGACGTGGTGCATCAGCCGCCGGGTCATCTCGGGGGTGATCCACTCGCGCGCGTGCTGCGCGCCGAGGTAGATCGCCGCAGGCCGGCGACCGTCGGGCACGACCCGCGCGTCGCGGGTCACCTTCACGGCCTGGATGGGTACGCCACGCACGGTCTTGCCCACCGTGACCAGCTTGGCGATGCGCGGGTTGGCGGCCACGGTCTGGGCCAGCTCCTCGCGCAGGCCACCGGGGGCGTTGTACTGCCGGAAGACGGTCGGCGCGGCCGCGGCCTGCTGGCGCATGGCCCGGGTGGCCCGCTTCTCGCTGAGCGGCACACCGGCCTTGATCAGGGCCTCGGCCTGGCGCCGGCCGAGGATGGGCTGAACGGTGACCTTGCCGTCGGCGGCGGCGGTCACGGCGCTCTCGTCGTGGTCGATGCCGACCGCGCGGAGGCGTTCGAGTTGGGCGGCGTCCAGGGTGCCGACGTACACGGCGAGGTCGTCCTCGCGTGGCACTGCGGCGGCGGGCGCGATCCCGGACAGGGCCGCGGCGGCCACTGTCAGAAGAGATAACGCGCAGGCGGTAGCCCGGCGGGCTGGGGTCATGGTGTGAGCCTCCATGGATGGGAAGGTCGTGTGTGGACCCTCCCGGCCATCTGCCGAGGCTGTCAAGGATGTGCATACCTGTATCGGTGAAGAAATGATAACGGTCCGTACCCGTTCAGGTTTCTCTCAGCCGGGCGAGGCACGGTGGGTGCCATGTCAACCGCCGATCGGTCGAGGATGCGCTGGCAAGTGGCTGTTACCGCTGCTGGCGCGGCCCTGCTGGCCGCTTGCTCCGCCGAGGAGCCGGCTGCCGCTCCCGCTCCCCGTGCCAGCGCGCCGGCAGCCACCGCACCCGCCTCGGCCGCCCCGTCCACAGACCGCGGCACCCCCGACCTGAGCGCCCCGGAGACCGTGGCGACCGGGCTCGAGGTGCCGTGGGGAATGGCCTTCCTGCCCGACGGCAGCGCGCTGGTCGCCGAGCGGGACAGCGGGCACGTGCTGCGGGTGCGGACGGGCGGCGCGAAGCCGGAGCAGGTCTTCACGGTGCCGGGGGTCGCGGCCGACGGCGAGGGCGGGCTGCTCGGCCTGGCGGTCGCCGCGGACTACGCCCGGACCCGGTGGGTCTACGCCTACCACACGGCGGCGGACGACAACCGGATCGTACGGTTCAAGCTCGGCGGGGGCGCCCCGGAAGTGATCTTCGACGGGATCACCAAGGCCGGCATCCACAACGGCGGCCGGATCGCCTTCGGCCCGGACAAGATGCTCTACGTGGGCACCGGGGACGCCGGGGACGGCCGCGCGTCGCAGGACGCCGGCGACACCAACGGCAAGATCCTGCGGCTGACCCCGGAGGGCCGGCCGGCGCCGGGCAACCCGAAGGCCGGCTCGCCGGTCTGGAGCCTGGGGCACCGCAACGTGCAGGGCCTGGCCTGGGCGGCCGACGGCACGATGTACGGCATCGAGTTCGGCCAGAACCGCCTCGACGAAGTCAACAAGATCGAGCCCGGCGGCAACTACGGCTGGCCCGAGGTCGAGGGCAAGGGAGGCGACGAGGACTACGTCGACCCGATCGTCACGTGGAGCACCGATGAGGCCTCCCCCTCCGGGGCGGCGATCGCCGGCGACACCCTGTACGTCGCCGCGCTGCGGGGGCAGCGGTTGTGGACCGTACCGCTCGCCGGTGGCGAGCCGAAGGCCGAGTTCTCCGGACGGTACGGACGGCTACGCACGGTGGCCGTCGCGCCGGACGGTGCCCTCTGGCTCACCACCTCGAACACGGACGGCCGAGGCGACGTCCAGGATGGCGACGACCGGATCCTGCGCTTCCGCGCCCGGTGACGGCTCGGGCGGCGGAGCGCAGGTGTCACGTCCGATTGTTGGGCGGAAGCAGCGGCAGAGTGGAGATGGCCGCCGCGTACTGGGCGATCTGCCGGTAGTTCGGCACGACGCCGACACTACGCAGCTGATCCTGAATGGCCTGCGCAACTTCATCCTCGGACTTGCCGCGATGCGTCTGCATGACCTTGTTGACCGCATAGTCAACGCGAAGCTGCATCTGCCAGCCGACGGGCCGTTGTCCTGCACCACCGGCGAAGCTCACTGAGGCGAGGGGTTCCATGACCTGAGTATCGGGAGCAACCCCGGTGAATCGGAAGGTTCAGGACAGGGGTGCAACCGTCTTGCACCCGGGCCGCACCGGCTTCTCCATCAATCGGGCGGCCCGGGTTGCCGTTCAGTTCCCCACAGGCTTCCGCGGGCCCACGTCGGCGTCCGGATCCGCCTTCGCCGCGGGCACCTCGGTCGGGCTCAGCCGCAGCCAGAGCAGGAACAGCCCGCCCAGCGCCAGCATGGCCAGACCCATCCAGAGGTTGATCCGGACGCCCTGTGCTTTGTCGATCTCAGACGCGCTGTCGAAGATCCCGAGCAGCGTGACGATCACGCCGTAGACCACGAACAACCCGCCGATCACCCGGCGCACGTCGAACAGGCGCGCGGCGGCCGACACCTTCTCCAGATCCTCGCCCTGCGCCAGCTGCTCGTCGTCGGGCCGGTTGGACTCCTGCGACATGTCGACTCCTCTCGTGGCTCGCGCCGATTACCAGACGGGGATGTAGAGCAGGAAGGCCAGTCCGACGGCGATCGCGCCGAGCAGGACGGGGTTGCGCCACCAGACCTTGTCCCCGGCGACGATCACCTCGCCGGAGGTGGTGGGGCCACCCAGGCCGTAGACCAGGCCACGCAGCTCGTTCTCCGGCTTGGACTCGGTGAACAGCGTCACCGCGACGGCGACCACGACGGCCGTGGCGAAGGCCAGGCCCGCGCCCCAGAAGCTCTCCTCCAGGTCGGAGTTGAACTTGATCACGTCGGCCAGGTAGAGCAGGTACAGCGTGAGCGAGGACGCCGTGCCGAGCAGCAGCGACCAGAAGCCGGCCCAGGCGGTCATCCGCTTCCAGAACATGCCCACGATGAAGGTCGCGAACAACGGGGCGTTGAAGAGCGAGAACAGCGTCTGGATGTAGTTCATGATGTTGCTGAAGCCGGCGGCGATGAACGCGGTGCCGATGCCGACGACGATCCCGCCGACCGTGGCGAACCGGCCGATGCGCAGGTAGTAGTCGTCGGAACGGTCCTTGCGGATGTACGTCTGCCAGATGTCGTACGTGAAGACGGTGTTGAAGCCGCTCACGTTGGCGGCCATGCCGGCCATGAACGAGGCGATCAGACCGGTCACCGCGACGCCGAGCACACCGTTGGGCAGCAGGTCGCGCATGAGCAACGGGATGGCGTTGTTGTAGACCAGGTCACCCTCGTCGGCGCCGAGCCCTTTGACCGTGACGATGGCGATCAGGCCGGGGATGACCGTGACCACCGGGATCAGCAGCTTGGGGAAGGCGCCGATGATCGGGGTGCGCCGGGCGGCGCTCATGTCCTTGGCCGAGAGCGCCCGCTGCACCTCGGCGAAGTTCGTCGTCCAGTAGCCGAACGAGAGCACGAAGCCCAGGCCGAAGACGATGCCGATCCAGTTCGCGCCCAGCGGGTTGTCCGAGCCGGCCGTGCCCTGCCAGGTGTGCAGGGCCGCCTCGCCGAGCTTGCTGTCCCGGACCGCGTCGAAGAGGCCGTTGATGCCGCCGACCTTGACCAGGCCGACGATGGTGATCGGGATGAGCCCGGCCAGGATGACGAAGAACTGCAGCACCTCGTTGTAGATCGCCGAGGAGAGCCCGCCGATCCCGATGTAGAGCAGCACGATGGCCGCGCCGATCACGATCGACAGCCAGAGCGGCCAGCCGAGCAGGGCGTCCAGGACCAGGGCGAGGGCGTAGAGGTTGACGCCGGCGATCAGCACCTGGGCGAGCGCGAAACTCAGCGCGTTGAACAGGTGGGTCGGGCGGTTGAACCGCAGCCGCAGGAACTCGGGAACGCTGCGGACCTTGGAGCCATAGTAGAAGGGCATCATCACGATGCCCAGGAACACCATGGCCGGTACGGCGCCGATCCAGTAGTAGTGCAGGGTCATCAGGCCGTACTGGGCGCCGTTGGCGGCCATGCCGATGATCTCGAGGGCACCCAGGTTGGCCGACACGAACGCCAGGCCGGTGACCCAGGCCGGCATCGACCGGCCGGACAGGAAGAAGTCGGCGCTGGTCTTGATCGCTCTTCGGGCGGCGAAGCCGACGCCCAGGACGGTCGCGAAATAGATCGCGAGGATCAGGTAGTCGAATACGTCGAGATCGAGCCGTAGCCCTTCAGCCGCGAGCGTCTCCACGGGCACCTCCTGTGCAGTCCCCGCGGCGATACCCGTCATGAAGATCCTTCACACCTGGTTGTGCCATCCAGGTAAATTGCCCGATCCTCCTTCACCCGGGGCCCGTCATGCGATCGAATGGCGTGGATGTCCATCGTTCCCGGAAGGACCGCCATGCCGGTTGCCGTACCCCGAGCTCTGCTCGTCGCACTTGTCGTGCTCGCCGGGTTCCTGAACGGGCCCGCACCCGCCTCGGCCACCCCGCCCTTCGTGCGCGGCGGCGAGACCGTGCCCGTCTACGACTACGCCGACGCGATCCGCGAGAGCGTGTGGGTCCAGACCCCCACCGACGCCGACCAGGACGGCGTGCCCGACCGGGTCGCGGTCGACCTGGTCCGCCCGCGCACGGCCGCCGGCGTCAAGGTGCCGATCATCATGGACGCCTCGCCCTACTACGCCTGCTGCGGCCGCGGCAACGAGGGCGAGCTCAAGGAGTACGACGCCCAGGGCGTGATCAGCAAGGCACCGCTGTTCTACGACAACTACTTCGTGCCCCGCGGGTACGCCTTCGCCGCCGTCGACCTCAGCGGCACCAGCCGCTCGACGGGCTGCGAGGACGTCGGCGGCCCGGCCGAGGTGGCCGGGGCCCGCGCGGCGATCGACTGGCTCAACGGGCGGGCCCGGGGCTTCACCGCCGACGGCACCCCGGTCTCGGCCCGCGCCTGGAGCACCGGCAAGGTCGGCATGATCGGCAAGTCCTGGGACGGCTCGGTGGCCAACGGCGTCGCCGCCACCGGGGTGCGGGGCCTGGAGACCATCGTGCCGATCTCGGCCATCTCCAGCTGGTACGACTACATGCGCTACCACGGCTCTCTGCGCTCCTCGGGCTACCCGAACTACCTGCAGTCCGTGGTCAGCGACCGGCTCACCGAGTGCGCGGCGGTGACCTCCTCGCTGGCCACCGACAGCGCGGACGACACCGGTGACTACAACGCGTTCTGGCGCGCCCGCGACTACCGTCCGGCCGCCGGCCGGGTCCGGGCGAGCGTGTTCGTGGTGCACGGCCTCAACGACCTGAACGTGGCCACGCCGCAGTTCGCGGCCTGGTGGCAGGAGCTGGCCGAGCAGGGCGTGCCGCGCAAGATCTGGCTGCACCGCACCGGGCACGTGGACCCGTTCGACGTCCGCCGCGCGGAGTGGGTCGACACCCTGCACCAGTGGTTCGACTACTGGCTGCAGGGCCTGCACAACGGCGTCATGGCCCAGCCGCGGGCGACGATCGAGACGGCACCCGGCGTCTTCACCGCGGCCCGGAACTGGCCGTTGCCGGGCACCCGCAAGGTCAGTGTGCCGCTGGGGTCGGCGGTGGCCTCGTACACCGACGCGTCGCTGACCGAGGACGCGGCCGTGGCGTCGCCGTCGGAGGAGGTCGAAGGCCGGCTCGCCGTGCTCTACGGGCCGCTGCGCGCGCCGCTGCGCATCTCCGGCTCCCCGTCCGTCCGGTTGCGGGTCCGCGTCGACCGCCCGACGACCCAGCTCACCGCCAAGCTGGTCGACTACGGCACCGGCACCCGGGTGGACTACGGCAGCGGTGAAGGTGTGCGGACCTTGGCGACGGAGTCGTGCTGGGGAGCATCGACGGCGGCCGACGACGCCTGCTACCGAGACGTCGCCGAGCGGGTGGTGACCTCCGACCACGAGGTGCTGACCCGCGGCTGGCTGGACGCCGCGCACCACGTGTCGCTGCGCTTCACGACGCCGCTGCGGCCGGACCGCTGGTACACCGTGACGGTCCCGCTCAGCGCCTACGACGTGACGGTCGCGGCCGGGCACACCCTGGGCCTGGTCCTGACCCAGAGCGACCCGGAATTCACCGAGGCGCCGAACACCGGGGCCACCGTGCGGGTCGACCTGGCCGCCAGCCGCCTGAACCTGCCGGTCACCGGCCGCGCCACGCTCACGCCGGCCCCGGCCGACGCGACCGTCAGCACCGCGCCGGTCAGCCCGGCGGAACGGCGCGCTCCGGCCGACCGCCGGCAGCTTCCGCAGTAGCCAGGCATCGGGCCCGGCGTATCCCGCCGGGCCCGATCGACGGTAACAAATATTATTCTGGATCTCCGTAACGCGTGTGAAATATGGTCATCCTTCGACGCGAAGGAGATTCGATGCGCCTACGGCGACTGTCCTCCACTGTGCTCGGTGCGGCCCTGGCTGCCACCACATTGGCCGCTCCGGCGGCCGCCGCGGAGCCGCTGTCCTGGTCCGTGAGAGGCCCGGGCGCCGCGGTCGACGCGCGGCTCGCCCTCGACGAGGCCGGCCGGCTCAGCTTCGGGGTCGACCGGGCCGGCACGGCCGTGCTGCCCCCGGCACCGATCGGCCTCGTCACCACCACCGCCGACCTCGGCGCGGGGCTGAGCTTCGTGTCGCGCGGCAACCGTACGGTCCGCGAGCGGTACACCAAGACCACCGGCAAGCAGCTGGTCCGCGACGTCACGCTCACCGAGTCGACGTTCGCCTTCACCGGCGCCGGCGGGGCCCGCCTGGACGTCGTGGTGCGGGTCTCGGCCGAGGGCGCCGCCTACCGGTACGTGCTGCCGGCCGGTGGCACGATCACCGGGGAGACGTCGTCGTTCTCGCTGCCGGCCGACGCACCTGCATGGCTGCTGCCGTACTCCCCCAACTACGAGAACGAGCGGGTGCAGACCACCGCGGGCGCGGCCGCCACCGGTGACTACGGCTTTCCGTCGCTGTTCCGGGTCGGCGGCAACTACGCCCTCATCACCGAGTCCGACGTGGACGGTCGCTACTCCGGCGCCCGGCTGACCCACAGCACCGGCTCGGGCGCGTACGCGATCAAGCTCGCCGACCCGCAGATCGTGGCGACCGGCCGGCTGGCCACCCCCTGGCGTACGGCGATCGTCGGCGATCTGGCCACCGTCACCGGCTCGATGCTGGTCGACGACCTGGCCCCGCCGGCGAAGCTCACCGACACCTCCTGGGTGCGGCCCGGCACCACCGCCTGGTCCTGGCTCTCGGAGCACAGCAGCCCGGGCGACCCGGCGCGGCAACGGCAGTACATCGACTTCGCCGCCCGCAACGGCTGGCCCTACGTGCTCATCGACGAGGGCTGGAGCGCCGACTGGGTGCCCGGCGTGGTCCGCTACGCCCGGGCCCGCGGCGTCGACGTGCTGCTCTGGTTCCACTGGACCGCGCTGGACACCGCGCAGGAGCGGGACACCATGCTGCCGCTGCTCAAGTCGTGGGGGGTGGCCGGGGTCAAGGTGGACTTCATGGACTCGGACAGCCAGGCCCGCTTCCGGTGGTACGACGACATCCTGGCCGCCACCGCCGCCCACAAGTTGATGGTGAACTTCCACGGCGCGACCATCCCGCGCGGCATCCAGCGCACCTGGCCGCACGTCATGACGCTGGAGGGGATCCGCGGCGCCGAGCAGTTCCGGACCCGGGCCGCCACCAACACGATGTTCCCGTTCACGCGCAACGTCGTCGGTGGCATGGACTACACGCCGGTGACCTGGGTGGTGGCCGACCGGGACACCACCGACGCGCACGAGGTGGCCCTCGCGGTGGTCTACGAGTCCGGCTGGCAGCACCCGGCCGACAAGCCCGAGACGTACGAGTCGCATCCCGAGGCCCTGCGGACGCTGAGCCAGCTGCCGACCGTGTGGGACGAGACGAAGCTGCTCGCCGGTGCACCCGGCCAGGAGGCCGTCATCGCCCGGCGCCACGACGACCGCTGGTACGTCGGCGGCATCTCCGCGGTGGCCGCCAAGACGTTCAGCACCCCGCTCGCGTTCCTGGGCAGCGGGCGCTACCTGGCCGAGACGCTGCGCGACGGCGACGGCGGGCTGGTGCGGGAGAGCCGGATCGTGCGTCGCGGCGACACGCTGACCGTGCCGGAGCGCACCAACGGCGGGTTCGTCACCGTGCTGTGCGCGTACACCGGGTCGGCGACCTGTGATCGGCCTGTGCGGCGGGTGCCCGCCACGACGCTGACCGTGGACCCGGCGAGCGCGGATGTCCGTCCGGAGGGGACGGTGTCGGTGTCGGCGACGTTCACGTTGCCCGCCGGTGGGCCGATCACCGGAGTGACGCTGGCGCCCGTACCGCCGGCGGGCTGGACCGTTTCCGGCGCGGCCGTCCGCGATGCCACCATGCGCGGCGGCGACACCCTGCGCGGCACCTGGCGGCTCACCGCACCGGCCGGTCTCGCCACCGGCTTCACCGACCTGCCGGTCGCGGCGGACTTCACCTTCCCGGCCGATCCGGGCTCGCCCGACGCCCCGGGAAGCCGCCGGCCGGTGCACGTCGAGCAGGCGGTCCGGGTCCTGGTGCCGCCGGCCGACCCGGCCGGCACCCCGGCGGTCAGCGACCTGCCGTTCCTGAGCGAGACCAACGGGTACGGGCCGGTCGAGCGCGACCGGTCCAACGGGGAGGCCGACCGCGGTGACGGCCGGCCGCTGACCATCCGCGGCACCGTGTACGCCAAGGGCCTCGGCATGCACGCCCCCGGCGAGATCACGGTCTGGCTGGGCGGTGCCTGCACCGGCTTCACCGCGGTGGCCGGCATCGACGACGAGGTGACCCAGTCCGGCTCCGTGGACTTCCAGGTGCTCGGCGACGCGCGGACGCTGGCCGCGACCGGGATCCGGCGCAGCGCCGATCCGGGCGCCGCGCTCAGCGTCGATGTCACCGGCGTGCGGATCCTGACCCTGCGGGCCACCGACGGCGGGGACGGCCGCAACTTCGACCACGCGGACTGGGCCGACGCCCGGCTCAGCTGCGCGCCGAGCGCCGGTCGATAAGGGCGGCGAGGCCGTCGAGGATGCGGTCCAGGCCGAAGGCGAACGCCTGGTCCTGGCCGCCCTCGACGGCCGTCTCGCGCATGGCCGCGGTCAGCTGCGGGAAGCGCGCGCCGTGCAGGGTCATGACCTCGGTCATCGCGGCGTTCATCCCGTGCTCGTCGAGCCGGGCGGCGGACTGCTGCGCCAGCATCCGGGCGTGCCCGGCCAGCACCGCGATCGCGTCCAGCCGTTCCGCCCCGGTGAGCCCGGACCCTGAGCCCAGGGCGGCCAGGGCGCACTCCATCCAGCCGAGCTCGCGCGGGCCGAGCGGACGCCGCCCGACCGTGGCGTCGACCGACCACGGGTGCCGCAGGTAGGCCGCGAAGAGCTGCTCCGACCACTGCGTGAGCGCGCCGCGCCAGGAGCCGGCCGACAGCACCGGCGGCTCCCCGATCGCCCGTTCGATCATCAGGGCCACCAGCTCCGCCTTGCCCGGCAGGTAGCGGTAGAGCGACATCTTGGTCTTGCCGAGCTCGGCGGCGACGCGCTGCATGGAGACGGCGGCCAGGCCCTCCGCGTCGGCGACCGCGATCGCGACGTCCGTGATGCTCTCCAGGGTCAGCGCCGGCTTGGGCCCGCGCGTGGGCTGGGCCCGCCCGCCCCACAGGAACTCCACTGACATCGGACAACCCTCTTGCGCTCCGGCGACAACTGTCTCTACCGTACACAGAAATAACTGATACCTATGGACACAGTTTGGAGCCACCATGACCGGCACGGTCCTGATCTCGGGCGCGAGCATCGCCGGGCCCGCCCTGGCCTACTGGCTGGGCCACCACGGCTTCCGGCCGACGATCGTCGAGATCGCCCCGGCCCTGCGCACCGGCGGCAACGCCGTCGACTTCCGCGGCCCGGTCCACCTGGGCCTGCTCGAGCGGATGGGCGTGCTGGACGCGCTGCGCGAGGTGCAGACCGGCGGCACCGCGATGCGCTTCGTCACCGCGGACGGGCAGCGGACCATGGAGATGCCCGCCGACTTCGCCGGCGGTGAGGTCGAGATCCTGCGCGGTGACCTGTCCCGGATCCTCTGCGCGGCCGGCGAGCACACCGAGTACCTCTTCGGCGACAGCATCGCGGCCCTGCACGAGACGCCGGACGGCGTCGAGGTCACCTTCGCCTCCGGCCGGCAGCGCACCTTCGACCTGGTCATCGGGGCCGACGGGGTGCACTCGAACGTCCGCCGGCTGACCTTCGGCCCGGAACGGCGGTACGTCTCCCATCTCGGCTACTACGTGGCCGGCTGGACGATGCCCAACCACCTCGGCCTGGGCCGCGACACGCTGAACTACAACACCCCCGGGCGGCTGGCCTCGATCGGCGGCGATCACCGGGACCCGGCCCGGGCCGGCGCGTTCGTCACCTTCGCATCGCCGGAGCTGGCCTACGACCGGCACGACCTCGACGCCCAGAAGCAGCTGGTGCGCGAGCGTTTCGCGGACCTCGGCTGGAAGGTGCCGCGCATGCTGGCCGCCCTGGACACCGCCGACGACCTCTACTTCGACCAGATCTGCCGGGTGGACATCGAGCCGTGGTCGCGGGGGCGGATCGCCCTGGTCGGCGACGCGGCGTGCGGGGCCACCATCGGCGGCATGGGCAACGGTACGGCGCTGGTGGCGGCGTACACGCTGGCCGGTGAACTGGCCGCGGCGGACGGCGACCACACCGTGGCGTTCCCCCGTTACGAAGACCGGATCAGCCGCTTCGCCAAGCGCGCGCAGAAGGGCGGTGCGGGCGCGGGCCGGTTCCTGGCCCCGAAGACGGCGCACGGCCTGGCCATCCGCAACTGGCTGCACAACCGGGCGTGGTTCATGACCATGACGTACAAGATCGCCGGCGACCGCAGCAGCGGCATCGACCTGCCCGCCTACCCGGAGGCGGGGTCCCGGGCCGGCCGCACGGGCCGGCCCGGAGAACCGCTCAGCGGAGCTTCTCGACCGCCTCGGCCGTGAGCTCGTCCAGACCGTCGATGACCAGGCTCGCCAACGCCAGAGCGTCGGCCGCGGGCGGGTAGACCCCGTGCGGCACCGCGATGACCGCGAGCCCCGCCGCGGCCGCCGACCGCAGGCCGTTGCTGGAGTCCTCGACCGCCGCGCAGACCTCCGGGGTCAGGCCGAGGCGCTCGACCGCGGCCAGATAGACGTCCGGCGCCGGCTTGCCGCGCGGAACCTCCTCGGTGGACAGCGTCACCCGGAACGTGCGGGCCAGCCCGGCCGTCTCCAGGACCTGGTCGATGAGGATCCGGGCGGACGAGCTGGCCAGGGCGACCGGGAAGCGTCCGGCCAGCCGCCGGACGGCCTCGACCGAGCCGGGGATCAGCGGCAGCGCGGACCGGTAGCGCTCGGCCATCCGGGCCAGCACGTCCGCGGCGACCTGTTCCGGGGTGCGCGGCACGCCGACCTCGGCGCTCAGGTGGGTGGACCACTCGCCGGTGCTCATCCCCATCATCCGGGTCTGGGTGTCGGGGAGGAACTCGCGCCCGTGCTCGGCGACGTAGCCGCGGCGCACCTCCTCCCAGACCTCCTCGGTGTCGATGATGACGCCGTCGAGGTCGAAGACCACAGCCTGCACCGTCACAGCGCCTCGATCGCCGGCATGACCTCGGTGCGCAGCGTCTCGATCTTGCGCAGATCGGTGACGCCGGCGATCATGCCGTGCCCGACCGAGAAACCGAGACCGGCGTAGCGGGTCAGATCGGCGATGACCTCTCCGACACGCTCGCCCTTCTCCCCCGGGTCGAGGTTGAGCAGCACCGTCTTCTCGATGGTGTCGTAGTCGCGGCCCTCGTTGACGCAGTGCTGCCGCAGCACGTCGAGCTTGTGCTCGATCTCCGGGACGCCGAAGAGATTGCACGAGTCGGCGTACTTGGCCACGAAGCGCAGCGTCTTCTTCTCACCGCTTCCACCGATCAGGATCGGCGGGTGCGGCTTCGACAGCGGGAGCGGGGAGTTGAGCAGGCGGCCGAGCTGGTAGTGCTTGCCGTCGTAGGGTGCCTCGTCGCCGTGGAACATCCGCAGGCAGATCTGCAGGGCTTCCTCGAGGCGCTCGAAACGCTCCGCGGTGGGCGGGAAGAACAGGCCCAGACCCCGGGACTCCTCCTCGTTCCAGGCGGCGCCGATGCCGAGCATGGCCCGGCCGCCGGAGAGCACGTCGAGGGTGGTGACGGCCTTGACCAGCAGGCCGGGGTCGCGATAGACGACGCCGGTCACCAGGGTGAGCAGCTTGGCGCGGCGGGTGTGCGCGGCCAGGAAGCCGAGCGCGGTGTACGCCTCCAGCATCTCGTGCTCCGGCGTGCCGAAGATCTGCCACAGGTGGTCCATGACGCTGATCCGGTCGAAGCCGGCCTCGTCGGCCGCGGTGGCCACGTCGGCCAGCACCGGCCCCAGCCGCGGCGCACCCTCGGGCCAGGTGAAATCGGCGATGTGCAGACCCAGTTTCACTGAGACATTTCCTCTCCACGCTCGGGTGGCCGACCGGCCCTGGAAGCGGCGGCCGTCGGCGAACCTTATCCCCCCATCCATCACCGTACGGATTCACCCGTGCCTGTATTGCCGGTTTTAGGGGTGCCGCACTCCGCCCTTTCGTCACACAGAGCAATGGGCGATGTGTCACGATTCTCGACTGCTTAACCGGTAAAGGAGCACCGGAGCTGCACATTCATGACTGTCGGCCGCCGGCCCCGGAGTCACTCCCGTCACCAGTTGACGCACCGTAATCGATTGGTAAGTTGTTGCCCGGTCCCCCCGATGACCTCCGAACCGCACCCGCCGAGGAGCCACCGCCATGCCTCCCGCGCCGCGACAGCCGGCGAACCACGCCTCGTGGTCGCCCACCGTGACCGTCGTGATCCCCGCCCTCAACGAAGAGCACAACCTGCCGCTGATCCTGGAGAACCTGCCGCCGGTGGACGAGGTCGTCGTGGTCGACGGCCGGTCCCGCGACGACACCGTGGCGGTGGCCCGTGAGGTCCGCCCCGACGTGGTCGTGGTCCGCCAGACCCGCACGGGCAAGGGCAACGCGCTGGTCTGCGGCTTCGCCGCGAGCACCGGCGACATCGTGGTCACGCTCAACGCGGACGGCTCGGCCGACCCGCAGGAGATCCCCCGCTTCGTGGACGCCCTGCTCTCCGGGGCCGAGGCGGCCCACGGCTCGCGGCTGCGGCCGGGCGGCGACCACCGGGACGCGAGCGCGGCCGAACGCTTCGGGCACGCGCTGCTGTGCCGGGTCGTCAACCTCTTCTTCGGCACCCGCTTCACCGACCTCAGCTGCGCCTACAACGCCTACTGGCGCGAGCTGCTGCCGGCGCTGGAGCTGCCGGCCCCGGACGCACGCGGGCCCAAGCGCGGCCGGCCGGCCTGGGGCGAGGGACCCGAGATCGACACCCTGACCACGCTGCGGCTGGCGACCCAGGGCCTGCGGGTGGTGGAGGTCGCCACGGTCGGCTACCCCCGCATCCACGGCGACGACCGGCCCCGCCGGGTCCTGCCCGCGGCGCTGCGCGCCCTGCGGACCGCGTGGAGCGAGTACGTCCGCCGGTGGCGGATCGGCCGCCGCCCGGCCCCGCAGCGCTACGAGGTCTCCCGGGCGGCTCGCTTCGAGGCACCGCGGGAAGCTCGCTTCGAGACGCCGCGGCGGGCTCGTTACGAAGCTCCTCCGGAGGCCGCGTTCGAGGTGCCGGCGGCCCGGCCGGGCCCCTACCCGGACGAGCCGACCGGGCGGCACGCGGCCCGGCACTCGGTGCCCCCGCCCGGCCGGGACCGTGACATCCGGGATCCCCGCGACGTCCGGGAGAGCCGGGCCCGCGACGGCCGGCGGCCGGTGCGGCGGCGCGGCGGCGAGCCCGGCCGCCCGGACCTCACCGTGATCCAGGGCGAGGGCCGGGACGAGCGCTGGGACGGCCCGGCGCACCTGCGGGCGGTGCCGGGCGAGAACTACCGGGGGTACTAGCCCTGGGCCACGCGGTCGCGCAGGCGGGGCAGGATCTGCTCGCCGTACACCCGGAGGAAGCGGTCCTGGTCCGGGCCCGGCGCGTGGAAGACCAGGTGCTTGAAACCCATGTCGAGGTACTCGGCGACCTTCGCCGCGTGCTCCTCCGGCTCCGACGAGACGATCCAGCGGGTGACCGTACGGTCCACCGGCAGCGCGTCCGCCCGCCGCTGCATCTCGATCGGGTCCTCCACGCCGGTCTTCTCCTCCGGCGAGAGCGCCAGCGCACCCCAGTAGGCGGTGTCGTTGCGGGCCTGCTCGAGGTCCGGATCGAAGGAGACCTTGACCTCGATCATCAGGTCGACGTCGTCGAGGGACCGGTTCGCCTTCTCGGCGCCCTCGCGGACGGCCGGCAGCAGCGTGTCGGTGTAGAGCTCGATGCCCTTGCCGCTGGTGGTGATGAACCCGTCGGCGATGCGCCCGGCGAGCCGGGTCGCGGCCGGGCCGGAGGCGCCGATGTAGATCGGCACCGGCTGCTCCGGCTTGTCGTAGATGGTGGCCAGCTCGGTGCGGTAGAAGGTGCCCTCGAAGGTCACCCGGTCCTCGCTCCAGAGCCGGCGGATCAGGGTGACCGCCTCCTTGAGGCGGGCGAAGCGCTCCTTGCCGTCCGGCCACTGCAGGCCGAGCGGCACCTCGTTGAGGGACTCCCCCGAGCCCACCCCGAGGATGACCCGGCCGGGCGCCAGACAGCCGAGGGTGGCGAACGCCTGGGCGACCACCGCGGGGTGGTAGCGGAACGTCGGGGTGAGCACGCTGGTGCCGAGCAGGACCCGCTCGGTGCTGGTGGCCAGCGCGCCGAGCCAGGGCAGCGCGGCGGGGGCGTGCCCGCCGTCGTGCCGCCACGGCTGCAGGTGGTCGCTGACGAACACCGAGTCGAAGCCCTGCTGCTCGGCCTGGATGCCGTAGCGGAGCAACTCGCGCGGGGCGAACTGCTCCGCCGATGCCTTGTAGCCGAACCGAATCATGATCCGACCCTATCCCGCGGCGCTACCCGGCGGCCTTGTACGCCTTGCCCGCCTCGGTCGGGGTGGAGGCGTCCTTGTAGAGACCGAAGTCGACGCTGTCACCCACCGCGGGCAGCCCGAACCACGCGTACCGCTCGACGAAGGAACGCTTCTCCATGCCGGTCGTGGTGCCCTTGATGAAGGCCGCCTCCTGGGCGCCCGTGGGGTACTTCGGGGAACCGGTGAAGTTCATCAGGCCGTACTCGGTGACCCAGACCGGCAGGTCGTAGCGGGCGTGCACCGCGTCGACGTAACCGAGGAACTGCCCGACCGCGGCGTCGCTGAAGTCCGAGCCGTACCAGTGCACCGTGATGAAGTCGACGCGCAGATTTTTTTCCCTCGCGCCCTTCATGAACCGGTCCAGCCAGCCGCCGGCGGTGTCGCCGCCGTAGGCGACGGCCGGGCTGCCCAGCCGCAGGCCGGTCGCCTGCAGCTCGGGCCACGCGGCCAGGGCGTCCTCGACGCTCATGTTCGCCTGCCCGCCCATGTCCGGCTCGTTGAAGCCGAGCAGCACGTCACCCTCGCGCTTCGCCTTGGCCAGGGTCCCGGCCGTCACGTTGGCCTTGCCCCAGATCATCGGCACGAACTCGACGTCGGCCGGCCCCGGCATGGAGTCGTTGTCGGGGGACCAGTTGTAGTACCAGCCGGCGCCGACATCGTCGAGCGCGCCCTTGATGCCGTCGAACTGCCAGGTGCCGACGCCCTTCTTGGCCGAGGTCGCGGTGGCCGGCACCGGCACGACGGGCGCCTTGGTCTTCTTCTTCGTCGGCGAGGGCTTGGCCGACGGCGACACCGAGGTGGCGCTGGGCGTGGGCGCGGCCGGCAGGGACAGCCGGGGCGTGGGCGCGGCGGTGGAGATCACGGCCGCGTTGGCGACCGGCTTGTCGGCGTTGGAGTACACGACCACGGCCGCCCCTCCACCGGCCACCGTGCCGGTCGCCAGCATCGCGGTGAGCACCCGGCGGCCCACGCCGACGCTGCCCTTGACGGCGATCTTGGCGGCCAGCGCCTTGCCCGAGACCGCGTGCGCGACGTGCGAACCGGCCTGCGCCCCTCCGAAGGCGGAGAGGGCACCGCTGCTGAGCGTGTGCGGCAGCGGCACCAGGGCCATGCCGACCAGCAGCCGTTCCGCTGCCACCAGGCCCGACCAGGCCGGTGAGCACTGCCGGCAGTCACGGGTGTGACGGGCGATGCGCTTGCGCCACAGGGCACCGGGCCGGCCGTCCCACTCGGCGGTGACCAGCGCCAGATCCGCGCACGGCGGGTTGGCGGCCAGCGCGCGCACCACCACCCGGGCCGTCTCCAGCTGGCCCTTCATCCGCTGGATGCGTACCGCCGCGTGCTGGCGGGTCACCTCGGTCGCGGCGACGATCTCGTCCCGGGTCAGCTCGCCGGAGGCCTCCAGCCACCACAGCGAGAGCAGCTCCCGGTTGTCCTCGTCGAGCCAGCGGGTGGCCTCGGCGGTCTCCCGGCGCTGACCGGCCAGCTCCAGCCGGGTGATCGCCAGGTCGGTGAAATCGGCTCCCGGGTCGCGGACGTCGTCGGGCAGCAGCGTGTCCGGCGCCGACCGGCGCACCCGGTAGCGCTCCCGCACCTGACGCACGGTGATGGCTACCAGCCAGGACCGGAACGCCTCGGGTTCGCGCAGATCACCGAGGTTGCGCAGGACGCGCAGCATGGTGTCCTGCACGACGTCGTCGACGTCCGCGTGCCCGTCCAGGGCCCGGCCGACGATCGTGTAGACCAGCGGCAGATACCCGGCGACCAGGCGGTCGACCGCGGCCGGGTCGCCGGCGCGGGCGGCGACCACCGTCGCGGTGTCCGGTTGAAACGCCATCAGAGTCCTGACCTCTTCCCGTGGAGCCTCGATCATTGCGCGCGGCGGCCGTTTCGCCGACCACGGGAAGGGAGACCGCCCGAACGGCCTGCGATAACAAGAACTTCGGACGGCTGGTTCCGAACCGCTGGGAAGCCGGATCGCCCGTACCGGGATTAGCCGGGCCGTCCGGCGGGAACACCACTGTCAGCGGACCGGGCAGGCGCCAGGTCGACAACGGGGGGAGGAGTCGCATGCGTATCTCGGTACGGCTCAATCTGCCGCGTGAGGTCGACAGCGTGCCCGCGGTGCGCCGGCTGCTGCGGTGTGCCCTGTCGGCGTTCCAGGTCGACCGCCAGGACGGCGACGATCTGGAGCTGGCCCTGACCGAGGCGTGCGCCAACGTGGTCAAGCACGCCACCGGCGCGGACGGCATCGAGGTCCGCCTGGACGTGGCCGAGGACCGCTGCGCGATCGACGTCGCCGACAACGGCGCCGGCTTCGACGCGAGCGCGGTCGACGACCCCGGTCCGAACAGCGAGCGCGGCCGGGGGCTGTTTCTCATCAAGGCACTGAGCGACAACGTCCGGATGCAGTCGACCCCGCGCAACGGCAGCCTCATCCACTTCGAGAAGTCCTTCGCGCTGGCCGGCGGTGCGGGCGCGCACTGAGCGACCCGCCGTACCGCCGCACCGCCGTATCCCTTGATCCGCCCGGCCTCACTGCCCGCTGCCGGGCCGCTCCGCTGTGCCCCTATCATCCTTGCCGTACAGCAAATATTGCTGTTCGTTGCTGCCCCGCGCCCTGAGGGAGAAGAGGTCAACCTTGACCGACCGTCCGACGCGCGTCGGAGCGCTGCTGCGCGCGGCGCCGCCCGACCGGCTTCCCGAGGCCGTGGCGGACCACCTGCGCCGGCAGTACGCGGCCGGCCGGGTCGAGGTGCTGCTCGGCGACCTGACCCTGACCGGCCTGTGGCCGCTGCTCGAGCCCGGCGGGCCGCCCGGCAACGCCCTGGCCGTGCGCTGTTTCGGCAGCCAGCGGCCGCTGGTCGACATCGCCGCGGACGCCAACCGGGCCTACCTGCCGCTGACCGTCTGGGGCGAACGCCTCGGCGTGCTCGCCGTCGAGACCTCCCTGCCCTCAGGCACCGGGCTGACCAGCGACCTTTCGGCGGTCGCCGACGAGCTCGCCGTCGCCCTGCGGGCCGCCGACGCGGTCACCGACCGCTACCGCCGGGTGATCCGCCGGGAACGCCTCACCATGGCGGCCGAGCTGCAATGGGAACTGCTGCCGGGGCGCTCGCTGGGCGACGAGCGCTTCCTGGTCGCCGGGCAGCTGGAGCCCGCGTACACGGTCTTCGGCGACCACTTCGACTGGACCCTGTCCGACGACCGGCTCACCATCACCGTGCTCAACGGGGCCGGTGACGGCCTCGACGCCGCGGTGCTCACCACCGTCGCGGTCAACGCGATGCGCAACGCCCGCCGCTCCGGCGCCGACATCGTCGAACAGGCCGAACTGGCCGGCGACGCCATCCACGCCCGGTACGGCGGCGCCGCCCATGCCGCCACCCTGCTGCTGGAGATCGACCTGATCGGCGGGCACGTGGCCGCGGTCGACGCCGGCTCCCCCCGCGCCGTCATCGCCCGGGAGCGGGACATCCAGCCGGTGGTCCTGGAGCAGCAGCTGCCGCTGGGCATGTTCGGCGAGACCCGGTACGAGATCCAGCGGTTCCGGCTCGAACCGGCCGACCGGCTGCTCGTGGTCAGCGACGGGGTGCACGCCGCCACGCCGGGCGGGCGGGCCCCGTACGGGGAGACCGCCCTGCTGACCGCGCTGCGCCGGACGCGCCTGCAGCCCGCCACCGAGGCAGTGGGTACGGTTATGCGGGGTCTGCGCGAATATCACGCGGGCGCCGATCCGGACGACGACGCGGTCACCGTCTGCCTCGACTGGCGGCGATGACCGACGTGGTCCAGGCTGAGAGAGGCCATGACCTGGTAGGCCGAAATGCCCCGACTTTGAGCAAACAGAGGACCGGCATGGATCGCGTCACGGACGTCGCAGCGGCGCTGGAGTCGACGGTGGAGTCGCTGCTGGGCGTCCTGGAGAGCGCCCGGCTCGCGCAGTCGCCGGCCGTGCCCCCGGCGCAGCTGCGCGTACTGACGATCATCTCGCGCGGGGCGCACACGAACATGAGCCGCCTGGCCGAGGCCCTCGACGTGGTGCCGTCCTCGGCCAGCCGGCTCTGCGACCGGCTGGAGGCCACCGGCCTGCTGCGCCGGGTGCCGGACCCCCGGGACCGCCGCGAGGTCCGGCTGCTGCTCACCCCGACAGCTCAGCGCCTGCTGGAGGACCTGCGCGAACGCCGCCGGTCCGCCCTGGCCGAGGTGCTCGAACGGATGAGCCCGACGAGCCGCCAGGAGCTGGTCCGGGCGATGGCGGCGTTCGACGCGGCGGCCGGCCCGGCTGCGGCACCGGGCGACGAGGACAGTCTGCGCTCGGCGTGAGGTAGCGTCCTCGCGTGCGTATCGGCATCGTGATCCTTCCCGACGAACGCTGGTCCGTGGCCGGCCGCCGCTGGCGCCTGGCCGAGGAGTACGGCTTCGACCACGCCTGGACCTACGATCACCTGGGCTGGCGCGACCTCGTCGACGGTCCGTGGTTCGACGCCGTGCCGACCCTGACGGCGGCGGCGATGGTGACCCGCCGGATCCGCCTGGGCACCTTCGTGGCCTCGCCGAACTTCCGCCACCCGGTGCACTTCACCCGCGAGATCACCGCCCTGGACGACATCTCCCAGGGCCGGCTGCTGCTCGGCGTGGGCGCGGGCGGCACCGGCTTCGACGCGGCGGTGCTGGGCGCGGCCGAGCTGAGCCCCCGGGAACGGGTCGACCGCTTCGCCGAGTTCCTCGAGCTGCTCACCCGGCTGCTGGAGAACGACAAGGCCGACTTCACGGGTACGTATTACAAGGCGGTGGACGCCCGCAGCATCCCCGGCCCGGTCCAGCGGCCCCGCCCGCCGCTCGTGGTGGCGGCGAACGGCCCCCGCGCCCTGCGCCTGGCGGCCCGGTACGGCGACGGCTGGGTGACCACCGGAGCGCAGGCGGTGGACGACGAGGCGGCCTGGTGGCGTTCGGTGGCCGAGGTCAGCGCCAGGTTCACCGACGCGGCAGCCGGCCGCGACGTGGACAGGTATCTCAACCTCGACTCGTCGCCGGTGCTGTCGCTGAGCAGCGTCGAAGCGTTCACGGACGCGGTGGGGCGGGCGGCGGAGCTGGGCTTCACCGACGTGCTGACGCACTGGCCCCGGAAGTCGAGCTGGTACGCCGGTGACGAACGCATCCTGGAAGCGGTGGCGCCGATGCTGCCGAAACTCCGCGCCGCCTGAACCGGACTCACCGCAATCTTTCCGGTTGCCGCTATCCCGGGACGGCTATTCGCCTTCCTGTCACCACTCGCATACTCAATGCCACCACCGGAGATCACTTGTCAGGCGCCCATTGAGGGCGATGCCTATGACTCAAAGTCCAGTACTCGTGAGGCGGTGCGCGCTATGACCGAGCCGCCTTTCACGGTGCGGGACGGGCACCGCACCCTTGCCGGGGGACAAAGGTGCGGGGTCGGGTGGCCGACGTTTCGCGGTGAGTGCGCCGGATAGCCGCGGAGCGGTTTGCCGGGCGGCCGGACGACTGACGCAGTTTCGGACGATGGTGCGGCCGAAGCCACAGACACTGCCGTTACCGGAGACACGGCGGATGGTCGGCGGATCGGGCGGCGTCGCTGCGGCGGCGGCCGCAAGGGGCATTCCTCCGGCCGGCGGGCCGCGATCCACCAGGGTCGGGTGAACGCCGTTTCCTCGGGGACGGGCTATTCCGGGGGTGGGAGCCGGCGGTGATCGCGGCGGCTGTGGGGCCATTGACCGGCGCCTTTGCCGGTGCAGGTGGGCTATCCGCCGGGCCGCCGATCGGCTTTGCGCCGGGGTGCGGGCCGGAGTTTGCACCGGGCTTCGGAACGGAGTTTGCACCGGGCCGCAGGTCCGGCTTCCCCACAAGCTCGACGGCCAGGGCATCCGACCGCACCACCGGGTCAGGCTTCCGGCCGGGCTTCCGATGAGCCCACCGGCCGGGATTCCGAAGCAACCGGCCAGGCTTCCATTAGGTGAGCGGCCGCTTCCGATCGGCCGGCCGGCCGGCCGGGCGCGGGCCGGGCGCGGGCCGGGCGCCTGGCCGGGCGCGGGCCGGGCGCCTGGCCGGGCGCGGGCCGGGCGCCTGGCCGGGCTTTCCAGATAAGCCGACGGCCAGGGCTTCCCACCAAACCGTAGGGTCGGGCTTCCGACAGGCAGCCGGCCAGCGGTTCTCCTCCAGCCACCGGCCGGATTTCACCACCGGCCACTGACCAGTCTCCCCATCGGACCGCCAGTGGGACTCCCGACCAGGCGCGCAGCGGCCCCCGTCGGCCACCGACCAGGCTTCACCAAATCGCCGGCTGGACTCCCAACCAGGCGCGGAGCGACCCCCACTGGGCCGCCGACCAGACCTTCCACCCGACCACGGCCACCGGCCACCGGGAAGGCGCCGAACAGGCTGCGCTTCCTTCAGGCCGTGGTCGGGTTTCCGGCTAGGCCAAGCCGCGTTCTCAGCCAGGCCAAGCCGCGTATCCGGCCAGGCCAAGCCGGGCTTCCGACAAGCCAAGCCGGTTTTCCGTCCAGGCCAAGCCGGGTTCCCCACCAGGCCAAGCCGGACTTCCGACCATGCCAAGCCCGGGTTCCCGGCCAGGCCACCGGCCAAGGATCCCGACCAGGCCACCAGCTGGTCCTCCGCCGAACTCCCAGCCTGGCTGCCATAAGGCCGCCCTCCGCCACCCCTGCCGATGGCCACTCCTACCGGGGTCGCGCCTCTTGGCGCGACGCCGGCCGGCCAAGGCGCAGTGCCCATTGCATCTGTGCGGCAGCGGCGGCCGCCCGGTTACTCCCCCAGGCCCAACCGGACGCGACGGACAGGTCGGGCCGGGGCATGCGTCGGGGCCGGACGCATCTGCGTCCGGCCCCGGCAACACAAGGGATCAGCGGCCGTGGGCCGCCCGATAGGCATTGCTGACACTCTGCGGGATGCGACCCCGCTCGGAGATCTGGTGGCCGTTCTCGGCCGCCCACTCGCGAATCAGCCTGTTCTCGTCGCGGCTGCCCGCCGTGCGGCCCGTGCCACTCGACGGCCGGCCCGCGGTACGGCCGGAACCGCCCCGGCCGATACGCGTGCCCGCCTCGATGAACGGGTCCAGCGCCTTGCGCAACTTGCCGGCATTGGCCTCGGAAAGGTCGATGGTGTAGCTCGTGCCGTCGAGGCTGAACTCCACCGTCCGATCGGCCGGCTTTCCGTCCAGGTCGTCGATGAGGGTCGTGATTACCTGCCGCGCCATAACGACTCCTGACGTAATCCGAAGAACGCGCCCAGTCTCGCCTGTGACGCACTCCGCGCGCAACTGTTCGCCTGAATTTCACAGAATAACGGAGACCCCGGGCAATTATCGCCCCGGTCGCCTTCACTAATGCGTCCGCGCTATTCCGTGGAATCGTGGCGGGCGGCGCGGTTAGCTGTGCCCGGGTGGAAAACCCGGGTGGCTGGGGCCACGCGGATGCCGTTAGGGTCGTCGCCATGGACGCCGACGACCGTGCCGCCTGGGAAGAGCAGCGCCGGCAGGCAGTCGCCGGGCACGGCGCCGCGCTGGAGGCCGGCCGGGCCGCCGAGGCGGAGCAGGCCGGCCAGCTGCTGGCCGACTTCGTGCGCCGGGCGACCGAACGCGGCCTGCCGCCCGTCGTGCTGCGGGCCCGGGCCTTCGACGGCCGGGCGACCTATCGCACCCGCCTGCGCGGCTGGTATCTGAAGGCGAACCGCTCGGTGGCCGTCGGCGAGGACGGCCAGTACTACGTCCTGTCCGTCCCGTCCTCACTGCGCGCCCGGTTCTCCGGCGCCGACGTGTCCCCCAGCCCGGCCCGGCTGATCGTCGGCGCGGGCGGCGGCGACGGTGAGACCATGCCGCTGGAGCAACTGCTCCAGCGCCGACTCGACGCGGGAGCCGTGTGGCCGTGAGGCTCATCCACACCCCTGCCCCGGCCCGGCGACGGATCCTGGCCGCCCTGACCGCCGCCGCGACCCTCGCCACCGCGGCCCTGACCGGCCCGGCCCACGCGGCCCGCGCCGGCGCGGCCCAGACCAACGCCGCCCGGACCAACGCGGCGCAAGCGGGCCCGGCGGAGGCCCGAGCGGCAGAGGCCCAGGCAGCCCAGGCCCGGGCAGCCCAGGCCCGAACAGCGCCCGTGCCCTGCCCCCGCCCCAAGGTCAAGCCGCCCAAGGGCCGCCCGCCCCGCCCCACCCCGCCCAAGGATGATCCCGTCCTGCGCGCGGTCGGCGGCGACGCCCTGGCCACCGACGGCCTGGTCATCCCGCGCGGCGCCCCGGGCCCGCCCGCTCTGACCGCGACCAGCTGGCTGGTCGCGGATCTGGACACCGGCGAGGTTCTCGGCGGTTGCGGCCCCCACGTGTACGGCACCCCCGCGAGCGTCCAGAAGCTGCTGCTCGTGGCCACCGTCATGGACAAGCTCGACCCCAAGCAGGTCGCCACCATCACCGACGGCGACCTGGCCATCGAGCCGTACAGCTCGGCTGTCGGGTTGCTCAAGGGCGGGAAGTATCCGGTCAGCACGTTGTGGCTCGGGCTGCTTCTCAATTCCGGCAACGACGCGGCGAACACGCTGGCCCGGCTCGGTGGTGGCCGGGGTGGCCTGCCCGCCACCGTCGCCGCCATGAACGACGAGGCGAAGCGGCTGGGTGCCTACCAGACGCATGCCGCCACGCCGTCGGGGCTGGACGGGCCGGGGCAGTTCACCAGCGCGTACGACCTGGCGCTGATCGCCCGGCAGTGTTTCGCCAAGCCGGACTTCCGGAAGTATGCGCTCACCGAGCGGGCCCAGATCCCGGCGCAGAAGAAGCTGAAGAAGGGGGGCTTCCAAATCCAGAACGAGAACAAGCTGATCTACAACTATCCGGGGGCGCTCGGCGGCAAGACCGGTTTCACCAAGCTGGCCCGGCACAGCTATGTCGGCGGCGCCGAGCGGAACGGCCGGCGCCTGGTCGCCACCGTGCTCGGTGCCGAGGCGGCTCCGCTGCGCGGCTGGCAGCAGGGCGCCGCGCTGCTGGACTGGGGCTTCTCGCTGCCCAAGGACGCGTCGGTGGGCAAGCTGGTCGAGCCGGACAGCCCGGATGCCCACGGTACGGCCACCGACGCGAGCGCCGCCCCAGCCCCGGCGGCGAAGGACGGGCCACCCGCCGCCACCGCGGTGCGCGCCGCCACGAACAGGGGCGTTTCCATCGGGCTCGCCGCCACGATGGCGGTGCTGCTGGCCGGCGCCCCGCTGCTCCTGCTGCTCACCCAGCGTCGTCGGCGGCGGTTACGGCGCCGCACCACGGTGCCCCGTTAGGCCGGCTCAGGTCGCGAGCAGGCCGAAGACCCAGATCACCGCGATGCCCAGCGCCGCCGCGAACTCCACCAGCAGGGACAGGCCGACCGCGCCCAGCGCCTGACGGGTCGACGGCCATGCCTGGCCCGGGCCCAGCCGGAGGCGCTCGGCCACCCACAGGCCGCCGACGAAGCCGAGCACCAGGCCGACCACCGGTACCACGAAGAAGCCGACGATGCCCAGCACGCCCGCGATCAGCAGCGACGACGTGGGTACGCCGGTGCTCTTGAGCCGCTTGCCGGGCCACAGGTACTTCACCACCGTGCCGCCCACCGCCACCACCGTGGCCAGGGCGAAGACCACCCAGCGGCCGCCGTCCGCGTCGCCCAGGATCACCCAGAGCAGCACCGCCAGCCAGCACAGCAGCAGGCCGGGCAGGACCGGGATCACCACGCCCAGCACGCCGGCCAGCATGGCCACGCCGGCGATCAGGTTGACGGTCGTGCCGGAGTCGGTGAGATCCATGCCGACCAGCGTGCCGTAATCACGCCACAACCCTCAAGCCGTGCCGCCCGTGACCGATGGACAACTCAGCACCGCCGAACCCCCGCGACGGTGCACGAGAACCCCGGAGGCCGGAATGACCCGCAGCGTGCTGGCGGTCGGTACGCACCCCGGTGACATCGAGTTCGGTTGTGCCGGGACGCTGGCCGCCCACCGCGCCGCCGGCGACTCGGTCACCATGCTCGTGCTCACCTGCGACGGGCCCGACACCGTACGCAGCCGGCAGGCCGAGGCCGCCGCCCGCGAGCTCGACTGCCTGCTGGTCTGGGGCCCGCAGGCGGCCGAGCGCCGTTCCGGGGACCGCCGGGGGCACACCCGCGGCAGCAACGACCGCCGGGCGCGTCACCAGCGGCCCGGCGAGACGTGGCCCGGGCTGATCTCGTCCGCGGCGATGACGGTGGCCGCCATCGAGAACGTGCTGACCGGCGTCGACGCCGACGTGGTCTACGTGCACGCCCCCGAGGACGCCAACGCCGAGCACCGGGCCGCCGCCGTGGCCACGCTGTCGGCCGCCCGGCACAGCAGCCGGATCCTGCACTACGCCGGCGGGTCGACTCTGCAGTTCGCCCCCGCGCTGTTCGTCGACATCTCGCCGTTCCTGGACCGCAAGCTGGCCGCGCTGGCCGAGGCCCCGGTGCCGGTGGATCCGGAGCTGCCGACCGGCACCGCCCGGCACTTCGGCGCGCAGGCCCGCGTCCGGTACGCCGAAGCCTTCGCCCCGGCCCGCTTCGTCTGGGATCTCGCCCCCGTACGGGTGCCCGCCCGGGCCGCCTGAGCGCCGGATCCGAAGCAACCGGTCGGCAACTGAGCGCAACCGGAACATGTACCCCGCGTCACCCAAAGTTTCTCCTTGTCAGCCGGTGCCCACCGCCGCGGGCCACCGACAACACACGGGGGATTCACATGACCAGCACCATGACGACCGCTGCCGACCTTGCCGCCGACACCGCGACCGCCGTGCCGGCCCTGTCCGCCGCCGAGCAGGAGAACCTGATCCGCACCAACATGCCGCTGGTCGGCCACCTGGTGCGGGACATGCTCAGCCGGATCCCGAACCACATCCACCGTGACGATCTCACCAGCGCCGGCCTGCACGCCCTGGTGACCGCCGCCCGCGGCTGGGACCCGACCCGCGGCATCCCGTTCAACCGCTTCGCCACCACCCGCATCCGCGGCGCCATCCTCGACGAGCTGCGCTCGCTGGACTGGGCGACCCGCTCGGTGCGGACCAAGGCGCGGGCGACCGACACCACGCGGCAGAACCTGACCACCACGCTGGGCCGTACGCCGACGAACGAGGAGCTGGCCCAGGCGCTCGGCACCACCACCACGGACCTGCACCAGACGGACAACGATGTGCAGCGCGCCACCGTGCTGTCGCTGCAGGGCTTCACCACCAGCAGCCCGGACGACCTGGTCACCGAGCGCACCCCGGGCCCGGAGGACATGCTGATCCGCCGTGAGCAGATCGGTTACCTGCACCACGCGATCGAGTCGCTGCCGGAGCGCCTGCAGACCGTCATCACGGAGTACTTCCTCAAGGAGCGGCCGATGGCCGACATCGCCGCCGACCTGGGGGTCACCGAGAGCCGGATCAGCCAGCTGCGCGCCGAGGCGCTGTCGCTGCTCAAGGACGGCCTCAACACCCACCTCGACCCGGAGCTGGCGCCGGCGGTGGAGAACCCGGACAGCATCATCGCCCGCCGCCGGGCCGGCTACTACGCCGCCATCGCCGGCAACACCAGCCTGCACTCGCGTCTCGCGCTGACCAACGCCCACGGCTTCACGCCGCTGCCGCACGGCGCGGCCGCCTGATCCACGACGACGAGCGGGGCCGGTGCGTACGCGCACCGGCCCCGTTCCGCGTTCCCGTTCAGCTCAGCGCGTCGAGCACCTTGGGCAGCTCAGCCGTGTGCAGCACACCGAGCCGGCGGGTCGCCCGGGTCACCGCGACGTAGAGGTCGCTGAGGCCGCGCGGGCTCTCGGCGATGATCTCGTCCGGCTGGACCACGATCACGCTGTCGAACTCCAGCCCCTTGGCCTGCCGGACGGTCATCAGCACGATGTGGTTGAGCAGGTCGGGCTGCTCCCCCACGGCCGCCTCGGGGATGGCGGCGGTGAGCTCACGGCCCAGCGTGTCCTCCAGCCCCGCGGGCACCAGGACACCCACGCGCCCCTCCGCGGCGGCTGCGGCTTCCCGGCGTACCGCTGTGATCAGCTCCGTGGCCAGCTCGGCGGGCCGCACCCGGGCCGCCCACGGCTCCTCGCCGGCGGTCCGCACCGACCGCGGCGGCTGCAGCGACGGGTCGACCGCGGCGAGCACGTCCGCGGCCACCGCCATCACCTCGGCCGGGGTGCGGTAGTTGACGGTCAGCTCGGCCAGCCGCCAGCGCTGGGCCACGTACGGCTCGAAGACCTGCTCCCAGGTCGTCGTCCCGGCCAGCTCGCCGGTCTGCGCGACGTCCCCGACCACGGTCATCGACCGGCTCGGGCAGCGGCGCATGAGCAGCCGCCAGGCCATCGGCGACAGCTCCTGCGCCTCGTCGACGATCACGTGCCCGAAGACCCAGGTGCGGTCCGCGGCCGCCCGCTCGGCCGCGGTACGCGTGTCGATCACCTCGTGCCGCTCGACGAAGGCGCTGGCGTCGACGACGTCGGTGGCCGACAGGATCTCCTCCTCCTGGTCCTCGAAGTCCAGTGACCGCGAGCCCTCGACGATCTCCAGCACGCCCTCCGCGTACTCGATCGCCTGCTCCCGCTCGCGGGCCACCGCCCGGGCCCGCAGGGTGTCGTCCACCCCCAGCAGCTCGGCCAGCTCGTCCAGCAGCGGCACGTCGGCCGGCGCCCAGCCGGCCCGGCGCTCGCGCAGCAGCAGCGCCCGCTCCTCGTCGCTCAGCTCGGGCGCGGCCGTGGCGAGCCGGTCCGGATCGCTGAGCAGGTCCCGCAGCACCTGCCGCGGGGTCAGGATCGGCCACAGCTCGAACAGCGCGGCCTGGACGTCCTCGTCCTCGCGCAGCTCGCGCCGGGTCTCGGCGAGGTCGGCCTCCTCCAGCAGGTTGTCGCCGCCCAGCGGGTCGGCGCCGATCCGCTCGGCGATCTGCAGCGACAGGGTGTGGATGACCGCGGTCACGAAGATCGACCGGGCCAGGTTGTGCGGGCGGCCGGACCGCCGGGCCTCGGCCCGCGCGTCCTCGCAGACGGCCCGCTCGATGCGCAGCGGGAAGCCGTCGTGGTCGACCTCCACGTAGTCGTCGGGCACGGTCTGCCGGTCGGCGACCGCCGCGGCGAGCACGTCGAGCATGTCGACCCGGCCCTTGAGCGCGGCGGCGGCCGGCGCCTCGGTGGCCCGGGCGGTCACGCCGGGGAACATGTCGCCGAGGGTGGCGAGCAGCACGCCGGTCTCGGCCAGCGAGGGCAGCACCTGCGAGATGTAGCGCAGGAAGGTGGCGTTCGGGCCGAGGATCAGCACACCCTGCTTGGTCAGCTGGGCGCGGTGGGTGTAGAGCAGATACGCCGCGCGGTGCAGCGCCACGGCGGTCTTGCCGGTGCCGGGACCACCCTGGACCACCAGGACGCCGGGCAACCCGGCCCGGATCACCTCGTCCTGTTCGGACTGGATGGTCTCGACGATGTCGCGCATCCGGCCGGTGCGGTTGGCGGTCAGCGCGGACAGCAGCGCGGCCTCACCGGTCACGTCCTCGCGGCCGTCCGTGGCGCCGGCCTCGATGTCGAGCACCTCGTCGTCGATCCCGGTCAGCTCCCGGCCCCGGGTGCGCAGGTGCCGGCGGCGGGTCACCCCCTCGGGGGACACCGCGGTGGCGAGATAGAACGGGCGAGCCGCGGGCGCCCGCCAGTCGATCAGCAACGGATCCTGATCACGGTCCTCGGCGAACAGTCCGATCCGGCCGATGTAGCGGGGATTGTCGGCGGCGAAATCCAGCCGGCCGAAGCAGAGCCCGTTCTCGACGGAATTCATCTGGGCGAGCTGCTCGGCCCAATGGCTGCGGGTCGCCTCGCGCTGGGAGCGGCCCTGCGGGGTGCCGCCGGCCTCGAGCAGAATCGCGCGCAGCCGCTCGTCGGCCTGCTCACGCAGCAGGTCGAGACGGTCGTACAGCACGGCCAGGTAGGCCTTTTCGGACTCGATGTCGTCGTTCCGCAGTGTTTCCGTGCCGCCGGCGGAGCTTGACAAAGCTACTCCCTGTTGTGGTAGCATTCCGAGGTCAGCCACCTTTTCAGGTGGCTTTTTTCGTTTCCATGGAAACGCTCAGAATAGCCGATGCATCGGCCTCCCGGCGAGACCGTGACCGGGGTTACGGGCGCGCCGGCAAGTGTAAGGAATCCGTCACGGCAGGGCCTTGCCCGTTACGCCGGACGGTCCATCGACATTAAGCGGTGCATGAACCACAGCCACCCGTTCCGACGCCTCGGCGCGCTGGCGCTCATCGCCGTCGCCGCCGTCTCCCTCACCACCGCCTGCTCCGACGACAAGGAGGCCGCTCCGGCCGGTAACGCCGCCGCCGCGGCTGCCGGCGGGCCGCAGCCCAAGACGATCGAGGGCGCCAAGGCCGCCGCGCAGACCGTGTTCGACCGTTTCAGCGGCGGTGACTTCGCCGGCGCCTGGGACATGTACACCGATGCCGGCAAGAAGGCCATCACCAAGGCCGACTACGTCAAGCTCAACACCGCGTGCTCGCGCAAGGGCCTGGCCATCACGCTCAGCAGCGCCCGCATGGAGGGCGCCGACCGGGCCGTCGTGATCGCCAAGCAGCTGGTCGCGGCCCAGTCCTACACGATGGTCTACGAGCAGGACTCGTGGAGGCTCGAGCCCGCCAAGGAGGGCCTGGCCCTCTACGCCAAGGGCGCCGACAAGGCGATCGCCGCCCAGAAGAAGGCCGGCACCTGCGCCAACGCGTGACCTCCGGCTGAGGCCGGCTCCGCGCGGAGCCGGCCTCAGGCCGCTACCGGAAGACCGTCCGGGCTGGTCAGCGCGAGCCGGTCGCGCAGCCCGCCGCGGGTCGCGATCTGGTCGTAGTACGCCTCCCGGCGGCGTGCCACGCAACCGTCCTTGACCGGGCTCTGGGCCGCCAGGGCCGGATCGAGGTGCGTGTTCAGACCGTCCTTGAGCAGGGCCAGCGCCTCGGCCCGCAGTTGCGACACCCGCGACTCGGTGACCCCCAGCTCCTCGGCGATCCGCGCCATCGGGCGCTCCTCGAAGAAGTAGCCGGTGATCACCGCGCGCAGCCGCTCCGGCAGCACGTCGATGGCGTGCCGCAGGTAACCCAGCCGCTCGCGGCGGATCAGCAGCTCCTCCGGGCCCGCGCTGGGCTCGGTCACCATGTCGTCGGCCCCCACGGTGGCGAAGCCCTGCAGGCTGAACACCACGGCGCGGGCCACGTCGTCGTCCGCGGACTCGATGTCCTCCACCGTGCAGCCCAGGTGCGCGGCGACCTCGGCCGCCGTCGGGGTCCGGCCCAGCTCGGCGGTCAGCTCCTGACGGGCGGTGTCCGTACGCCGGGCCCGCTGCCGCACCGACCGGCTGGCCCAGTCCAGCCCGCGCAGCTCGTCCAGCAGGGCCCCGCGTACCCGGGCCGCCGCGAACCGGGCGAACGGCACGCCACGTTCCTCGTCGAAGCCGCGGGCGGCGGCCACCAGGGCCGCGTACCCGGCGGAGAGCAGGTCGTCGCGGTTGACGTGGGCGGGCACCCGGGCCAGCATCTCGCGGACCAGATGACCGACGAGCGGCATGTGCGCCCGTACGACGTCCTCGCGACGGCGGTCGAAGACAACAGCACCGCTCATGGGGGGTCTCTCCTCGGATACCGGCCGGCGGGGGGAGTCCGGCACTGAGGAGAAACGGTGCGGGTCGCGGGGTGCAGGGAGGGTCACAGTCGGGTGCGGCGGGGTTGCGGTGCAGCGGCGCGTACACTTGATCTCGCGGCCCGCCCAGTTCTGCCTCGGGCCGCCTTTGGATCGACCACCACGCGCCGCGACCCGTGAGGTCTGCGCCGGGCAGGACGACCCCTTCAGACTTACGGAGTTCACACCTACATGTCCTCGTTCACCGACCTCGGCGTGCCCACGAAACTCGTCGCGGCGCTCGCCGACCTCGGCATCACCACCCCGTTCCCGATCCAGGCCGCCACCCTGCCGGACTCGCTCGCCGGCCGCGACGTGCTCGGCCGTGGCCGCACCGGCTCCGGCAAGACGTACGCGTTCGTCCTGCCGGTGCTCGCCCGGCTGGCCGAGAGCAAGTCGCCGCGGCGCCCGACCCGGCCCCGCGCGCTGATCCTGGCCCCGACCCGCGAGCTCGCCACCCAGATCGAGGCGACCATCGCCCCGCTGGCGGCGCCCCTGGGCCTGCGCACCCTCACCGTCTTCGGCGGCGTCGGCGCGAACCCGCAGATCAAGGGCCTCAAGGCCGGCGTCGACATCCTCGTCGCCTGCCCGGGCCGGCTGGCCGACCACATCCAGCAGGGCTACGCCAGCCTGGACGCGGTCGAGATCACCGTGCTCGACGAGGCCGACCACATGGCCGACCTGGGCTTCCTGCCGGTGGTCCGGCGCCTGATGGACGGCACCCCGGCCAACGGCCAGCGGATGCTGTTCTCGGCGACCCTCGACAACGGCGTCGACGTGCTGGTCAAGCGGTTCATGCACAAGCCGGTCACGCACCACGTCGACTCGGCGGCCGAGGCCCCGATCGAGATGACCCACCACGTGCTGCACGTCCGCCACGACGACCGGTTCCCGGTGCTGGTCGACCTGACCGCCGCCCCCGGCCGCACGGTGGTGTTCACCCGCACCAAGCGCCGCGCCAAGACGCTGACCCGCCAGCTCGTGCAGGCCGGCGTGCCCGCGGTGGAGCTGCACGGCAACCTGGCGCAGAACGCGCGCAACCGCAACATGGCGGCGTTCTCCGACGGCAGCGCGCAGACGCTGGTGGCCACGGACATCGCGGCCCGCGGCATCCACGTCGACGACGTCGCGATCGTGATCCACGCGGACCCGCCGGTCGAGCACAAGGCGTACCTGCACCGCTCCGGGCGTACGGCCCGGGCCGGCGCGCAGGGCACGGTCATCACGCTGATGACCGACGACCAGCAGAGTGAGGTCCGCGACCTCACCCGCAAGGCCGGCATCCGGCCGACCACCAGCAAGGCCCGCCCGGGCGACGCGCTGCTCGCGCAGCTCGCCCCGGGTGAGCGCACCTACAGCGCACCGGTGTCCCCGGTGCCCGAGCCGGTCGAGGAGCAGGGCGGCGGCCAGGCCCGGCGTGGCCGGTCGGGCGGCGGCCGGGGCGCGGCCACCGGCGGCACCCGGGCAGCGGGCGGCGGCCGGGGCACGGGCGGCGGCGGTCGCAGCGGTGGCGGCGCACGTGGCGCGGGCGGCGACCAGCCGGCCGGCTCCGGCGCTCGCGGCCAGGGCGGCCACACCCAGGGGACGCGTTCCTCCGGTGGCCGTTCGCAGGCGACCCGCACCCAGGGCGGCGCTCGTGGCGGCCGGCGCGGCGGCACGGGCTCGACGGCCGTGCACACCAGCCAGTCGTCCAGCGGCGGCGCGGCGGCTTTCTCGGCCCGCAGCCGGGCCGCGCGCTAACTAGACACAGGCAAGGGGCGCTGAGGGATTCCTCAGCGCCCCTTCTGCTGTCACCGGCCGGTCAGGGCGGGATCGCGCCAGGCGGTCAGCACGCAGAACTCGTTGCCTTCCGGGTCGGCCAGCACCACGTACGGCTCGTCGCCCCGCTGCCCCACGTCCGCGTGCCGGGCGCCCAGGCCGATCAGGCGTTCCACCTCGGCCTGCGGGGTCGGTGGCGGTCAGGTCCGGGTGGGCGCGGTTCTTGCCCGACTTCGGGCCGGCCGACGCCTGCAGCCACATGTGCTGGGCGCCGGGCGGAGCGTCGTCCGGCGGGATCAGCTTCGAGTTGCCGTCGTCGCCCTTCTCCACGCGGTAACCCAGAGCCGCCGACCAGAAGGCCGTCATCACGTCGATGTCCTGCACATCCAGGGTCAACTGTGCGATTCGCAGCATGTCGTGCTGCATACCCCGCTCAGCCGGCTGAAACGCGGCACTCCACGGTCACCCGGACGTGCCGGCCGATCAGGGCCCGGCCCGCGCCCACGCCCGCGGCCACCCGGTCGACCGTCGTCGTGGCCCGCACGTGGTAGCCGTCCGCGACCGGCTGGACGTCCACGATGGACAGGGTCAGCGGGGCCGAGCCGCCGCGGATGCTCAGCACCCCGGTGAGCTGCCAGCCGTCGGCCGTACGGCTCAGCCCGGTGCTCCGGAAGCCGATCGCCGGGTGGGCGCCGGCGGCCAGGAAGCGCTGGCCGCGTACGTCCTTGTCGCGGCGCGGGTCGTCGGTGGTGAAGCTGGCCGCGTCCAGGTCGGCCGAGACCGTGGACAGCTCGGGTCTCGCCCCCACCATCACGGTGCCGGACCGTACGGCGAAGGTCGCGTCCACGGGTTTGAGGCCGAAGGTGTGGGTCGCCGTCAGCTTGACGCCGGAACGGGCGGAGTCGATCACGTACGTGCCGGGCCGGATGTCGCCTTCGAGGCGCTGCTGCTGTGTCATACCAGCAGCCTCGCCACCCCGGCGCCCGAAGGCCTCAGTACTGCCGCTGAGATCCGGTACGTAGCCAGGACGCGACCTGGGTCCGGTTGCTCAGCCCCAGCTTGGCCAGCACGTTGCGGACGTGCGTCTCCACGGTGCGCTCGGAGAGCACCAGCCGCTCGGCGATCGCCCGGTTGGCCAGCCCGTCGGCCACCAGCCCGGCGATCTCGGTCTCCCGCGCCGTCAGTGCGCCTGCTCCCCCGCGTACCCCCGCGGTCTCCTCGGCCAGGACCTGCGCGCCCGCCGCGACCCGGGTCATGCCCAGCCGCCGGCCGGTCGCGGCCGCCGCGGCCACCG
>NZ_JBSGFR010000049.1:0-63126 GCF_053603475.1 Actinoplanes sp. NPDC004185 | reverse complement strand
GCCGCGCCGGTGCCGAGCCCGAGGGCCAGCACGGCCGCGGCGAGGGCGACGCCGCGCCGGCCGGGGGAGCCGGCCACGTTCCGGATGTTCACGCACCCTCTATCGACGCCGGCCGGGGGCGGTTGAGGGACCACACCCGGGGTTGTCGCATTGCTACCGTTCACCGCGAACGATGCTCACAAAACGGATATATTTGACGGTGCACAGGCAGGCCTGACCGCGCGGAGTGGAGGACGATGAGCACGATCCTCCTTGTCGAAGACGATCCGGACATCCGCCACCTGGTGTCGTACAAGCTCACCAAGGGCGGTTTCGACGTGATCGAGGCGGCCGACGGGCTCGCCGCGCTGGGCGCCGCCCGGGACAACCCGCCCGACCTGGTGCTGCTCGACGTGCGGATGCCCCGGATGTCGGGCATCGAGGTCTGCCGCGAGCTGCGCGCCGGACCGCTGCCGGCGACCGTCCCGATCATCATGCTCACCGCGCGGTCGCGGCCCCAGGACCTCGAGCAGGGGTACGCGGCCGGCGCCACCGAGTACATCGTCAAGCCGTTCAGCCCCCGTGACCTGCAGGAACGGGTGGAGGCCGCGCTGGCCCGGGTGAACAGCTGATGCTGGGCCTGTTCACGGTCGTGCTCGAGGTGCTGACCGGTGTCGTCGCGGTCACCGTGCTGGCGATCGTCGGGGTCCGGGTGGCCCGCAAGCTCCGGCAACGCCGCCAGGCCGCCCTGGCCGCCGGGCCGCGCCGGGCGTTGCTGGCCTTCGTCGCGGACAACGGCGAGCACGGCGCCCAGGAGCTGGTCGCCATCCCCGACGAGGCCTGGCGAGCCGCCGAGCCCGGCGCGTTGGCCCTGCTGGGCAAGCTGCGCGGGGAGGCGCACCTCGCGCTGGTCACCGTCTTCCTGCAACGCGGCATCGCCCGTACCGCCCTGGGGGACCTGCACTCGCGCAGCCGGGTCAAGCGGGCCCGGGCCGCCCAGGTGCTCGGCGACCTGGAGCTGCGCCAGGCCGTGCCGGAGCTGTGCCGGCTGCTCACCGACCGGCACGACGAGGTACGGGTCGTGGCCGTCCGCGCGCTGGGCCGCATCGGTGACCCGGCCGCCGCCTGGCGGATCATCGCCGGCCTGGACCGCTCCGACCCGGTGCCCTCGCTGCTGGCCACCCACACGCTGGTGCAGCTCGGCGCCGAGGCCGAGGTGACCCTGTCGGCCGCGCTCGACCATCCGCAGGCCCGGGTCCGCGCGGTCTGCCTGGACGCGCTCGGCCTGCTCGGTGCCACCGGAAGCGTGCACCGCATGGCCCGGGTGCTGCGCGAGGACAGCTACCTCGACGTACGGGTGGCCGCCGCCACCAACCTGGGCAAGCTCGGCACCCGCAGTGCTCTCGAACCGCTGCAGCAGGCGCTGAGCCCGTCACGGCCGGCGGCGCTGCGGGCCGCCGCCGCCCGGGCGCTGGGGGAGCTGGGCGCGCCCAGCGCGGTGCCGATCCTGGCGGACCTGCTCGACGACGACGAGTTCCAGGTCGCGCACGAGGCCGCCCACGCGCTGAGCCGGCTCGGCCGGGCCGGCGCCGAGGCGCTCGCCGCCTTGATCGACACCGAGCGGACGCAGTCCGGGGCGCACGCGCGGCCGTCGGCCTCGGCCAGCCACGCCCAGGAGGCGCTGGCGCTGTCGCGGGTCGGGGCCGAGCACGGGGAACGCGTGGGGGCCGGGGCGTGACGGCCGGGCTCATCCGCGACATCCTGCACTACACCGACGTCACGATCTTCGCCTACTTCCTCGCGCTGAACAGCAGCTACCTGGTGCTCATCGCGCTGGCCGGGCTGGAGTTCGGCCGGCACCTGAGGCGGGCGCCGTTCGCCGGGGCCGACGACATGTTCCGCAGCCCGCTGACGCTGCCCGTGTCGGTGATCGTGCCGGCGTACAACGAGGGGCCGGGGATCGTCGCCGCGGTCACGGCGATGACCGCCCTGCGTTATCCGCGCTACGAGGTCGTGGTGGTCGACGACGGCTCCAGCGACGACACGTTCGAGCTGCTGCGGGCCGAGTTCGACCTGGTCGAGGTACCGCGGGTGGTGCCGAACGAGGTGCCGTACCAGTCACGGGTGCTCTCCGTGCACGTCGCCCGGGCCAACCCGCAGACCCTGACCGTGGTCCGCAAGACCAACGGCGGGAAGGCCGACGCCCTCAACGTCGGCATCAACCTGGCCCGGCACCCGCTGATCTGCATGGTCGACGCCGACTCGGTGCTGGACCCGGACGCCCTGCTGTCGGTGGCCAAGCCCTTCGGTGACGACCCGCTGCGGGTGGCGGCCTGCGGCGGCGTGGTGCGCATCGCCAACGGGTGCAAGGTCGTCGGCGGCCGCGTGGTGGACGTGCGGATGCCCCGGCAGTGGCTGGTCCGCATCCAGGTGGTCGAGTACCTGCGGGCGTTCCTGATGGGCCGCACCGGCTGGTCGCGCCTCGGCGGCCTGGTGGTGATCTCCGGCGCTTTCGGGGTCTTCCGCCGCGACCTGGTCGTCGAGATCGGCGGCATGGCCACCGACACCATCGGCGAGGACGCCGAGCTGGTGGTGCGGCTGCACCATCACCTGCGCCGGCGGCGCCAGGAATACCGGGTGATCTTCGTCGCCGAACCGGTCAGCTGGAGCGAGGCGCCCGCGAGCCTGCGGGTGCTGGGCCGCCAGCGGCGGCGCTGGCACCGCGGCATCGCGGAGATCCTGCGCAAGCACCGCGGCATGATCGCCAATCCCCGGTACGGCCGGATCGGGCTGATCGCGCTGCCGTACTACGTGATCTTCGAGCTGCTGGCGCCGTTCGTCGAGCTGGCGGCCCTGGTGCTGCTGCCGCTGGGACTCTGGGTGGACGCCGTCGACCTCGCGTTCGTCTGGCGCTTCGTGCTGGTCGCCTACGGGTACGGGCTACTGGTCAGTCTGGCCTCGCTGTTCATCGAGGAGGTCTCGTTCCACCGCTACCCGCGCTGGAGCGACCTGGTGCGCGGTGTGCTCGCGGCGATCCTGGAGAACTTCGGCTACCGGCAGATCCTCGCGGTGTGGCAGGTCCGGGGCGCGCTGGGGGCCCTGCACGGGCGCCGGGCCGAGTGGGGCGTCATGCACCGCTCGGGCTTCGACACCGGCCGTGAGTCAGCCGAGCCCGTCAGCGTGGGCGTCGACCGCTGAGCGCGGGTGCCGCAGGCCGGGGTGCCCGGCCGGCAGGCTGCGCCGGATCACCCACCAGCTCACGGCCAGGCAGGCGGCCACCAGCGGCCAGGTGAGCACGCCCCGGGCGATGCCCAGCGCCACCACGGCGTGCGCCGCCCAGAGCGGCACGAAGACGGCCAGCCGGACGAGATACTGCGCGACCCACACCCAGCTGCCCAGCGAGTACGCCCGCAGCAGCGCCGGATCACGCCGCCAGCGGGTGCGCTGACCGAGCACCGCCCCGACGATGACGCCCAGCAGCGGCCACCGGACGACGATGCTGACCGCCCAGGCCAGCGCGCTCGCGGCGTTCGTGACGATCTGCACCAGGAAGAAGTCCTCGGCCCGGCCGGTGCGCAGGGCGATCAGCGTGGCGACGCAGACGCCGAGCAGCCCGACCAGGACCGCCCGCGGCCTGTCGCCCTGCCGCAGCCGCCACCCGGCGACCACCAGCGCGGCGACGATCGCGGCACCGGCGCCGACCCAGATCGACCGGCCACCGGCCAGCCATCCGGCGACGAACACGACCGGGGGCACGGTCGCGTCGAGCGCGGCCCGCCGCCCACCCAGCAGATCGGCCAGCGACTCCGGTTGCGCCACGTCCCACCCCGCTCTCGACTTAGGTCAGCCTAACCGGCAGGCGGGGGCATCAAGGCTCAGGGTGCTGCGCCGGTTCTGTGATCCGGGGGCCGCGCGCTACGGTGAGGCCCGGTCGGCCGGTCGCCCGCGCAGCCGGCGACCGCGGCGGTACGAGGAGGGCCGGACATGGGACAGCCTCGGCTGCAGCCACCATCAGATGACGCGGCGACCTGCACGGTGATTGACCCGGGCACTGTCCGGGGAAGGGCATGGCGGGGGTGATCCGCGTGTCCGACTCGATGGAAGCGGTCCGGCGACTGCTCGATCTGCGCTATCGCAGCCGGCCGGAGGATCTGCCGACCGCGCTGAGCGATGTCGCGCCGCTGCTCGACGCCGTCAGCGTCACCGTGCTGCTGGTCGACTACGAGCAGTTGTCGCTGTGGCCGCTGCACGGCACGCCGGGCAGTCTCGAGCCGCGGCCGGTGG
Source organism: Actinoplanes sp. NPDC004185 (assembly GCF_053603475.1). Taxonomy (NCBI): domain Bacteria; kingdom Bacillati; phylum Actinomycetota; class Actinomycetes; order Micromonosporales; family Micromonosporaceae; genus Actinoplanes; species Actinoplanes sp. NPDC004185. The sequence continues at coordinate 58,863 of NZ_JBSGFR010000049.1, read as the reverse complement.
ACGGGACCCTCGCCGGGCACGCCTTCTGCACCGCCGAGACGACCAATGAGAAGACGTGTCTCTGGCTGCCGCTGCTGCACGGCGCGGAACGCCTCGGCGTGCTCGAGGTGTGGCTGCGCGAGGCGCCGGGCGAGCGGGAGCGGCGTGACTTCGGGGTGATCGCCGCGCTGGTGGCGGAGCTGATCGCGAGCCGGCGCTTCTACGGTGACGCGGTGGAGCGCACCCGGCGCCGGTTGCCGATGCAGCTGGCCGCCGAGATCATCTGGAACCAGCTGCCGCCGCTGACCTTCGCCGCGAACGGCGCCCTGGTCACCGCGGTCCTGGAGCCCTGCTATGACGTGGGCGGGGACGCCTTCGACTACGCGGCCAACGGCGACATCGTGCACGTCGCCCTGTTCGACACCGTCGGGCACGGTATAAGTGCGAGTGCGCTGACAACGCTGACACTGAACACATACCGCAACGCCCGGCGCTCCGGGCTGGACCTGGCCGACACGTACCGCTCGATCGACAAGTGGATCCGCGCGCAATATCCCGGCTCGTTCGTCACGGCTCTGCTCGGTGAGCTCGACACCGGCACCGGCCGTTACCGCCGGATCGCCGCGGGGCACCCCGCCGAGCTGCACCTCCGCGGTGGCCGGGCGCTGCCCCCTCTGCCGACGCCGACGGCGTTGCCGCTCGGGCTCGGGCACATGCTGCCGCGTCAGCCGGGTATCGACGAGCTGCTGCTCGAGCCGGGGGACACGCTGATGCTGTACACCGACGGGATCACGGAGGCGCGCTCGGCCGACGGGGAGCTGTTCGGGCTGGACCGGCTGGCCGACTTCATCGTCAAGGCGATGGCCGAGGGCTCACCGGCCGAGACCATGCGCAAGCTGATCCACGCGATCGTGTCCTACGAGAACGGTGAACTGCGTGACGACGCGACGGCTGCCCTGGTGCAGTGGCAACCGTCGCCGGTCGTCACGCCTTCGCCGTGGTGAGCCGTCCCGGTCCGGTGCGCGGCCCGCGGATGCCGGTGCGGTCGAGAATGGCGCGGGTCATGACCAGCACGCAGACGCCTCCGTTGAGGAACGACGCGGTCACGTCACTGGGGTGGTGCATGCCGCGGTACATCCGGGTGAGCGCCACGCCGATGGGCACGAGCACCAGCAGCCAGGCGGCCCGCTTGAGCCAGGTGCGGTTGGCCACGCGGAAGAGGATCACGGCCAGGCCGAGGTAGAGCGCGACCGCCGCCGAGGTGTGCCCGGACGGGAAGCTCGACGTCGGCGGGGACGTGTCCATCTTCTCCACGTCCGGGCGGGGCCGGTCGATGACCAGCGTGGTCAGGAAGAAGACGACGGCCTGGGCGCAGACCGCGGCACAGAGGAAGATCGGCTCGCGCCAGCGCTTGAGGACCAGGCGCAGCGCGAGGGCCGCGAGCACGGTCACCGCGATGATCGCCGGGGTGCTGGCCAGGGTGCTGAAGATCAGCGAGACCAGGCTGATGTCGTGGGTACGGTCGCGCTCGAACTCGCGGTTGACCGAGTCCTCGATCGTGAACGGCCACACGTGCGTCATGACCTTGGTGATGAGCAGACCCAGAGTGATCATGACGCCGAGCAGGACGGCGACCGGAGCGAACACCCGTTTGAGGGCCTGAACCGCGATTTCTGCCATGCCGGCGCATTACCCGGACGGCTTCGTGCGCGAAACTAGGCGCTCCTTTCCGGCTTGTCCGAGAAAAGGGGACAAGGTGCATTAACGAATCAGAGGGGAAGCTCACCCAGAGCGTCAATACGGTTGCCGGCGGTGAAGATCCGGCAGACTTGCCTCGGTCGATCGGCTAACCCGGGTGTCGGCGACCGGTCCCGGCGATAGGTTGACATCAGCCGGCGGCGCCGCAATTCATTGGCACAAATCCGTGTTGAGCTGCGGAAACTGTCGCTTCAACAACCGGACGTGCGAATTTGTCGATCCCGATGGGCGATCCACCGGGCTGGCGTCTCCGAAGTAGACCTGTGGGAGTAGGCAGGCCCCGACAAAGTCGACGATCCGGCCCGGTGCCGGGCGTCCCTCGCTGAAGGGTGGTGCGATGATCCGGGTCGCGGTGGTGCGGGACGAGGGATACTTCGGCGTCCCGGTACGGGTACTCCTGGAATCCAAGCCTGATCTGCATTACGTCGGCACCCTGCCGTTCGCCGGTGATCTCGCGCAGCGGGCGGCGGAGCTGTGGCCGACGGTGATCGTCATCGACACCGAGTACATGGTCAGTCAGGTGCTGCCGGTGGCGGCCGAGCTGCACGCCACCATCCCGTCCTGCGCCATGCTGCTGCTCTGCGACCCGGCCAAGCGCGGCATGCTCCCGCCGCGGCGCTGGGCCGGCGCGCTCAACTTCCTGCTCAAGGACGTCTCCGGGGCGGTGCTGGCCGACTCCGTACGCCGGCTGGCCGCCGGAGAACGCGTCGTGTCGCCCCTGCTGCAGGCCGCCTCGCTCAACACCGACCGGGGCCTGAGCACCCGCGAGCTCGAGGTGCTCGGACTGGCCGCCGAGGGGGAGTCGGTCAGCGACATCGCCGGCCGGCTCTACCTGTCCGGCGGTACGGTCCGCAACTACCTGTCCGCCGTCATCACCAAGACCGGCGCCCGCAACCGCCTGGACGCCATCCGGATCGCGCGCAAGGACGGCTGGTTGCGCTGAGGCCGCGGCGGCCGGGCCCGTACCGTTGACCGGGATGCCATTCCATCAGCTCGACGTGCCGGCGCTGCCCATCCTGCTGCCACTGGGCGGCGTGCTCATGATCGTCTCCTGGGTGCTGCTGCACCGGCGCGGCCGGCTCAGCGCGCGCCGCCTGACCACGGCCTGGGTCGCCGGCTGGTACGCGGTGGCCGTGGTCGGCGCGACCATGCTGCCGCTGCACCTGGCCTGGGGCCCCGGCGCCGGTCCGCCCGAGCTCTACCGCATCATCCTGGTCCCGCTGACCACCATGCGGGTCGACGACTTCCTGCTCAACATCGTGATGACGCTGCCGCTCGCCGCCCTGCTGTTCCTGGTCACCGGCCTGCGCGAGCGCCGCCGGGTGGTGCTGACCGGTTTCCTGGTCAGCCTGGCCATCGAGATCACCCAGGCGGTCATCTGCCTCGCCTGGCACGGCAACCGCTGGGCCGACGTGAACGACCTGACCTCCAACACCCTGGGGGCCTGGCTCGGCTTTTTGATCTTCTGGCGGGCCATGCGCTCGGCGCGGGTCCGCGAGTTGGTGCGCGGCTGGTCGCTGGTGGAGGCCGAGCCCGCGGTGCCGCCGGTTCACCGTCCCGCGACCCGGTCGTAGAGCCGGGCGACCGAGGCGGCCACGGCGGCGGCGCTGTAGCGGTCACCGGCCGAGCGGGCGGGCAGCCGGGCGCCATGGCGTTCCCGGTGGCAGAGGACTTCGGTGCGCAGCGCCCGGACCAGCGACTGCGGATCGCGCGGGGAGAGCCGGTGGGCGCCGTCGAGGACGGTCCGCGTCGCGGCGAGTTCGTCCAGGGGCGGGCAGGTCGCGTACAGGGCGGGCAGGCCGGCGGCGAGGGCCTCGAGCACCACCAGCCCGGCGGTGTCCGGGCCGGGCGGTGACGCGAAGACGTCCATGGCGCAGAGCATCTCCCGGGCGTGGCCCACGGTGCCGGCGAACCGGACCCGGTCGGCCAGGCCCTCGATGACGGCGAGCCGCTGCAACGCGACCCGGGCCGGGCCGTCGCCGACCAGCAGCAGGGTCACCCCGGGCAGCTCGCCGACCGCCCGGATCAGCCGGTCGAATCCTTCGCCGTGCTCCAGCCGGCCCACTCCGCCGACGACCGGTACGCCGTCCGCGATCTCCAGCCGGGCCCGGGCCGCCGCGCGCAGGGCCGGGTCGAAGCGGAACTCGGCCGCGTCGACCGCCTTGGGGATGACGGTGATCCGGGCGTCCGGCACACCCCAGGCGCGCAGCCGCGCGGCGACCGCCGGCGTCACCGCGATCGTGGCCCGGCCGGCGCGTTCGCCGGCGAGGTAGAGCGCGCGGACACCGCCGGACGCCGGGCGGTCCTCGACGAACCGTTCGCTCAAGTGGTGCGCGGTGGCGACGACGGGCCGGACGCCGGCCAGCCGGGCGGCGAACCGGCCCTGGACGCAGGCGCGGTACAGGTGGGTGTGCACGACGTCGAAGCGGCCGAGCCGGATGAGCCGCCGCAGCCGCACGATCGTGGCCGGGCCGCTGTCGGTGCCGAGCTCGTGCACCGCCGTACCGGTGGCCCGCAGGCCCGTCGCGAGCGGCCCCGGCCGGGCCAGGGTGACCACTTCGCAGTCGTGCGGGAGCCGGGGCACCAGCAGGCGCAGTTGTTGCTCGGCCCCGCCGGCCGCCAAAGTGCTGATGACGTGCAGCACCCTCATTTTCCCCTCTTTCCTCGGTGCGGCGCACTCGCGACGCTGCCAGAGTCGGGGCGGACAATGAAAGTCGCAGATGTCATGCCCAACATGAATGCCACCGAACGCGCAAATCGATTTCCTGGTCCGGCCGAACGGATGTATCAGCGCACCGAAAGTGCCTGCGCAGCAGGCGATCGAGGGCACGCGATCACCTCGGGGGCCAAACATGAACCAGGCTCATGTAGGCCGTGACAATTGCTACTGTGATCGATCTGGCGCGACTGGCACGCTTTATTCGCAAGCGCTGAAAAGCGATCAGCGACGAGCGGCACGCGCAATTGACGTCACCATTTGATGCGGCGCGCGCACGCTCCCTTTCCTTGCCAGTTCTCACCGCGGCCGTCCACCGCCGGTATCCGTCCAGGGAGGAAATCCATGCAGGTACGGCGAGCAGCGCCCGACGCCACCGCGGGCGACCGGCGGGCCGGGAGGCCCGCCGGGGCGCCCTGGTTACGCATGGTGGCACCCGGGCGGGCGGCCCGGGCCGGCGTCGACGCCGCCGCGCTGGGCCTGGCCCTGCTGATCGCCACCCTGCTGCGCCACGACGGCCACCTCAGCCACGTCCACCTGCTCCCGCTGCTGGTGCTGGCCTGCTTCGCCGCGGTCGTGCACACCGTGGCCGGGCTGCGCTTCGGCCTCTACACCGGGCGCTGGTCGTACGGCTGCTTCGAGGAGATCGCCGCGCTGGCCAAGACCGCGGTGGTCGCCACCCCGGTCATCTTCGTGCTGGACACGCTGCTCGGCCGGCTCGTGCCGCGCTCGGCCATCATCGCGGCCGGCCTGATCGCCCTGGTGCTCACCGCCGGCGTGCGCTACGCCGTCCGCCTGCTCAACGACCAGCGGCTGCGCCCCTCGCCGGAGCCGGGCACCCGGGTCGTCGTGATGGGCGCAGGCGAGGGCGCCACCCAGGTCATCCGGGCGATGCTGCGCAGCCCGTTCAGCCCGTACGTGCCGGTCGCGCTGCTCGACGACGACCCCGCCAAGCGCACCCTGCGGGTGATGGGGGTGCCGGTGGCCGGCAACCGGCAGGCGATGGCCGAGGTGGTCCGCCGGTACAGCGCCGACGCGGTGCTTATCGCCATCCCCAGCGCGAGCGCCGACCTGGTGCGCGAGCTGACCGAGCTGGCCGAGCCGCTCAACGTCGACCTGAAGGTGGTCCCGCCGGTCGTGGAGCTGTTCGGCCGTACGGTCAGCGTCGAGGACATCCGGTCGGTCAGCCACGCCGACCTGCTCGGGCGCCGCGAGATCGGCATCGACCTGGCCGCCGTGGCCGGCTACCTGGCCGGCCGCCGGGTGCTGGTCACCGGGGCCGGCGGCTCGATCGGCTCGGAGCTGTGCCGCCAGGTCGCCCGCTTCCACCCCGCCCAGCTGGTGATGCTGGATCGCGACGAGTCCGGCCTGCACGCGGTGCAGCTCTCCCTGGACGGCCGCGGCATGCTCGACGACCGCAACCTGGTCGTCGCCGACATCCGCGACCAGCAGCGCCTCGACGAGGTCTTCGCCGAGCACCGGCCCCAGGTGGTGTTCCACGCGGCCGCTCTCAAACACCTGCCGCTGCTGGAGATGCACCCCTCCGAGGCGCTCAAGACCAACATCATCGGCACCTACCAGATCCTGCAGACGGCCCTGCGCCACGGCGTCGACCGGCTGGTGAACATCTCCACCGACAAGGCCGCCGAACCGGTCAGCGTGCTCGGCTACTCCAAGCGGATCACCGAACGGCTCACCGCGGCGGCCGACGAGGCCGCCCACGGCACCTATTGCAGCGTGCGCTTCGGCAACGTGCTGGGCAGCCGCGGCTCGGTGCTGACCGCCTTCGCCGCGCAGGTCGAGGCGGGCGGGCCGATCACCGTCACCCACCCCGAGATGACGCGCTACTTCATGACCGTGCAGGAGGCCGTCCGCCTGGTCATCCAGGCCGGCGCGCTCGACAGCGCCGGCGAGGTGCTGGTGCTCGACATGGGCGAGCCGGTGCGCATCCATGACGTCGCCCGCCGGATCGCCGACGCGGCGGAACGGCACATCCAGATCGTCTACACCGGTCTGCGTCCCGGCGAGAAGCTCGCCGAGGTCCTGCTCGGCCCGGACGAGCCCGACCACCGCCCGCACCACCCGCTGATCTCGCAGGCGCCGGTGCCCCCGCTGGACGGGGCCGTGCTGTCGCTGCTGGACCCCACGGCGCCGCGCAAGGACCTGATCGCCGTGCTGCGCTGGCTGGCCGAGAGCCCGGCGCTGTCCCCGGCCCGCGAAACCCCGCCGCCGATGCCGGTGACCCGCAACGGGCGCCGGCCCGGCGCCCGCACCAAGACCACCGCGCCGCGGCAGCCCGAATACACCGTACGCCCGGGACGGCAGCCGTGAGCCGCCCCGCGCAGGAAGGGAACACGCCCATGCGGGTCGTCATCGCCGGTCAGGGTTACGTGGGGCTGCCGCTGGCGGTCCGCGCCGCCCAGGTGGGTCATTCGGTCGTCGGCTTCGACGTCGACGAGGAACGCATCAAGCGCCTCGCCGCTGGGGAGTCCTACGTGGACGACGTGTCGTCGGCGGAGCTGCAGGAGATCATCGACGCCGGCACGTTCCACCCGTCGGCCGATCCGCGCTCCTGCGCCGGCTTCGACGTCGCGGTCATCGCGGTGCCGACCCCGCTGCGCGAGGGCACCCCCGACCTGAACTACATCGAGCAGTCGGCCCGGACCCTGGCGCGCTACCTGCGCCCGGGCGCCACCGTGGCGCTGGAGTCGACCACCTATCCGGGCACCACCACCGACCTGGTCGCGCCGCTGCTGGAGGAGGGCTCCGGCCTGATCGCCGGGGTCGACTTCCACCTCGGTTACAGCCCCGAGCGCATCGACCCGGGCAACCGCACCTGGAACCTGGTCACCACCCCCAAGGTCGTCTCCGGCATCAACGCCGAGTCGCTGGAGCGGGTGCGTGCCTTCTACGCCTCGGTTGTCGAGCACACCGTGCCGGTCTCCGATCCCAAGGTCGCCGAGCTGGCCAAGCTCATGGAGAACACGTTCCGGCACGTCAACATCGCGCTGATCAACGAGCTGGCGGTGTTCGCCCACGACCTCGGCATCGACGTCTGGGAGGCGATCGAGGCGGCGTCGAGCAAGCCGTTCGGCTACATGCCGTTCGTGCCCGGTCCCGGGGTCGGCGGGCACTGCCTGCCGATCGACCCGTCGTACCTGTCCTGGCGGGTGCAGCGGACGCTGGGCCAGAGCTTCCGGTTCGTCGAGCTGGCCAACGACATCAACAACCACATGCCCGACTACGTCGTCCGGCGCCTGGTCGGCGCGCTCAACCAGCGGCGCAAGCCGGTCAACGGCTCGACCGTGCTGCTGCTCGGGCTCGCGTACAAGAAGAACAGCGGCGACGCCCGCGAGTCGCCGGCCCGGCGGGTCGCCTCGCTGCTGCTGGACATGGGGGCCGAGGTACGCGCGGCCGACCCGCACGTGGTCGAGGACGCCCACGTGGACCGCCGCGTCGTCCGGGTCGCCGCCACCGCCGAGCAGATCGCCGCGGCCGACGCCGTCATCGTGCTGGCCGACCACGACGCCTTCGACCTGGACCTGGTCGTCGAGCACGCCGCTTACGTCCTGGACACCCGGCACCGCCTCACCGGACCGAATGTGGAGACGCTATGACGTTCTGGGATGGTCTCAACCGGCTGGCCGCCGCCGTCGCACTGCTGCTGTTGTCCCCGGTGATCCTGGTGGTGGCCGCCTGGATCCGGATCGCCGACGGCCCGGGGATCCTGTTCGTGCAGGACCGCGCCGGGCTCGGCGGCGTGCCGTTCCGGATGCTCAAGTTCCGCACGATGGTCCACGACTCGGTCGCGCTGAGCGCGCAGCTGGGTATCAGCGACCCGTTCGGGCTGGTCGAGAACGACCCGCGGATCACCCGGTGCGGCCGGTTCCTGCGCCGCACCAGCCTGGACGAGCTGCCCCAGCTGGTGAACGTGGTCCGCGGGCAGATGCTGCTGGTCGGTCCGCGCCCGGACGTGCTGCCGCAGGTCGCCAACTACTCGGCCGAGGACGCCCGGCGCCTGGAGGTCAAGCCCGGCATCACCGGCTGGGCCCAGGTCAACGGCCGCGACGACATCGACTGGCCGCAGCGCTTCGCCCTGGACCGCTGGTACGTCGACCACCGCTCGGTGCGGCTGGACCTGCGCATCCTCTGGCGCACGGTGGCCACCCTGCACCGCGAGGAGGCCCCGGTGCACGTCGACGAGCTCAACATCCAGCGGGCCCGGGACCTCGGCCGTGCGGCCTGAGGTCGGCTCGGAGTTCCACTGGGACCCGGCCGCCATCGCCACCACACCGCAATCCCTGCTGCCGCAACGGTTCGAGCTGTTCGCCACCGGCTGCGGGGCGCTGAGCACCCTGCTGCGGCAGCTGGCGCCGGCGGGCCGGCTGCACGTGCCGTCGTTCTTCTGCATGGGAGTCGCCGAAACCCTGTCCGCCGACGTGCCGATCACCTGGTACCGGCACCTGCCCGACGGCGACGGACCCCGCCTGGAAACCCTGCGCGCGCTGCCCGGCGACGTCGTCCTGACCCAGAACCTGTTCGGCCGCGACCGCCCGGAGCCGTGGGCCGCGTGGATGCGAGCGCACCCCGGCGTCACCGTGGTGGAGGACCACTCACACGACCCGTTCAGCGACTGGGCCCGCGCCAGCCCGGCCCCGTACGCGATGGCCTCCCTGCGCAAGACCCTGCCGCTGCCGGACGGCGGCCTGCTCTGGTCCCCGCACGGGCTGGCCCTGCCCGGGCCGGTCGGGGCGGAAAGCCCCGGCGCGCAGCTGAAACTGGTGGCGATGCTGCTCAAAGGCGCGTGGCTGGACGGCCGGGAAGTGCCCAAGGACGACTTCCGGGCCCTGCAACAGCGCGGTGAGCACGCCCTGCTCGGCAGCGAAGGACCGGCGAGCGCGCTGACGGCGACGGTGCTGCCGCTGCTGGATCTGGCCGGTCTGCGCGCTGCGAACGCCCGGAACGCGCACGCCCTGATCGACGCTCTGGCGGCTCGTGACGGGGCGTGGCGGGTGCTGAGCGGTGGGCCGGCCGGTGCGGTGCCGTTCCGGGTGCAGCTGCTGTGCGAATCGGAGCCGGTCCGCGACGGCCTGCTGGCGCATCTGGCACGGCACGGGATCTACGCGCCGGTGCACTGGCGGCAGGACCGGGGCGGGGTGTGGAGCGGGGATGAGGAGGCGGCTGATCTGGCGGCCCGGATTTTGACGGTGCCGGTGGATCATCGGTGCGGGCCCGGGGATGTGCGGCGGGTCGCGGAGGTGCTCGGCGCGTTCGCCGCCGCGCCGGCCGCGGCCTGAGCGCCGGCCGCCGAAATCTCGTTGCCCGCCGCCGAGCAGGATTGCAGACTGCCCGCATGCCTCCGCATGTCGCTCTGGTCACCGGCGCCAACCACGGAATCGGCGCCGCCACAGCCCGGGCCCTGGCCGCCGGCGGCGCCGCCGTCGTGTGCGCCTACCGGCAGGTCGACGACCCGGTGGATCCGGCAGTCCCCGAGGCCTACCGGACCAGCCGCGCAGCGACCGCCGACGCGGTGGTGGTGGAGATCCGCGAGCGCGGCGGCGCAGCCATCGCCGCCGACGAGGACCTCACCGATCCACTGGCCCCGCAGCGCCTGTTCGACCTGGCCGAGGCCACCTTCGGTCCGGTCGACATCCTGATCAACAACGCCACCGGCTGGGTGCAGGACACCTTCAGCCCGCGGACCGTCGACCAGCACGGGCGGCAGCTGCAGCCCGTCACCGTCGCCACCTGGTCGCAGCAGTTCGCCGTGGACGCGATGGCGCCGGCGCTGCTCATCGCCGAGTTCGCCCGGCGGCACGCCGCCCGCGGCGCGACCTGGGGCCGGATCGTGGGCCTGACCTCCGGCGCCGAGCTCGGCTTCCCGCAGGAGGTCTCGTACGGCGCCGCGAAAGCCGCCCAGACCAACTACACGATGTCCGCCGCCGCCGAGCTGGCCCCGCTCGGCATCACCGCCAATGTCGTGCACCCGCCGGTGACCGACACCGGATGGGTGACCGACGCCGTCCGCGACTTCGTGGCGCGGAGCACGGCGCTGGTGAACGTGGCCACCCCGGCGCAGGTGGCCGAGGTCATCGCCTACCTCGCCTCGGACGCGTCCGCGCTGGTCACCGGCAATGTGATCACCTTGCGCTGACGGTAGATCCGGTCCCGGCAGGGTATCTGCCCCCGGTGACCGACCATGGCATCGACGTCGACCAGCCGCTCGCCCCGGACGTGCCGGCGGCTCCGCACAGCGCCAGCGGCGAGGCGGTGCGCACATTCGACCTCAGCGCCGTCGCGCCGCCCGCGCGGCCCGCCCGCCGTTGGACGCCGCGGCGGGTGGTGGCCACCCCGGCGGCCTACGACCATCCGCACGGGCGGCGGATCATGGCGCTGGTCGAGGCCCAGGGGATCGAGGTCGAGCGGCTGCGGGCCAACCGGCTGACCGGGGTACGCGGTGAGACCGACCGGGAGACGTACGCCCGCGCCAAAGCCACCATGGCCATCGTGGTGAGCCCGCCCGCCCGGCGCACCCTGCAGCCGATCGCCCCCAGCGCCGACTGGCGGTTCGACCTGGCCGAGGGCTGCCCGGCGCACTGCCAGTACTGCTACCTGGCCGGCTCGCTGTCCGGACCGCCGGTGACCCGGGTGTACGCCGACCTGGACGACATCCTCGCCGGCCTGGCCGCGTACGAGGGGCGCGGGACGATCACCAGCCGCCGGGCCGCCCGCCGCGACGAGGGCACCACCTTCGAGGCCTCCTGCTACACCGACCCGCTGGCCCTGGAACATCTGACCGGCAGCTGGCGCCGGGCGGTCGAGCACTTCGGGGCCTGGGACGCGCCGGTGCAGTTGCGCTGGACGACCAAGTTCGACGACGTCGCCACGTTCGTGGGGCTGCCGCACGCCGGGCGTACCCGCGTCCGGCTCAGCGTCAACTGCGCGCCGGTCAGCGACCGGATGGAGGGCGGCACGAGCCGGGTGGCGGACCGGCTGGCGGCGCTGCGCAGGCTGGCCCTCGACGGCTATCCGGTCGGCCTGACCATCGCGCCGATCATGCCGGTCGAGGACTGGCGCACCCACTACGGCCTGCTGCTGGACCAGGTGGCGGCCGCGGTCGAGGGCGTACCGGGGCTCGATCTGACCGCGGAGCTGATCACCCACCGCTTCACCCCGGGCAGCAAGGAGGTGCTGCTGGGCTGGTATCCCCGCACGAAGCTGGAGATGGACGAGGAATCCCGCAGCCGCAAGCACGGCAAGTTCGGCGCGGTCAAGTACGTCTACCCGGCCGGGACGATGGCCGAGCTGCGCGGCTGGTTCGAGGCAGAGATCGCAGCGCGGCTGCCGTCCTGCCGCATCCTCTACTGGACCTGACCGTCGGCGGGCCCGACTCTCCCCGGCCGGCGACGAGATCCTCGACGAGGGGTGCGCCATCGCGCGGTCCCAGGGGGCGTCCGCCGTTCTGCGGCAGATGGAGCAGGCCAGGGCGGATTTTGCCGACGCGACCTGATTCAATCGACGGTCATGGGGAATCTGTCGTTTTCTCGCCGCCGGCTGCTGTTCACGGCCGGGGCCGGTGCGCTGGGTGTGGCTGTGCTCGGCTCCTGCTCGTCGGAGTCGTCCGGGCCGGCGGCGCCGGCCGCGTCGTCGGAGCAGCCCGTCCCGGCGGTCAGCGGCGCGGTGGCCGGCGACTGGCGGCGGGTGAGCATGTCCTACGTGGCCGCGTACATCCTGGTCCGCAACGGTGAGGCGGCGATCGTCGACCTGGGCACCGCCGGTTCCGAGTCGGCGATCGGGGAGGGACTGAAGGCGGCGGGCGCCGGGTGGGACGCGGTGAAGCACATCGTGCTCACCCACCTGCACGACGACCACGTCGGCGGCCTCGCCGAGATCGCCCCGCTGGTCAAAGCCTCCATCTATGCCGGGTCCGGCGACCTCTCGTCGATCATCTCGGACAAGCCGCTGAAGCCGCTGGCCGAGGGCGACGAGGTCTTCGGGATGCGCGTCGTCGAGACCCCGGGCCACACCCTCGGCCACATCTCCGTCTTCGAGCCGGCCACCGGCATCCTGGTGGCCGGCGACGCACTGCGTACGACCAACGGCCTGGAACGCTCCGATCCCCAGTACACCGCCGACGAGGCCAAGGCCAACGACTCGGTCCGCAAGCTGGCCGCGATGGACGTCAAAGCGATCCTGCCCGGCCACGGCGAGCCGCTGACCGCCGGCGCGGCCCAGGCCCTGCGGAAACTGGCGGCCGGCCTGCCCGCGTGAGCAGGCCGCTCCGGCGCACCGCCTACCATCTCGGCATGCGGCTTCACGTGGGATGCGCGATGTGGTCACTGAAGTCCTGGCAGGGACGCTTCGTGGCGCATCCGCTGCCGTCGCGCGAGCGGCTGCGGGCGTACAGCGGCTGGTGCAACGCGGTCGAGGGCAACACCACCTTCTACGCGACGCCGGCCCGCGAGACCGTGCAGACCTGGGCGCAGCAGACCGATCCGGACTTCCGGTTCGTGCTCAAGCTGCCCAAGGTCATCACCCACGAACGCCGGCTGGTGGCGGCCGAGGACCCGCTGCGGATCTTCCTGGACGCGATCGAGCCGCTGGGCCCACGGGCCCACGCCCTGTGGATCCAGCTGCCGGGATCCTTCGGCCCGGCCGACCTCCCGGCCCTGGAGACCTTCCTGCGGCAGGTGCCGGCCTCTTACCGGTACGCCGTGGAGGTCCGCCACCCGGCCTTCTTCGACGACCCCCACGCGACAGCGGAGCTCGAACGCGCCCTCGCTGCTGTGAACGCCGAATGGGTGCCGTTCGACACGACGGTTTTCTTCGCGAAGCTCCCGACCAGTGCGGCGGAACGCGACGCGTGGACCAAGAAGCCCCGCCTGCCGCGCCGCTCGCAGGCCCTGACCGACCGGCCGATCATCCGCTACCTGGGCCGCGACGCGGTCCGGGAGACAGTAGAGGGCTGGCAGCACTGGGTGGACGTGACCGTGGGCTGGCTGCGCGAGGGCCGCGCACCGACGGTGTTCGTGCACACGCCGGACAACGCCGACGCGCCGCAGCTGGCCCGCCGCTTCCACGACGCGATCCGGGCCCGGGTGCCGGAGCTGGAGCCCCTGCGCGAGCCGGACCCGATCGAGCCGCTCACCCTCTTCTGACCGAGCGGATGGCCGACCCCGGTGGGTGGCAGTCGCCTATGGTGGGGAACGTGGACGTGCGCCTGCTGGTGTTCGAGGTCGGGGACCGTGTCACAGGCTCGGGGGAGCTGGTGGCGGACGCCGATGGTGTCTGGCTCGACCTGGCCCGGTTCTTCCCGTTGGGACCGCCAGGAGGCAGCCGGCCGCGATCCCGCCAATCAGTACGCTTGATCGGTGCGGACGCCGCACTGGCCGCGACTTCGGATATCGACCCGGCGTGGCCGGTCACCGTCAGCGGTGTCTGGCTGGGCGATGCCCTTGAGGTTGAGTCGCTGTCACAAGCAGCGCCGCTGCCGGATCGGGCAGACCGCTGGTCGACACCGCCCTGTCCACCGCCGGCCGGTGGCTGGCCCCGCGGCGAGAATCTCGATTTCGACCGGGATGCCCTGGAGAACAGTGGAGCAGCGGTCGCTGTCGCGACCTTTCGGCCGGGCCTATACCAGGCCGTGCTGGTCGTGGTCGCCGAGGACATCGATGCTGTCGAGGAAATGCTCCGGCCGCAGCTGCCCGATCGGCTGTGCGTCGTGACCAGCAGATGGACCCGGGGCCAACTCGACAACGTACGAGCCCATCTGATGCGGCATTGGCAGGACTGGACCCTGGAGTCTGTCGGCGAGGACATCGACGAGCAAGCGCAGGCCCGCGTCGAGGTGGAACTGCTGCGAGTCACCAGCGATCTCGCGCAGTGGGCGGCGACGCTCCCTGACGACTTGCTGCTCTTGGTGCCGTCCCTGGTTCCACTCACGTCGTCGTGATCTGCCGGGCCGGCTTCGCCTATGAAGGCACTGACCGACAGCTAGGCCGGCAAACCTGACGGCGACTCAGGCGCCGGCGTAATGCTCCGCCACCGGCGGCCGACTTCAGTCCCCACCATGGGGCGAAACTGCTCGCCAGGCGCACGCTCGAGAAGAGTGCATCAGCCAACTGCGAACCACCATCACCCGCCGGCGAATCGTTGATGACGCAATAAGGGTTTCATGCCGGCGGAGCCCGCGCGGCCCGGTGTCCGCCGGACGGCCGGCTGGGGGAACTCCGGAAGGATTAAGCCTCCCGTCCGGAACGGCCGCTCACTGACCACGGTTTCGAACCGCCCGTGCAGGTTGTTGGGGTCGTGCACCTGATACCCGCAAACCTGCGCCCGGTGAATGATTTCTCCAGCACGTCCCGATAAGTGAGGAATCTCCACGGTGCGTTCCGTGAACATGGGGTGCCGCTCATCGGCATCATGCTCGCCTTCTCCGCAGGCGGCCCGGCAATGGCGGATCCACCGGCTTCCCGAACGGGCGCGAGTCCAGCCGGAGTTGTCGTAGCCCGATCCGGCGCGGGGCATGGCCCGCCCGCACGGGGCAGCTCGGTACGTGGACACCGACCATGTCATCACCGTTTCAAGGACGGTTCCTCGTGATACCCGGTTCTTCCCCACCGACCTCCGGCGACGCCACACGCAAGGGCGCGCGCACCGTCGTGTCGACCCTCGCCGCCGGCCTGGTTCCCGTCGTGTCCGGCGTGATCGTGAATGGGCTCTCCGAGGACAAGGGCAGCGGCCCGTTCGCATTGATCATGCGGTTCCCACTGTTTTTCCTGATTCTCTTCATCGGCGGCACGTGCGTTCCCTTGGTCCTTCGCCGCGATGCCCGCCCGGCCGCCAAGGCCGAGCTGCCCCCTACGGGGACCGGTATGCCGGACATGAAAGAACTGGGCCGGATCCGGGATCACCTAATCGGGGCGATGCGCCGCCAGCTGGGCGACCGCGCGCCGGCGGCGCACTCGTCGATTCCCTGGATCGACGTACGACTGAGCTTGCTGACCGATGCCGGCAGACCCAGGACGATCGACGGCTTGCAACGCCTGCTCAGGGATGCCGGGCGGCGGGTCCTGCTGACCGGCGCGCCGGGCGCCGGCAAATCCGAGCAGCTACGGCTGCTGGCAGAGCTGCTGCTGCGCCGGTACGGGACGAAGGGCCTGCGCCGCCGGCGCAAGGTGCCGGCCGACCCGCCGGCCTACCTGCCCCTACTATTGGCCTTGCCCTCCTGGACCGAAGGCGACACGTCGTTCGCCTCGTGGGCCGCCGGTACGGTCGCCCAGCGGTACGACCTGTCCCTGGACGAAGCGCGTTGCTGGCTCGACAACGGCACCTATTGCCTGCTTCTCGACGGCCTGGACGAGGTGACCGCCACCGCGCGACCGGCTCTGATCAGGGCGCTCGCCACATTCAGGCCCGAACGGGCCCGGCTCGGGATCGTCGTCGCGCACCGGGCGGTGCCGCATCAGCGGGAGGAGCTCCACCCGCCGTCGGGATGGCAGACGGTGCGCATCGAACCGCTGACGCCCGAGCAGGTAGGCCGATACGCCGAGGCACACGCTGACCGGCTCGGCGAGCTGTGGCACGCGCTGCGGTCGAACTCGGACCTCGTGCAGTTGGTCGACAGTCCGTTGTTCATGGTCCTGGCAGCCGAGGGGCCCCCGGTCCGTCCCGGCGAGAAAGCCGGGCACCGCGGCCTCATCGACGCGTTCGTCGGCGCAGCTCTGAACGGCCGCAGCGACCCGGCCGAGGCACTGACAGCGCGCCGGAGGCTGGAGGGCCTGCGCAGAATCGCGCTGTTCATGCAGCAGACCAGAGCCGTCGGCTTCTGTCCCGATCGGCTCAACGCGGACGGCGTCCTTCGACGATGGCAACGGCTCCTCTGCCTCTGGGTACTGCCGGTCGTGCTCGCGGCCGTGGTGTGCCTCATCGCCGTCATGCTGGTTCGATCGGCCATCGCCGTCGGGCGTGGCATGTCGTTCGGGCTTGATGTCGGTCAGAGCGCCGCGGCCGCCATCGGCACGGACGTCGGCGTGGTGCTGGCACTCGCGGTGCTGGTCAGGCTCATGGGTGTTACGCCGCCGGCAGGCGACCTGGTCTGGCGGATAGCGATGCTGCGCAAACGGCTCCTTCTGATCGGAAGCTGTGCGGTGCTCGTGTCGGTCGCGGTCGGGGTGGCTGGCGCCGCACTTTCGACGGGGTCGTCCGGCGCTGCTGCGGGATGGCAGGCGGGCCTGGTCCAGGGTGCCGTCACTCTCGGCATCACCATCATCGCGTTCACCCTGCTCGGTGGCCTGGAGACCCAGGCCGGCGAATCGGTCCGTGCCCCGTTCGGCGGTCTGCATCAGTCGATCGCCACGGCCTCGATAGCGAGCGGCGTTCTGGGAATCGCGGCGATGCTGTTCGGTGCACTGGCGTTCGGGCCCGCCAGCGGTGTGCTGATCGGCGTCGCGACGCGGCCCGGGCTGGTCGCGCTGAGCGCGGATGCCTTCGGAATGCCGTACGCGATGAGCATCGGACTCGGCTCGTTCGTCACCGAGATCGTCCTGTTCGGAGTGCTGGCGAGCCTGATCGCCCTGCGTCCGGCCGACCGGACCAGCCTTCTCAAGACCAGCACAGCAGTGCTCCTCTTCGGTACCGGCGGATTGGTGCTGGCGCAGCTGTCCGACGTACGACCCGGGCACCAGTCGTTCGCCCTGCCGCTCGGCCCGGCGGGTGGCCTTTTGGAGCCGATGGCGTTCGGTCCGCCTGGCGGGCTGGTCGGCGCGCTGCTGGGCGCACTCGCGGTCGGCCTCGCGGGGGGAGCGGCGGGCTGGATGACCAACGGGGGTGCCTACCTGCTACAGAACCGGGTGACACTCCTGCTGTTGCAGGTGGAGGGCAAGGTGCCGGTAGGCCTGGCTGCGTTCCTGGACGACGTCGAGCAGACCGGCTTGCTGGTGCGCGCCGGTGACTGCTACCAATTTCGGCACCAGGTCTTCCTGGAGCACTTCGCCGATGGGGCGCGCCGATGAGAAGGATCGGCTACCTGCTCGTCGCATTTGTCAGTACCGCCGTTCTGGTAGCCGCGTCAGCCTTCGGCGCCAACCACGGACACAACACGGCGCAGGGGCAAATCGTGGACGCGCGCTCGTGGCGGTTCGAGCGGAGCTTCCTGGTCGGCAGCTGCCGCAACGGCTACCTGCCACCGCAGCGGTGTGCCGTCGTCGGGCGCATCGACTTCGTCCTTACTGCCACCTTGAGCGGCGACAGGCTGTCGCTCACCCAACGCTTCTCCAGCCGGGACGGCATCCGGTTCAGGATCGAACCGGCGGTGGTATGCCGCATCGAACGCATATTCGACACCGACTGCGCCGGGGCCACCGACCCGGAATACATGGAAGGATTCGGCGCGGAGGCCGATCTGCGGGCATCGTTCCAGGACGCGGAGGCCGGCGTTCGGAAGTTCGTCAACCTCATCTACCAGGTCGAGGTCGAGGATGTCGGCACTCTCAGAGGGAGCGCGAAAACAAACGAAAGTGTATTCCTGGGGACCACGCAACGATGGACGTGCCGCCGGAACAGGTCGGCAACAGCCGAATGCCGGTTCGGATGAGGCTCAAGCTCACTCGCTTGCACCGGCGCGCGACGCGCGATTGGATGGGCCGGCCGCCCGGCTGCCGAATTTCGTCTTGGCAACCCGTTCAGGGGAAGCCGGAAGGCCACTCTGTCACAGCTACCATTCTCTGTGCTCGGGCCGGACGTGGGGCTCCGGAAGCCGCGGAAAGCCGTAGCCTTCAGACAACCTTTTCTCGGGAGGATCTGTGACGCTTTCTCGTTTGTTATCCCGATCTCTCCTCAGTGTTCTGCTGGCCTCGGCTTTCGCCGTTCCACAAACGGCGCACGCGCGCGCGGCTGCAGACGTCACCGAGATGGTGGTCATGGGTGACTCGTTCTCAGCCGGTAACGGCGCCGCAAACTATTACGGCCCGCACGGCTGTTGGCGCAGCCATGCCAACTGGGCAGAGCTATATGCCGGCTGGATGCGCCAGAACGGTTATCCGGTCAATCTCACCAACGTCGCATGCAACGGCGCGACGACCAAAGAGATCACCCAACGCAACCGTCGACCAGACGACGACGTCATCGTCCAGGGGCGGTGCTACTCGACGCCTCGATCGCCCGACGAATACGTCGAGGACAAATGTTTCTCATATCTGCGTCCTCAGGTGGAGGCGTTGAACACGAATACCGATCTGGTGGTGCTGACAATGGGCGGCAACGACGTCGGTTTCAGTAAGGTCGTCCACCAGTGCTTCGTGCCGGCGGAACGCGATCCCGGCGATTGTCGCCGAGCGGTCACGCAGGGCCGCGACAAGATCAAAGATGCCGGCTCGGACGGGCTTCGCGCCCGTGTGGCCGGCGCGCTGATCGCCATTCGAAGCAAGGCGCCCCGCGCCCACATAGTCCTGCTGGGATACCCGCATCTGGTCGGAAGCTACTCGTACGTGTTGAAGTCGCTGCGTGGCACCGACTCCTACGATGCCGGGGCCGACATCCGTGAGATGAACGTGCTTGGCACCGCCGCACAGAAGGCCGCTGTCGACGACGCCGTCCGGTCGGCTGGTGGACTGATCACCTACGTGGACAGCATGGCGCGGCGCTTCGAGGGCCACGAGCCCGAAGCGCGAGCTACCCGCACCAACAGCACGCGGTGGCTGCTCGAGGTGGGTGACGCGCTGGCCGCCCTCGACACCACCTACCACCCCAATCCCAGAGGGCACGCCGCCTACTCACAAGCGCTGCAGGACATCGTCGGCCTGCCGGCATCCGTGCCGACACCGCGCCCGATCCCGAACGCGGCACCGTCGGCGGCATTCAGTCACAGTCGGTTGACCGGCGCCGGCAACCTGATCACCCTCGACGGATCGGCGTCCCGTGACCCGGACGGCAGCGTCGTGAGTTGGCGGTGGTCGATCGGCGGCGAGACTATCGCCACCGGCATCAAGCCCACGGTTGCGCTGGGCAAGCGGACCAACCCAGCAGTCACACTCACGGTCACCGACCAGTTCGGCAAAGCCGGATCGATCACCAAGACGTTGTCGCTACCGAACCGTCCGCCCTCCATTTCCCGGACTGCACCAGCCGACGGCGTCGTCGTCGGCTCGAACACGCCGGTGCTTGCCGCCTCCGGCTCGGATCCGGACGGAGACACGTTGCAGTTCTCCTATCGAGTCGTCGGTCCGTCCACCGACATCGACTCCGGGTGGGTCGGCGACAACTGGACCGTCCCGGCGCATCGGCTCGACCCGGGTGTGGGCTACCGATGGACGGTCACCATCCGCGACGCGGCCGGCATGACGGCCAGCCGCACATCCTCTTTCACGGTCGCGATGCTGCCAACGGCGGCCGACGTGGTACCAACCTCGACCGGCCGGGGATATTGGCAGGTTGACACCTACGGCGGCGTCTTCTCCTACGGCGACGCCTCGTTCCACGGCGCCCTGCCCGGAAAGGTCAAGGTGAACAACATCCTCGGCATGGCCCGTACGCCGGACAACGGTGGCTACTGGCTGGTTGGCCGAGATGGCGGTGTCTTCGCCTTCGGGAACGCGCCGTTCGTCGGCTCGCTGCCGGGCCTCGGCGTCCGAGTGAACAACATCGTCGGCATGGCGCCCACCCGCACCGGCAAGGGCTACTGGCTGGTCGGCAGCGACGGCGGTGTCTTCGCCTTCGGCGACGCGCCGTTTCACGGATCAATGGGCGGAAAGCCGCTCAACAAGCCGGTGACGGCCCTCGCCGCCTCGCCCACCGGCAACGGCTACTGGCTCGCTGCCAAAGACGGGGGAATCTTCGCCTTCGGTGATGCGCCCTTCTTCGGCTCGATGGGCGACAAACCGCTGAATGCACCGGTGACCGACATGGACCCGGCCCCCGACGGAAAGGGCTACTGGATGACGGCTGAGGACGGTGGCGTCTTCGCCTTCGGCTCGGCGCGATTCTTCGGGTCATTGGCCGGAAAGCCGTTGAACGGCCACATCAGTGGGATGGCTGCCACCCCCACCGGAGACGGCTACTGGCTCAACGGCTGCGATGGCGGCGTGTTCGCCTTCGGCAAAGCCGAGTTTCGGGGGTCGAATCCTACCTATCAGTGCCGCGGCAACTGACAGTAGCTGACACCGGCCGCCTCGGCTGGACGGCCCGGCCGCCGGAGCATGCGGTTCGGCCGCCCAGCCGTTGCGCCGACCACGCTGCGTGGGCGAGTCGGTGTGGGATGAGAGCCGGTCACGCTGGAGTTGGCGTCGTTGATCTTTTGCCGCTGGACGATGTCGGACAGGCGCCGTTTGAGTGCCCGCATTCGCGAAATGCCCCCGGTCCGGGGAATCCGGGTGTGGTCCTCGCCGAGTGAGCGGCGCCGGTGGCGTCGGTTCTGCGGCCCTGGCCGGGGGCCTCGAGCCTGACGCTGTGGCAACGCCCGGGAGTGGGCAGGCCTCACCAAGGTGGGCAGCCGATGGGTGGCCGATTCAGCGCTGCCCATCGTTCCCGAGAAGATGGAAGCGTTCGGCCAGGGCCGACATCTCGTCGTACTGTTCGGTCGGGTTTGTCGAGGTCACGTTGACCACTACCCGGGTCACGCCCTCCGCCGCCAGGGCCTCCGCTCGTTGCTCGGTCATCGAGATCGAAGCCCATCTCGTATATTCCAGCGCGCCAGGGTCACGACCGGTCGCCGCGGCCTCGGACCGGGCGAGGTCGAGCTGGGCAGCACGCTCCTGCGGGCTCAACATCCCGCCCGGGAAATAGCCGTCGCCCCGCTGCCCGGCCCGGCGGGCCGCGGCCCGGCTCGAGCCGCCGACGTGAATCGGCAGGGTGCTGACGCCGTAGGGCTTCGGGAAGCTGTACACCTCGTCGAAGGCGAAAAACTCACCGTGGAACCTGACACCCTGCGCACCGCCGGACCACAGCAGGCGCAGCACGTCGATGGCCTCGTCGGCGCGCCGGCCCCGCGAGCGGAAATCGACACCTACCGCCCGCGCCTCCCCGGGCAGGCTGCCCAATCCGACTGTCAGCAACCGCATCCGCCCCCGCGAGAGCACATCGACGGTGGCGAGACGCTTGGCCAGCACGACCGGATGCTGATACGGCAGCAGCAGCACACCGGTACCGAGCAGGATCCGGCTGGTCGAGGCCGCGACGAAACTCAGCGCGTCGAGCGGGTCGACCAGCGGCAGGTCCGGTGGCAACTCCATCGATCCGAGCATTGCGCCCGGTATAGCGCCACGTGCTCGGGCATGTACAGCGCTTCGAAGCCGCATGCCTCCGCGTGGCGCGCGTAGGCCATCATATGGTTGGGATCGACGCCGAGCGACGCAGTGCTGTAACTGATAGCGAACTTCAGGACCGATCTCCGTCCTCAGCAAGTACAGGCCGGTCGGGACGCTACAGTCTGCCATCGGCGTCAAGGCAAACAACAACGCCAGGCGTCAGCCGGCGACCGGCCAGTGCGGCCGCAGCCGCCGCGCGTACCGCCGGGGCCAGCGCCTCGGCGATCACCGCGTAGCCCGCGCTCGACGGATCGAACCGGTCCGCACTGAATAAGCTCGCGTCCACCGCGAACGCGTCCGCGGAACCGACCTCGATGTCCGCGACCCGGGCCCCGGCGTCGGTCGCGGCCCGGGTCTGGGCCTGCCGCATCGCGGCGCTGGCCGCCCGGACCAGCATCCGGGTCTGCGGCGGCACCCACGGCACCTCGCTCAGGTCCGGTGCCGGGGCCACGACCACCTCGGCGCCGGCCGCGCGCAGTGTCCGGCGCCCCGGCCGCCCTCAATTCCAACGGCCGGGCACCTCACCAACGCCGCGCCTGCTGGAGGCCTTCGATCGCTGACGGGGCCGGTCGAGCGCCAGGTTCCGCTCGACCGGGACGCGGCGGACCCAACACTTCGCCCGCTCGTCCGTCGTACTGGGTGAGAGGGGTGAGACGCATGATAGATCCATACCTGCTCGGGGTGGCGCGGATGAAGGAAGCGGAGCTGCGGCGCGAGTCTGAGCTTGCCCGGCGGGGACGGGCGCGCACGCCACAGCACGTCGGGAAGTCGGTGAGCCGGACTCGGATCGTGCTGGCCCAGTGGCTGATCTCGGCGGCGGAGCGGCTATGGCCGGAAGCCGGCCGCACGGTGACAGGATGAGCGCGATGACCGACGAACGTGGCGTGATCGAAGAGCAGGGTGTGCTCGATCTGAGCCACCTGACCAGCCCGGACGAGCTGGCGGCGATCACCCGGATCAGCGGGGTCGGCGCGGTGGTCGTGCCCGAGTCGCTGGCCGGCGCGTACGCGGCGATCCCGGTCTCGGATGTGGGCGCCACCGTCTTCGTGCCGGATCGGTTGAGGTCGAGGGTGCACGTCGGGCCGCTGGTCGTCGGTGGGGACGGGATCGGCGCGCCGGACGAGGCACTCGTCGTGATCGGCGTTCTGGTGATCACCGGTCAGGTGACCGGCGAGCTGCCGAGCCGGATCAGCGTGGTCGGGTCGGTGTTCGCACCGCGTGGCAGTGAGGCGGTGCTCGGCCGGGTGCTCGGTGGCGGCGTCGGGACGGTCACCTACTACCGCCACCAGCAAGGTCAGGACGGCCCGCACGTCACGGTGCTCAGCGGCCAGGTGCGTCTCACCGGCGCCGCGCT
The DNA here is from genome assembly GCF_053603475.1 of Actinoplanes sp. NPDC004185. NCBI lineage: Bacteria > Bacillati > Actinomycetota > Actinomycetes > Micromonosporales > Micromonosporaceae > Actinoplanes > Actinoplanes sp. NPDC004185. The sequence continues at coordinate 35,756 of NZ_JBSGFR010000049.1, read as the reverse complement.
GGCCAACCACACCGGCGAGCCGAGCGACATCCTGGTCGTCGCCGGGCAGGTGATCATCACCGGCGAGGTGGGACCGATCGGATACAGCCAGATCTTCGTCGCCGGGCAGGCGCTCGCTCCCGAGGCGGCGCAGAGTGAGCTCGAGACCCGGATGGACACCCAGGGCCAGACGGTCTGGTACCGCTCCGGCGACCCGCGGGTCTTCCTCGAGGACGTCGAACTCGGCCCGGACTACTTCCGCCTGCTCGACCATCCGATCAGCCTCATCGCGCTGGGTGACCTGACGATCGGCGCGGGAGTCACGGCCGACCTGCTGCGCAGGAATGTGACCGACATCGTCCCGCTCGGCGACGTGCTCGCACCGGCCGAGGCCGTGCCGGCCATCCAGGTGCTGACGACGACCGTCATGAGTCAGATCCGGGTCGCTGATGGATCGCGGGGTTGAGTTCCGCAAGGTCTACGACGCCCACCGCGCCGCGATCCACGCCTACTTCACCGGACGCACCGGTGACCGCTGGCTGGCTGCCGACCTGATGCAGGAGACATTCCTGCGGGCATGGCGACGGTTCCCCGAGCTTTCCGGCCTTTCGGCCGACGGGCAGCGGGCCTGGATCTTCACGGTGGCCCGCAACCTGTCGATCGACGAGCACCGGCAGGCCCGTACGCGGGCGGCGACCGGCGCGGCCCTCCGCGCCGAACTCACCGACGTGGCCGCCCCGGCGAGCACCTCGGTGATCGCCGCGGAACGGCTGGCCGTGGTGGCCGACACGATCAAACAGCTGCCGGAGCAGCAGCGGGTGACCCTGACCCTGGCCGCGGCCGGCGGGTTGACCAGCGCGGAGATCGCGACGGCGCTGAGCGTCCCGGCCGGCACGGTCCGTTACCGGCTCTCGCTGGCCCGGCGCACCCTGGCCGAAGCCCTGAGCACCTACGACGACGTGGAGCAGCCATGAACCTCGACGACGCCCTTCAGGCGTGGGCCACCCAGGAGGTCGCCCTACCCGCCCCGGTCGCCGCCGACATTTTCCGGGAGATCGTCGCGCCCTCGGCCGGACTGGACCCGCGCTGGTGGACACGGTTCTCCGCGCAGTTGGCAGCCAACGTGGTGGCGGGCACCCGGCCGCGCGTACCCGTCGTAGGACTTCGCCCCTCGATATGAGCGGCGGAGACCTGTGCGCGTGGCGTTCGCGGCGATCCACAGCAGACCTCGGTAGCAGGTTGTAGCGGTCGGTTAGCATCTCGGCGACTTGACGGCGGAAGGCTGGAGTTCGGATGGGTGCGAAGACGGCGTTGCTGGCTTTTGCCGAAGGTGATCTGCCGACGGCGCTCAGGGCGGCTGGCCGGTCGCAGGGCAGCGGACTGGCGCCGGGCGGGAGCAACCCGGCCGGTGCCGCTGAGGCCGAAGCGGTCGTGCGGCGGCTGTCGCCCGGCTACGAGGTGACCCCGATCCGGAGCGGCACGCTGTTCGAGGACTGCTATCCACCGGACGACGTGGCCTTCGCCGCCGTGATGCCCGGCGCTGTCCTGCTGTGCGACAGACGGCTCGTCGCGGTGACTCCGTCCGAGTTACCTGATCACTTGCTCGCGGAGGCGGCGGGCCGGCGATCCTGCTGCATTCGATGCACTCGGTCGTGGACGCGCTGACGTTCGCCGTATGGGAAGGCGGCCAGCTGATCCGCTCGCTGAGCGTCTCGCCGGACGGGGGGATCGTGGAGAAATGTCGGCGAGCCGTATCCGTTCGAGCGCCCGTACTGGGCAGGCGAGCACCCTGTCACGTCAATTTTTCCCGGTCAGGGGCCGTATCCGTTGCCGTTTCATCCGCTGGATCTCGGCGAGGAGGCGCTGCGTGCCCTGTTCGGCTTCGTCATTGAGGGTCGCCCCCAGCCGGATGATGTCGACACCGACACAGTCGCTCTGCACGGCTTCCGCGTCGCGGATCCGACCGGTCGCGAGCAGACAGATCGTGAGGCTCTCATGCGGGAGGCGATGAGCCGCATGGCGCCGCCGCGCATGTATCGGATGGGTACGGACGGCACCATGCATGAGGTAGGCGTGGACGACGTGTTCTCTTCGTCACCACGCCCGATCGGTCCGGGGGCGCTGAGACGTCGGGCCGCGCTCCATCGCCGTGGTCGCGCCGCCGTCGAGCCACCCGATGGCAGTGGGCGATGGTGCCAGTGGGGGCGGTGAGATCGCCGTCCCCTACCGGTATGAGGCCGAACGAGTTGCTCGGCTGATCCCGGCACTCCTCGCCGCCATTACCCTCCAGAGATGACTGCGGCCGACCACCATGCCGACCCGAAGGGTGGTCCAGTTATCGCGGATAAGGGTGCGGGGGACGCGTGCACGAACCTCGGCATGCTCTCGTTCTCCCGCCTGAAGAGCGTGGTAGGCGCATCAGGTGGCGCCTTGCCGCGTTGGGCATGTATGTCGCTTTGCAAGCCGTAGCTCTGCTGTGCGCGCATCGGTGGAACTGGCCCGAAGGTCTCGTCATCCCGGCTGTCGCAGTTCCGTACTGGTATGTCGCGACGGCACTGTGGTCGCAGTGGGGACCAGAGATGCCAGGCATGCCCTGAGTGTCGAGGCTGCATATCGCGCTTCCGCTCGACAGCTACCCGCCGAGCGCCGAAGGGAATCTGCAGAACTGAGCCAGGCGGCGCAGCGTACGGATGCGACGCCAACCTGAAGAGACACAGGGGCTACTACGCACTGGGATCAGCGGTGTCTAACCGGCGCGACCGGCCAGCGCCGCCGCAGCCGCCGCGCGCACCGCCGGGGCCAGCCCCTCAGCGATCACCGCATAGCCCGCGCTCGACGGATGAAACCGGTCCGCACTGAACAAGCTCGCATCCACCGCGAACGCGTCAGCCGAACCGACCTCGATGTCCGCGACCCGAGCCCCCGCGTCGACCGCAGCCCGGGTCTGGGCCTGCCGCATCGCGGCGCTGGCCGCCCGGACCAGCATCCGCGTCTGCGGCGGCACCCACGGCACCACGCTCAGATCCGGGGCGGGGGCCACGACCACCTCGGCGCCGGCCGCGCGCAGTGTCCGGACAGCGTCGCCGAGGCTCGCTGCGGCCTGCGCAGGCGGCACGAAGTGGGTGAGGTCGTTGGCGCCGATGATGATCAGGGCCAGCGCGGGGCGCCAGGCGGCGGCGTTGCGGGTCTGGGTGGGCAGGGTCTGGCTGCGGGCGCCGGGCACGGCGAACACCCGGACGTCGGTGGCGATGCCGGCGGTGGTCAGGTCGGCGGCCAGCCGGGCGCCGATGGTGTCGGCGGGGCGGGCGGCGCCCTGCCCGTACGCGATGGAGTCGCCGAGCACGGCGAAAGCGAAGGTCACGCTGTTCTTCAACAAGCAGGCGCGGCGATTGCTTCCGGCGGGGGCGTCCACTGGTAGTGCGTCGAGGTGGTGATCTCGTGGAAGCCGCACCGGCGCAGGATCGGCGCGCTGGCCGGGGACGCGTCCACGTGCAGCAGCCGGAAGCCCCGGGCGACCGCCTCCCGGGCCCGGGCGGCGATCATGGCGCGATAGAGACCACGTCCCTGCCACTCCGGCAGCGTCGCGCCGCCGAGCAGCGCGACGAAGTCGGTGCCCGGGTAGTACGTCGCGATGGCGGTGCAGACGACCCGGTCGGCGGCCTCGGCGACCAGGATGGTGATCAGGTCCGGAGCGGCCGACACCCGGGCGCCGAGGTCGGCCGCGACCCAGGAGCAGTCCGTCCCCGTCACCACGGTCTGGTGGTCGGCGAAGCGGCGCAGATCCTCGGCCTCGCTGACCTGCCGCAGCACCACGCCGTCGGGCAGCACCGGCTCGGCGGCGACCTCCTCGGCGTGGCCGAGCAGCACGGTCGACGGCTGCTCCGGCTCGAAGCCGGCCGCGAGCAGGCGTTCGGGCAGCTCCGTGGGCAGGTCGTGGGCCGCCAGCTTCCACTCGACGCCCTGGCCGCGGGCCTGGAAGTAGTCCCGCTGCCGGGCGATCAGCCGGTCGAGCTCGACCCCGCTGACCCCGACGTCGCACGGCGTCCGGATTCGCCCGACGTGCGCGCCGACGATCCGCAGGATCGGACCGTCGTACTCGTACGTCATGCCGGACGGGACGGTGCCGTGCGCCATCCGCATCTGTTCGTCGTAGGCGGCCAGCAGAGCCGCGGTGTCGACCATGGGTCACATGGTGCCGGACCCGACCCGGGTCGGTGGGACCCGGCGGCGCACCGTCGTGCTGGCGGCGGCCAGCGCCGGTCGGCGCCGGGCACGATGCCAGCGCCGCCCGCTCAGCGTCCACCGCAGCAACGCCCGCGGCACCGCGCTCTGCGTCGCCACATGCAGCAGGTACCGCCACATCGGGTATTCGCCGCGCCGGTTCGACAACGCGTACGAGAACTGCTTGGCCGGCAGGTCCCCGTGGTCCGGCATCCGCTCGAACCATTCGCTGCTGGCCTTCGCCGCCCGCTGCAGCGGGGCCAGCGCGGTCTTGCGGCGGTGTTCGTAGCGTTCCAGCGCCACCGCCAGGTCGTCGCCGCCGGCCACCATGTCGGCCAGGGCCATCGCGTCCTGCATCGCCAGTTTGGTGCCCGAGCCGATCGCGAAGTGGGTGGTGTGGGCCGCGTCGCCCATCAGCACCACGTTGCCGTGGTCCCAGCGCCGGTTGGTCAGCCGGCGGTAGTTCAGCCAGCCGGTGCCGCCGGCCTCGGCGCGCTGGTCGATCAGCGGTTGCCCGCCCAGATGGTCGGCGAAGATCTCCCGCAGGCGGGCGCAGCCCCGCACCGCGTCGAGGCGGTCCAGCTCCAGCCCGGCCCAGGTCTCCGGCGTGCATTCCACGATGAACGTGCTGGTGCCGTCGTCGAAGGGGTAGGCGTGGTACCAGATCCAGCCGGCCGCGGTGCGTTCGAAGCCGAACGTGAACGTGTCGAAGACGTGCGGGGTGCCCAGCCAGATGTACTTGTTGCGGCCCGTCTCGATCTCCGCGCCGAAGTGCTCGGCGTGCTGGTCGCGGAGCTTGCTGCCGGCGCCGTCGCAGGCCACCACCAGGTCGGCGTCGGGGATCTCGGTCAGCTCGTCGCGGTAGCTGATCTCGACGCCGAGCTCGACGGCCCGGGCGGCCAGGATGTCCAGCAGCTTGTGTCGGCCGAGGCTGAAGCCGTACCCGGCCAGATGGGTGACCGCCTTGCTGGTGGCGCGGACCTCGTACTCGTCCCAGCGGCAGGCGGCCTCCGCGATCCGTTCGGCGCTGACCGGGTCGTAGCGGAACAGGTCGTCGAGCAGGTCGTCCCAGAAGACCACTCCCCAGCCGTACGTGACGCCGGCCGGGTTGCGTTCCAGCACGGTGACCTCGTGCGCGGGGTCGGCCAGCTTCGCCAGCACCGCGAAGTACAGGCCGGCGGGGCCGCCGCCGATGCAGGTGATGCGCATGCCGGGCTCCTAACGGTAGGGCGGGAAGGTGGCGGACAGGTCGTCCGGGTCGGTGCCGGGCCGGCTGTCGGCCACCAGCCGGCGGTACGCGTCCGGGTCGGCGACGATCCGCCAGGTGTGGAACGGGTGCCGGCCCGGCGAGAAACCGGCCTTGTACGAGAACAGCGAGTCGTTGCTGCCACCCTTGCCCCCGCCGAGGTGGAAGACGGTGTCGCCGCGGCTCTTGCACCACCGCCGTACCTCGTCGTACAGCAGCTCGTCGGCGTAGCGCTTGGGGGCCCGCCGGGTCGACGACACGTAGCCGGTGGCGATGCCGTCGTGTTCGAAGAACGTGTTGCCGCCGACCACCTCGTCGCCCTCCAGCGCCACGGCCAGGTGCATGCGGTCGCCGACGGCGTCGTGCAGCGCGGCCAGGTGCTCGCGGGTGAAGAAGTAGTACGACGACGCGCCGACCCGCCGCATGTTGTCGTGGTAGACGGCGACCCACTCACCGAGCCGGTCCCAGTCGTCGAAGACGATCCGGGTGCCTTCGCGGCGGGCGCGGTTGATGTGGTTGCGGTGGTCGCTGCGGGTCTGGCGCCACATCTCGTCGAGGCTGACGGTCAGGTCCATCGAGACCGTCTCGCCGTGCCGGACCAGCGTGCCGAAGCGCTCCAGCGTGCTCAGCGGCGCGTCCAGCAGCGGGTGCATCCGGACGAACGCCGTCACGATGCCCTCGGCGCGCAGCGTGGAGAGCATCGCGGCGCAGGCCCGGGCCCAGAAGGCGGGGTCGCCGCCGGCGATCGGCGCGGGATAGCCGTACGGCGAGACGGCGTCGCGCAGTCCGGAGCCGGGCACGTCACGCAGGATCAGCGGCAGGAGCAGCCGGCGTCCCTCCTCGGCGTAGTGGAAGGCGGTCGGCGCGCCGCCGTAGAGCTTCGCGTCGAGCTCGACGTACGCGGGCTCGTGGTACATGTCGTGCGGGGTCTGCTGCAGTGCCTCCTTCCATTCCCGGGCAGTCGGGTCCACCAGCGAAGCCTTCATCTCCCATTGCCTCCTTACGACCGCAGGATCCGGGCGTTGAGCGCCATGTTGGCGGCGAACTGGTCGTTGACGACCTGGTGCTGCTCCAGCCGCAGCTGCACGGCTGCGTCGTAGCGGCCCAGTTTCACGAAACCGTCGGAGAACCACCCGTTGTCGGCGCCGGTGCCGTCCACGAAGTTGCGGTAGGTGGTGCCGCCGGGCCAGATCACCTTGGTCAGCAGCGCGCCGAAGGCCGCCATGTCGGCGCCGGTCCAGGGCCGGCCGCGGTCGCGGGCCTCGACCACGTAGGCCATGACGCCGTTGGCGTGGCTGACGTCCTGCCCGGGGCGCCGGGCCGAACCCCAGACGTCGCTCCAGAAGTAGGCGGTGGGCTCGACGGGGTTGCGCCGCAGCTGACCGCGCAGGCTCGCGCCGCTGCCGGGCAGGTGCAGGTCGATGTTGCCGACCACTTCGAGGTACCGCCGGCGGCGCGCGGTGTCGGTGGTGATCCGGGACAGGTTCAGCCCGATCAGCGCCCAGTGCGCGGCCATGTGCGTGCGCTCGCGGTAGATCGAGTCGCCGGCTCCCCGGGCGTACCATTTCTCGAAGATGTTCCTCTCCGCGAAGGCCAGCAGGCGGTCGTAGCGCGAGCGGTACGCCGGATCCCGGTGGATCTCGGGGCTTTCCCGCATGGCGACCAGCAGCGCGGTCCCGTAGCGCCAGAAGTAGCTCTCGTAGAGCGGCACCTCGTTGCCGCCCTGCCCGGAGCTGCTCGACGCCCAGCCGCGGTAGTCGTCGTGGAACCGGCTGTCCGGCAGCGACGACGAGGGCCGGGCCGAGGCGGCCACGTTCTCCACGAACTTCAGGGCCCGGTCGAGGTAGCGCGTCTCACCGGTGGCCCGGAACATCGCGATGCAGGAGTCGACCGAGTAGGACAGGTCGTAGTGGTCCCAGCTGTCCGCCGACATGCTCATCGGCAGGCTGTTCGCCGCCATGTAGTCCCAGCTCTGCAGGAACACCGACGCCCAGTGCGAGACCGGCTTGAGCTTGACCGCGAGATCGGGTCGCGGCGGGGCCGGCGGCGCCGGCAGCGGCTCCATGACGGCCGGTACGTCGGTGCGTGGTGGCGCGCTCGCGGCGGTCAGCGAGGCCACGGCGAGCAGCAGCACCGCCCGGCGGCCGATCCTGGCGTGCGCGGTCATGACGACACCGGCTCTCTGACGGGTACGGCCAGCTCGGAGGTCACCGGGGGCAGCGGGACGACCGCCGCGGCGGCGGCCATGGCCGCGAACAGCCAGGCGAGCCGGGCGTCGTAGTAGTCGCCCGAGAACAAGCTGCTCAGCCCGACGAAGACCGCCGCCGCCACGGCGAGCCCGGTCAGCTGCGGGCGTACGCCGCCGCCGCGCACCGTACGGGTCCACAGCACGATCGCGGCGGTCAGCAGGCCGATGCCGATCAGGCCACCCTCGGCCGCGACGCCCAGCACGTAGTTGTGCGGATATTCGACGCCCTGGTTGACGCCGATGAGGCCGTAGAAGCCGTCCAGCCCCGCGCCGGCGACGGGGTGCTCGACGGCCAGGCGCCAGGCGGCCGCCCAGATGTCCGTACGGTCGGAGAGGTAGTGCTGCTGCACGGTCTGCTCGACGAACCGTTCCTGGAACAGGTTGGTGAAGGCGGGCGGCGCGAACGCCCACACGGTGGCGGTGGCGAGCACCAGCACGACCCCCGCGGCGACGACCGCTCCCGCGCGCAGCCGGCCGCGGATCTTGAAGAGCGCGACGCCGCCGACGGCCACCCCGGCGAGCAGACCGGCCCGCGACCCGGACAGCACCGCGGCCAGCAGGAACAGCGGAATGACCAGCAGCGGCAGGATGCGCCGGGTGATCAGGAACAGGGCCACCGCGCTGATCACGCCGAGGATCTCGATGCGGACGAAGACGTTGGGGCCGCCGCCGAACGCGGAGTAGCGGCCCTGGTCGCCGGGGCCGTTGATGAACAGCGCGGCCAGGGCGAAGATGACCGCCGCCACGAAGAACAGCAGGAACGTGGTGCGGATGACCACCGCCGGGTCGCCGATCGTGTAGACGTAGAACGCCACGGTCAGTACGCCCAGCAGGATCAGGTCGAGCGTCTGCGGACCGACCCGGGAGGCCTGCGGCGCCCACAGCCCCGAGGCGATCTGGAAGAGGAAGAACAGCACGGTCGTCACCAGCCAGCCCTCCCGGCGCTGCCCGCCCAGCACGCGCGGGCGCCGGGCGACGTCGACCGCGAGCACGACCAGGGCGATCCCCAGCCCGATCACCCGCAGGTCGACCCAGGCCAGGTCGAGGAAACCGGCCCGGTCCAGGGTGAACCGCCCGCCGATGGCGACCAGGATCATCACCAGACCGGGCGCGAGGAACACCCGCGGGTTCCGCAGCCACCTCACGCGATCACCTTCGCAATTCGGTCCCGGGTGACCCGGCTGCTGACGAGCGCGAAGAGCAGGCAGGCGCCGTAGCCGATCAGCGAGCCGTACGCGGCGCCGAGGATGCCCAGCGACGGGATCAGCAGCAGGTACGCCGCGAAGCTGACCGCGAAGCCGGTGATCTCGGCGGCCGACACCAGCCCGCTGTAGCCCCGGGCGATGAGCAGGCCCAGGCTGATCCGGGAGACGGCGTAGAGGCCGGCCGCGGCGACCAGCGGCAGCACGACGGCCTTGGCCGGTGCGTACTGCTCGCCGAAGACGGGCACGATGAGCAGGTACAGCCCGCCGGCCGCGATCGGGGCCACGACCAGGCAGTAGACGACCGCGGCCAGGACGATCGGACGGGTCCGTAGCGTGCCCTCGCGGTGGCCGGCCCGCCACTTGCCCAGGCGGGAGTCCGCGTACGCGCGCAGTGGCCAGGCCAGCAGCTCGGTCATCGTCGCGACGCTGGCGTACAGGCCGAGGGCGGAGGTCGACGCCAGCACGGGCAGGGCCAGCCGGTCCGACCGCAGCATCGCCATGTTGGACAGGGCGGCCGGGAACAGCGCGAGGCCCTCCTGGCGGACCGTGCGGTTACGGGTCAGCGGCGCGGCGGCAGGAGCCGGCAGGCGCAGCCACAGCACCAGGTAGGCGACGGTCGGCACCACTCCGGAGAACAGGTAGGCGAGGATCCACACGGCCGGCTGGGCGGTGCCCGCCACGAACAGCGTGACCAGCAGGGCCAGCAGGAGCAGGGATTCGATGATGCGGGCGTACAGGAAGTCACGCACCCGGCCGACGCAGATCGCGATGGCCCGGGTCGCCAGGCTCGAGGCCTCGGCGGCCGCGTAGGCGACGATCAGGGTGATGACCACCGGCCCCGGGTTGAAGCGTTCCGGGGCCAGCACGGCGAACGCCGCCGCAGCCGACAGGGCCAGCCCGCCGGGCACGACCAGCAGCCGGGCATAGGCCCGGACCGCCGCCGCGGGTGTGACGTCGTGGTAGCTCGCGACGAAGCTGCGTTCGGTGCCCAGCAGCAGCACCTGGGTCGCCAGGTAGACGAGCTGCAGGATGAGGGCGACCTCGCCGCGCCCGGACGGGCTCAGAGCGCGGACCATCAGGATGTTGGCCGCCAGCGCGACGCCGCCGGTCAGCAGCTGGGAGGCGACGAGCTTGACGTAGGGCTCGCGCAGCTGGGCGAGCAGCCAGGCAGCCGGGCCACCGCGGCGTGGGGGAGCGAGCCCCGCCTCCGGCGCGGCGCGCTCCGCCTGCAACTCACTCACCGGGCTGCGACTTCTCGTCCGGGGTCCGCTGGGCCGGCAGGTGCGGCGGCTCGGGCTCGACCGCCTCGCCGGCGGGCTGGGCGACCGGCTGGGCGACGACCGGCTGGGCATCGGGCGCGGCCGGGACCGGCTGGGCCACCACGACCCGGGCCTGGCCCCGGGCCGCCGCCGCCCCGGCCGCGTCGCGCGGGTGGGAGGCGGCTTCCTCGGGCGTGCCGACGGTGGCCTTGACCACGGGAGCCTTGACCACGGGAGCCTTGACCACGGGAGCCTTGACCACAGTGGCCTTGACCACCTGGGCCCGGCCCCGGGCGGTGCCGCCGGCCGGCCGGGTGGTCACCGTCTCGTCGTCACCGTCCGCCGGGCCGGCGAACTGGTCGTCCTGGCCCGTCGCGCCGAACAACTGGGTGACCAGCCCCGGGTCGGACGCGGCCGGCACCTCGGCCCCGCGATGCCAGTTGCCGCTGGTGGGCAGCTTCTTGGGCAGGGCGTTGAGGACCGCGCCGGCGAGCCGGGCCCCGACGCGTTCCAGCAGGTCCATCGAGCGCTCGACGTCGACCGTACGGGTGTGGTTGGCCCGCACCACCAGCAGCGCGCTGTCGGTGACCTTGCTCAGCACGGCCGCGTCGGCCACGCCGTGCAGCGGCGGAGCGTCCACGATCACCACGTCGAAGCGTTCGGTCAGGGTGCGTACCGTCGCGCCCAGCCGCGGCGACGCCAGGATCTCGCCCGGATCGGGCGGCTGCTCACCGGAGGGCAGCACCGTCAGCCGGCCGTCCAGCGAATCCTGCAGCACGTCGGGCACATCGGCGCTGCCGGACAACACGTCGGACAGCCCCAGGCTGGTGTCGAGGGCCAGATAGCGGCCCACCCCCGGGCTGCGCAGGTTGGCGTCGACCAGCACCACCGTGGCGCCGGTCTCGGCCATGGCGATGGCCAGGCCGCACGCGACGGCGGTGGTGCCCTCCTTGGGCTGGGCCCCGGTGAGCAGCAGCGACGTGCCGCGTCCGGCGTCGCTGTGCAGGCCGGCGACGTCGGGCAGCAGGCTGCGCAGCCGCCGGAACGCCTCGGCGAGCGCCTCGTCCGGGCCGCCGTTGCGCCCGGAGCGGCCGCCGAGCGAGATGAGGCCGACCGCGCCCAGGCCGAGCCGGCGCAGGTCGTCCTCCTCGGCGACGGTATTGCGGGTGGCTTCCCGGACGGCGACCGCGACCGCGCCGATCAGCAGGCCCAGCACCGCGGAGAAGCCGATGTTGCGGACCAGGTTGCCGGGGACCTCGGTGGTGACCGGGTTCTGCGCGATGGACACCGACGGCGTGGGCCCGTCGGCCGGGGCGGTGGCCGGCGGGTCGAGCTGCTTGGCCAGCGCGACCAGCGACGTGGTGGCGGTGGTGACGATCTGCCGGCTGCGCTCGGCGGACGCGTCGGTGGCCGAGACCACCAGCAGGTCGGTGCCCTCCTGCACCTGCGCCGACAGGCTGGCCTGCACCTGCGCGGTGGTCATCGGCAACTTCAGCTTGGTGATCACGCTCTCGGCCACCCGGGGGCCGGTGAGCAGCACGATGTAGGAGTTGAGCCGGCTCGCCTTGGCGTCCGGGTCCCCGGTGCCGGTCGTCACGAACAGCACCATCGACGAGCGGTAGGCCGGCTGGGCGGTCAGGCTCAGGCCGGCCGCGGCGCCGGCGGCGAGCAGCACCGGTACGACGATCCACAGCCATCGCCGCCGGCAGGCCCGCACGTACTCACGCAGTTCCACTCTGGTTCTCCATCGTCACGCCTGCTCCGACAGGGCCGCGGCGACCCTGCTTCCGGCCGGCCGCCGACCGGTTCAGTACGGCCTCGAACTGCGCGAACAGCAGATCGCGGGAGAACCGCTCGACGGCGAGCCGGTGGGCCGCCTCGCGCGCCTGCTTGAGCCACAGCTCGTCGCGGAGGTGCGCGGCCAGCACCGTGCCCGCCTGCTCGGCGTCGTACGGGTCCAGCACCAGCCCGGCCCCGGTCTCCCGCAGCAGGTCGGCCTGCCAGCCGCCGTAGTTGACGGCGATCGGCCGGGACGCGGCGAGCGCGTCGAAGAACTTGTTGGCCGAGTTGTCCCACAGGGCGCGTACCGGCCGGACGAAGCTGCTCGACATGGTCGCCGCACCCAGGATCACCGGCAGGTCGGCCTTGGGGACCTTCTCCCACATGTGCACGGTGCGGTCGAGCAGGCCGTACTCGGCGGCGAGGCGCTTGGTGGCGTCCCATTCTTTGCCATGCCCGACGATGAGCACCTGCGCGTCGGGGTCGGTCTCAGCCATCCGGCGGGCCGCCCGCACCAGGTACTCCACGCCGTTCACCGCGCCCAGGGCGCCGGTGTAGACGATCAGCGGCCGGTCGCCCAGCCAGCGGTGCTCGTCGCGGAACCGCTGGACGGCGTCCGGGGCCACGTCGAACAGCGCCAGGTCGGCGGCGTTGGGGATGACGGTGGTGCGGGTGCCCGGCCGGCGGGCGGTGACCCCGGCGGCCATCCCCGGCGAGAGCGCGACGACCTCTTCGGCGTTGCGGTACGCGAAGTTCGCCAGGGCCCCGGCCAGCCGGCGGGCCAGCGGGTTGCGCAGCACGCCCATCTCGATCGGCACCTCGGGCCACAGGTCGCGGACCTCGAAGACGAACGGCACCCGGCGCAGCTTGGCGGCGACCACGCCGGGCACGGCGACGGTCAGCGGGGTGCTGGTGGCGAAGACCAGATCGGCCTTGAGCGCGGTGGCCCTGGCCGCGGCCAGGACCATGAACTCGGCGAAGGCGCGCAGCCGCCGGGCGAAGGACATGTTGTTCGAGTACGGCACGGAGAACCAGTGCACCTGGATGCCGTCGTCGTCGGTGCGCCGCCAGCCCAGCGACCGCCTGCCCGGCGTGATGTCGGTGGTGATCACGTGCACGGTGTGTCCCTGGGCGACCAGCCGCCGGGCCTGCTCGTAGGAGCGGATGCCGCCGGTCATCGTGGGGTTGCAGTAGTACTGGTGGATGTAGACGATGCGCATCCCGCCGGCGTCCCTTCGCTGCGTGGTCATCGGGCCACCGCCCGCACGGCCGCGACGACGCGTTCCCGGTCGTGGTCGGTGAGGGCGGAGCCGCTGGGCAGGCACAGCCCGCGGCGGAACAGGTCGGCGCTGACCGCGCCGCCGCGCATGACGCAGTCGCGGAACACCGGTTGCAGGTGCATCGGCTTCCAGGCCGGCCGGGCCTCGATGTTCTGCCGGCCCAGGTGCTCGATGATCCGGTCGCGGTCCGCGCCGAACGTGCCGGCGTCGACCAGCAGGCAGGTGAGCCACCAGTTGGGCACGCCGTAGTCGGCCACCGGCATGAAGGTCAGGCCGGGCAGGTCGCCCAGCGCGGTGCGGTAGAACCGGGCGGTGCGGCGCCGGGCCGCGATGAGCTCGTCGAGGCGCTGCACCTGGCCGCGGCCCACGGCGGCCAGCAGGTTGCTCAGCCGGTAGTTGTGGCCGACGGCGCGGTGCTCGTAGTGCGCGACCGGCTCGCGGGCCTGGGTGGCCAGATACCGGGCCTGCGTGGCGATCCGGCCGTCGTCGGTGACCAGCATGCCGCCGCCCCCGGTGGTGATGATCTTGTTGCCGTTGAACGACAGCACCCCGGCCAGCCCGAACGACCCGGCGGCGCGACCCCGGTACGACGCGCCGAGGGCCTCCGCCGCGTCCTCGATCAGGGCGACGCCGTAGCGGTCGCACGCCACCAGCAGGGGCTCGTAGTCGGCGCACTGGCCGTACATGTCGACGGCGATCACGGCCCGGGGCAGCTGGCCGCGGGCGGCGCGCACCCGCAGCTCCTCGGCGACCAGCCGGGGGTCGACGTTCCAGGTGTCGGCGGTGCTGTCCACGAAGACCGGCCGGGCGCCGAGGTACATCACCGCGTTGGCGCTCGCCGCGAAGGTGAACGAGGGCACCAGCACGGTGTCGCCGCGCCGGACACCGGCCGCCATCAGCGCCAGGTGCAGCGCAGCGGTGCCGCTGCTGAGCGCGACCGCGTGCCGTACCCCGACCAGCTCGGCCACCTGCGCCTCGAAGGCGTCCAGGTCGGGGCCGACCGGGGCCACCCAGTTGGAGTCGAAGGCGTCCAGCAGCAGCTTGCGCTCGACGTCACCGACGTCGGGCGGGGACAGGTAGATCCGGGCGTCAGTCATGGACCCGGGTCCGGACGGCCCAGCCCGGCCAGGCCGGGTGCAGGCCCTGGCGCTGGATCCACATCGGTGAGTCGCCCGCGTGCATCGGGTCGCGCAACGTGGTGGCGAAGCTGCGGTAGCCCGCCTCGCGCACGATGCGCAGCTCACGCTCGCCGAAATCGACGGCGGGATTGCCGTACGGGGCGGCGAAGTCGCGGATCTCGACGCCGAGCTCGTCCTCGATCTCCCACTTCGACCCGGCGATCTCCCGGCGCACGGCGTCGTCACCGGTGTCGGCCAGCCGCGGGTGGGTGACGGTGTGCGAGCCGAAGTGGTGCCCGGCCGCGGCCAGCTCCCGGCAGTCCGGCCAGGTGAGGTTGCCGGGCTGCCCGACCAGCCCGGAGGTGAGGAAGAAGGTGGCCGGCACGTCCAGCTCGGCCAGGATCGGGGCGACCACGTCGCGCCAGCTCAGGTGCCCGTCGTCGAAGGACAGGCAGAACATCGGCCCGGTCAGTGGGCGGCGCCCGGCCAGGACGTCCAGCGCGTCGTCCCAGGAGACCAGCGGGCCCAGGCGGCCGAACGTGCGCAGGTGCCGGCGCAGGTCGCCGGCGTACTCGGCCGGGACGTCGTGGTAGAAGGGGAAGTAGAGCCCGGCGGTGGTCGGCAGCCGCTTGAACATCCCGGCCGGCGCCAGCACCCGGCCCTGGACGCGGGGGCGGGCCCGCAGCTTGCTGCGCAGCCCGAGCTCGTTCAGCCGTCGCTTGACGGTGGTCGGCGATCCCATGTTTCTCCCACCTGCGCTCGTCGACTTCTCCTCGTCCCGTTCACCCTGACAAATGCGGGGCGGGCAGCGTCAGTAGCAATTGTCATAACGAACGTGAGAAGTGTTCACGTCAATTTGAGAAGGGCCCGGACGGTCCTTGCGAAATGGCCGGGCGGCGAGGCATCCTCCGTCCCAGGGCCTTTTATCGAGCCGCCCGGGGAGAGTCATGCTGCGACTGCGACGGGTGGCGCCGACGGCCGAGCTCTGGGCCGACCGGGCGACGTACGACGACCGCCTGATCTTCCACACCGAGCAGTGGCTGCGCTTCGTCGCCGAGACCCAGCGCGCCGAGCCGGTCCTGGCCACGATCACCGACGGCCCGCGTACCGTCGGGCACTTCACCGGTCTGGTCACCAAGCGTTACGGCCTGCGGATACTCGGCAGCCCGATGGCCGGCTGGACCACGTCTTACGTGGGCTTCAACCTGGACCCGGCGGTCCCGCGCCGGGCCGCGCTGGAAGCGCTGATGCCGTTCGCCTTCGGCGAGCTGGGCTGCGCCCACCTGGAGATCCGCGACCGCGGCCTGACCGGGCCCGACCTCGAGGGCCTGGGCCTGCGCTGGGCCGCGGCCCCGACCGCGGTGATCGACCTGAGCCCGCCCGAGGACACCCTGTTCGCCGCGATGGCCAGCGCCTGCCGCCGCAATATCCGCAAGGCGGCCAAGTCCGGAGTCGTCATCGAAGAAGCACAGCTCGACGACGAAGCATTCGCCGACGATTTCTACCATCAGCTACGCGACGTATTCGCCAAACAAAATCTGGTCCCGACGTATTCGATCGACCG
The DNA here is from genome assembly GCF_053603475.1 of Actinoplanes sp. NPDC004185. NCBI lineage: Bacteria > Bacillati > Actinomycetota > Actinomycetes > Micromonosporales > Micromonosporaceae > Actinoplanes > Actinoplanes sp. NPDC004185. The sequence goes on along the minus strand of NZ_JBSGFR010000049.1, from coordinate 19,857 downwards.
GGTCCGCGCCCTGATCCGTAATCTCGCCCCGGCCGGCCGGATCCTGCTGCTGCGCGCCCGCGACCCCGAAGGCCGCTGCATAGCCACCGCGGTCCTGCCCTGGTACCACCGCACGATGTACTTCTGGGGCGGCGCCAGCTGGCGCGACGACCAGCACCTGCGCCCGAACGAGGCCTTGATCTGGCACGCGCTGCGGTGGGCCAAGGAGCGCGGGGTCACGGAGTTCGACTTCGTCGGCGGCAACTCCTACAAGGCCAAGTACGGCACCACCGAGGTGCCGGTGCCGTGGGCCCGCCGGTCCCGGTCGCCGTTGGTGGCCGGCCTGCGCGACGCGGCCAAGGAGGGCTTCGCGCTCAAGCAGCGAGCGGTGGCCCGCCTGACCCGGGTGAGTCACTGACCCGTCAGCCGCCCATTGTCGCCGCCAACCAATCTCCTCGGCCTGGTGAAGCATGTGGCGATCGGTGAGGCCTGGTGTTTCGGCGAGGTCTTCGGGCTGAGGGCCGAGTTCGCGGAGGAGATCGACACGGCGGCCCGCGCGACACACCGCGCAGCGATCGAGCGGGCCGCGCAGGCAGCAGCCAGCTAAATTCCTCCCGGGGCCGTGTCGATCCGTCCGCCGCCCGTTCGACATGGGGGTGCGAGGGTCGGAAGCGACCCGCCACACGAGGAGAGCGCCATGCAGAAGTACATGCTGATCATGCGGGGCACCGACGAGACGAACGCCGCCATGATGGCCCGGATCGACGAGATGATGGCCACGACCCGGCAGTTCATCGAGGAGATGGTCAAGGCCGGCGTCTACGTCGCCGCCGAGGGGCTGGACGATCCTTCTCAGGGCGCCGTGGTGCACTTCGGTGACGGCGCCCCGGTGGTCACCGACGGCCCGTACGGCGAGACCAGGGAGCTGTTCGGCGGCTACTTCACCGTCGAGGTCGCCTCGCGGCAGGAGGCGGTCGAGTGGGCCAAGCGGGTCCCGGCCGTTCCCGGTTCCAAGATCGAGGTGCGGCGGGTGCCCGGGGAGGACGAGGTCCCGGAGGCCGGCGGGGAGTTCGTCAAGCAGAGCGAGAGCAGCGGCCGGGTCTGATGGGCGACGCCGACGCCGACATCGAGGCCGTCTGGCGGAGCGAGTCGGCGCGGATCGTTGCCACGCTGACCCGGTTCACCGGTGATCTCGGGCTGGCCGAGGACGCGGCCCAGGAGGCGGTGACCGAGGCGCTCGTGTCGTGGCCGCGGGCCGCTCCGGCCAATCCGGCCGGCTGGCTGATGGCCACGGCCCGGCGGCGGGCGATCGACGCGATCCGCCGCCGGACCGCCCTGCAGGACCGGTACGCCCTGCTGGCGGCCGATCCGGCCGCCGGTCCGGTGGTCGACGACGAGATCGACCCGGACCGGATCGACGACGACGTCCTGGCGTTGATGTTCATCAGCTGCCACCCGGTGCTCTCACCCGAGTCCCGGGTGGCGCTGACCCTGCGGGTGGTCGGCGGCCTGTCCAGCGAGGAGATCGCCCGTGCGTTCCTGGTGCCCGTGCCGACCGTGCAGGCCCGCATCACCCGGGGCAAGAAGGCGATCGCGGCGGCCGGGGTGCCGTTCGAGCTGCCCGCGCCCGCGGAACGGCGGCAGCGGCTGGGCGGTGTGCTCAGCGTCCTCTACGTGATCTTCACCGAGGGGTCGACGGCCACCTCGGGGGATCGGCTGCTGCGCCCGGATCTCGCGTACGAGGCGATCAGGCTGGCCCGCACGCTGGCCGCGCTGGTGCCCGAGGAGCCGGAGGTGCACGGGTTGCTCGCGTTGTGCGAGCTGACGGCCGCGCGCTTCCCGGCGCGGACCGGGCCGGACGGTGCGCCGGTCCTGCTGGAGGACCAGGACCGGACGCTGTGGGACCTTCCGGCGATCCGGCGCGGGCTGGCCGCGCTGGCCCGGGCCGCGGCCGGCGGCCTCGGGCCCTACGGCCTGCAGGCCGCGATCGCGGCCTCGCACGCGTCGGCGCCGTCGGTCGAGGAGACCGACTGGGCGCAGATCGTGGTGCTCTACGAGGCGCTCGGCCGGGTGGCACCCTCGCCGCTGGTCGAGCTCAACCGGGCGGTCGCCGTGGCCATGGCTGCCGGCCCGGCGCCGGCCCTGCTCATCGTGGACGAGCTGGTCGCCCTGGACCGGCTGCCCGGGTCGCATCTGGTCCCGACCGTACGCGGGGAGCTGCTGGCCCGCCTCGGCCGGCTGCCGGAGGCCCGCGCCGAGCTGGAACGGGCGGCCCGGTTGTGCGCGAACCAGCGCGAACGCTCGGTGCTGCTGCGCAAAGCGGCCGCGCTGGGGGCGTGAGCGGGTTCTCACCCCGTGCGGTTGGGCGTTCCCCCTACTGTTGCCGGCGTGAGAGCTGACAGGCCGGCGGAGGGATGCCCGTGGTCGACGGCATTCTGATCCTGCTCATGCTGGTCTTCGCCATCGGCGGCTACCGGCAGGGTTTTGTCATCGGGGCGCTGTCCTTCGGCGGTTTCTTCAGCGGTCTGCTCATCGGGCTGCAGCTCGGCCCGCTGATCGCCGACCAGTTCGCCGACGGTGCCGTGCGGCTGGCCGTCGCGCTCGTCACGATGCTCGCTTTCGCGGTGCTCGGGCAGACCCTTGCGAGCTGGCTCGGCACCCGGGTCCGCGCGGCGATCGTGCACCCGTCGGCGCAGCGCCTCGACGACGCCGGTGGGGCGGCTGTCTCGCTGGTCGCGGTGCTCGTCGTCGCGTGGCTGCTCGCCGTACCCCTGGGGTCGACGCCTTTCCCGGAGCTCAACAAGCAGGTCCGCGGCAGCGCGGTGCTGCAGGGGATGGACACCCTGCTGCCGCGGCAGCCGCAGGCGCTGTCCGCCGCGTTGCGCCAGTCGCTGGACCGCGACGGTTTCCCGGACGTCTTCGCCGGCCTGGCCGGCACGGCCGCCCGGCAGGTGCCGCCGCCGGATCCGCGGCTGGCCCAGGCCCGGGTCGTCGGCGACGCCCGCCGGTCGGTGCTCAAGGTGGTGGGATCGGCCTGCGAGCAGCGCATCGAGGGCTCGGGTTTCGTGTACGCGGCCGAGCGCGTCATGACCAACGCGCACGTGGTGGCCGGCACCAGCACGGTGCAGGTGGAGACGGCGGGCGGCCCCCGCGACGGCACGGTGGTGGTGTTCGACCCGGAACGTGACCTGGCGGTGATCCACGTGCCGGGCCTGCGCGCGCCGGTGCTGCCGTTCGGCCGCGAGCCGGCGCCGACCGGGGCGGACGCGATCGTGCTGGGCTATCCGCTGAACGGGCCGTACAACGCGCAGGCCGCCCGGGTGCGCGAGTCCGGCGACATCACCGGCCCGGCGATCGACGACTCGGCCGACGTGACCCGGCAGATCTACACGATCCGATCCCTGGTGCGCCGCGGCAACTCCGGCGGCCCGCTGCTGGCCCCGAACGGCGACGTGCTCGGCGTGATCTTCGCGGTGGCCCGGGAGGACCGCAACGTCGGCTTCGCACTGACCGCGGCGGAGGCGGCCGCCCCGGCGAAGCTCGGCGCGGAGAGCACCCGCGGCGTGGGGACCGGCGCCTGCGGCTGAGCCGGCGCGGTGGCATCATCGGCCGATGACGAGCGTGCACGTCCGGGTGGCCGGGCCGGGGGAACATCTCGACGAGGCGGCCTTGATCTGGGCCGAGGCCACGGCCGCCTCACCGCACCCGCGCAGCGGCCGTCTCGAACAGCGCTACCGGCTCGACCTCTGAGCCCTGGTCACCGCCCGTGCGTACGCCAGGGTGTTGACCGGTTCCACGGGGGCCGGCCGGGCGCGATCGTGGAGGCAGTCCCGTTGTGAGAGGAGCTGCCATGTCGCGAGGTGCGGGGATGAAGGGGCTCACGGCGCTCGACGGCGCCACCACGTGGTTCAACACGCCACCGCTGACGGCCGAGGGACTGCTCGGCAACGTCGTGGTGGTCAACTTCTGGACGTACACGTGCATCAACTGGATCCGTACGCTGCCGTATGTGCGGGCGTGGGCGGACCGCTACCGCGACCACGGACTCGTCATGCTCGGCGTGCACTCGCCGGAGTTCGGCTTCGAGCACGACCTCGGCAACGTCCGGCGGGCCGTGGCCGGGATGCGGATCGGCCACCCGGTCGCCGTCGACAACGACTTCCGCATCTGGCAGGCCTTCGACAACCACTACTGGCCGGCGTTGTACTTCATCGACGCCCGGGGCGAACTGCGCCACACCCACTTCGGTGAGAACGACTACCGGCAGTCGGAGATGGTCATCCAGGACCTGCTGACCGGGTCGGGACGGCAGATCCCGCCCCGCGGACCGGGCGCGGTGCGGGCCGCCGGGCTGGAACTGCCGGCCGACTGGGATCACCTGGCCTCTCCGGAGACGTACCTGGGCTACGAACGCGCCGAGAACTTCGCCTCACCCGGCGGTGCCGTCGCCGACGTCCCGCACGGCTACGCGGCGCCGGCCCGGTGGGCCGTGAACGACTGGGCGCTGACCGGAAACTGGACCGTCGGCCCGCGCGAGGCCCGGCTGAACGCGCCCGGCGGCTCGATCGTGTTCCGTTTCCATGCGCGCGACGTGCACCTGGTGCTGAGCTCGCAGCCACAGGGCGGGCCGGTGCGGTTCCGCGTCTCGCTCGACGGTCAGCCTCCGGGCGCGGCGGCGGGCCTCGACGTGGACGCCGAGGGAAACGGGATCCTCACCGAGCCGCGGCTGTACCAGCTCGTGCGGCGGCCGGGCCCGGTCACGGACGGCACCTTCGAGATCACCTTCCTCGACCCCGGTGCCCTCGCCCACGTCTTCACCTTCGGATGACCGATGGGGACAACAAGTCCCGCGCCGCATGGCATCGATACCATTCGACGATGGGTCGTCCGGAGATGTCATGAAGTTCCTTCTCACGTCGTCGGGCATCAGCAACCCGAGCATCGCCGAGGCGCTCGTCGACCTGCTGGGCAAACCGATTGCCGAGTCCACGGCCCTGTTCATCCCCACCGGTGTGCACTCTTTCCCCGGCGGGGCTGAGCGGGCATGGAAGGCTGTTCACGGCCACCCTTCGATCCCGCTGGGCCAGCTGGGTTGGAAATCCCTCGGGATGCTGGAGCTCACCGCACTGCCGACCATTCGCGAGGAGAACTGGGTGCCGGCGGTCCGGCAGGCCGACGCCCTTCTCGTCTGGGGCGGCGACGTGCTGTACCTGACGTACTGGCTACGCCGGTCGGGCCTGGCCGACCTTCTGCCGTCGCTGAGTGAGACGGTCTATGTGGGGGTCAGCGCGGGGAGCATCGCGGTCACGCCGTACAACTGCGACGCCGCATTCGACCTTCAGTTCGTTCCTGACGGCAGCGACAGGGCGCAGGACGCTGACCGGGCGCTGGGACTGGTGGATTTCACGCTGTACCCCCACCTCCATCATCCGGACATGGCGGACACCGACCTGTCCACCATCCAGAAGTGGGCGTCCGGAATCCCGGTCCCGACCTACGCCATCGACGACAACACCGCCATCAAGGTGGTCGACGGCACCGTCGGGGTCATCTCCGAAGGAGACTGGAAACTGTTCAACCCCTGACCTTCGCTCGGCGGAGGTGAGCCGATCACGTAGGTGTTCCGTCCTTGGACAGTGCGCGCATACTCGGGACCATGAATGGCAGCGATCGCGTACCAGCAGCGCAGCTCTACCGAGGACTTCCGCAGACCGTGCACAGTGCGTTGACGCCTCTGGGTGAGATCGAACAAGCGACCAAGATCGCCGAAGGGTGGCGGCAACCGCGCCGCGGATGGCGCCGTGCCGTCTTCCTGGTCGGTGCCGTCATGCTGGCCGTGAGCGTCGCACTCATGGTCGTCGCAGGTGTCTACGGCGCTGCGCACCATTAGGGGACGGGCCGGAATGACGTGCTCAGCGGGGTGGCGGGGCGTCCGCCAGCTCCGGCTCCAGGCCCTCCTCGACGACTCGTTCCGGCCGTAGCCGGGGGAACGCCGCCGCGGTCACCGCCACCACCGCGATCCCGAGCAGCCAGCCCGCCACCACGTCGCTGGTCCAGTGCACGCCCAGCACGATCCGGCTCAGCCCGGTCAGCACCGTCACCGCGAGCGCCGCGCCCCACAGCACCCAGCGTTTCGCGCCGTGGGCGACCGGCAGCAGCACCAGCACGAACACCCCGGCGGTCAGGGCCGCGTTGAGCGCGTGCCCCGACGGGAACGAATAGCCGGTGGCCCGGGCGACTGGGTCGAGCAGGTCGGGCCGATGCCGGCCGACCAGCAGCTTGAGCAGCGCGCCGAGCACGCCGCCGACCGCCATCGTCGTGGCCGCCCACAGCGCCAGCCTTTTCGCCCGGCGCCGGAGCAGCCAGATCACGAGGATCAGCGCCGCCGCCCGCAGCGGCATCGGGTCGAAGATGTTGGTCCACCACTTGTTCGCCAAGGTCCAGTGCGGATGGCCCAGCGCCCAGGTGTGCAGGGCGTCGGTGACCGACTGGTCGAGGTCGTGCAGGGGAGGCCAGCCGCCGGCGACGAGCGCGGCGATCAGCACGAACGGCACCAGCCCCAGCAGAGCCAGGACCGACGCTGTCGTGAGCCGCATGCCGAGCTTCATCGTCCTTCTCTACCCCAGAACCGTTTTCTGAATCCATACACATATGTGGACGCGTTTCCTGTACGTAGACACGGTGTTATGCTCCGCCTCCCATAGGCATCGAGCCACGACGATTGCCCGAGGAGTACCCCGTGCTGTTCTCATCCGTCGCCTGGCTGACCACCGCCGTCCTGGCGCTGTCACCCACGCCCACCACCGTCACCCCCGATCCGGTCACCATCACGATCGACACCCGTCATCCGGCCGGCCGGCTGCCCGCCGACTTCGTCGGGCTCTCCTTCGAGATGCGCGAGCTCGGCATCGGCAACCTCGACCCTGCTAAGGGCAACACCGCCGCGCTGCTGCGCACGCTCGGGCCCAGCAACCTGCGGATCGCCGGCAACACGCTCGACCGCGACACGCTCTGGGTGCCCGAGGGGCAGCCGGCCCCCGATCCGCTGCCCGGCTGGGTGCAGGACGTCGTGCGGCCGGCCGACATCCGGCGACTGGACGCGCTGCTGCGCACCACCGGCTGGCGGACCGAGGTCGGCATCAACGTCGGCCGCTGGGACGCCGGGCTCGGCGCCGACCAGGCTGCCACGATGACCGCGATCCTCGGCCGCCGGCTGGTCGCCGTCGAGTGCGGCAACGAGCCGGACCAGTGGGCGGGCAAGGCGCTGCGTCCGGCCGGGTACGCGTACCCGGACTATCACGCCGACTGGCTGGCCTGCGCCGACGCCGTCGGGCACCACCGCATCGCCGGTCCCGACACCGCGGGCACCTCGTCGGACTGGGCGGCCTCGCTGGCCCGCGACGAGCACGAGCGGATGGCCATGCTGACCGTGCACCAGTACAGCTCCGGCCCGGACGCCACCATCGCGACGCTGCTGGCCCCGCAGACGGTCACCAACCAGCTCAGGTCGGTGGCCAAGAACCTCGCCGCCGCGCAGGCCGCCGGGCTGCCGATGCGCGTCGACGAGGCGAACTCCGCCTACAGCGGTGGCGTCGACGGCGTGAGCAACAAGTACGCCTCGGCGCTGTGGGGACTGGACTACAGCATGCAGATGGCCCAGGCCGGGCTGGCCGGGGTCAACATCCACGGCGGGCTCGGCGTCTGCAACGAGCCCATCTGGAACGGCAAGTGGCAGCGCTACACCCCGATCTGCGCGGCGGACAAGGCCGACGAGGCAGCCCAGATCTACCGGGCCATGCCGGTCTACTACGGGCTGTGGATGGCCCGGCGGATGGGTCCCGGCCGATTCCTGCCCGTCACGGTCTCGTCGGGGCGCAACATCACCGCGTACGCCGTCCGCGGCGACGACTGCCGGCTGCGGATCGCGGTGGTGCAGAAGGACGACACGTCGGCGGCGCCGGTCACGGTGACCCTCGAAGTGGGCGGGCGCGACCGGCGCGGCCAGGTGCTGCGGATGACCGGGGAGAGCCTCGGCGCCGAACCGACGGCGGTGCAGGGCGCCACCGTCGACCGGTCCGGGCACCTGCGGCCGGGGCGTCCCGATGTCACCCGGGTCCGCGGCGGCTCCGTGTCCCTCGACGTTGCCGCCGGCAGCGCCGCTGTCATCACCCTCGACCGCTGAACGGGGCTGTCATGCGTACCGTCATCGCTTTTGTCTCCGTGCTGGCCGTGACCACGCCCGCGCAGGCGGTCCCGCCGCGGCCGCACCTGATGACCCCGGCCACGGCGGTCGCTGCCCGCAGCGACCGCCGGCCGGTCGCCGGCGGCGTCCACGACGCCGCCGTGGGCCGCACGTTCATCTCCTGGGCCGGCCGGTACGAGGACAACTACGTGCAGTCCTACGAGCACCGCACCGGCACCTGGAGCGACCCGGTACGGGTGGCCGCCGGCGACAACGACTCGCACAACTACCCGACCCTGATCCAGGCCGCCGACGGTCACCTGCTGGTCTTCCGCGGTCTGCACAACCGGGAGCTGTGGGTGGCCCGCTCGCCGCGACCGCACTCGATCGAGGGCACCTGGACCGACGTGAACATCGCGGAAGGTCTCGGGGCGACGTACCCGATGCCCTTCCGCACGGCCGACGGCACCATCTTCGTCTTCTTCCGCGAGACCGCCGGGGACTTCGACCCGGCCTTCCCGACCGACACCCGGCCGATGAAGTACGTCCGGTCGACCGACGACGGGCGCACCTGGCAGAGCTCGACCACCCTGACCGGGGACCGCTGGGCGATCGCGCCGCTGAACCGGCCGGACAACATGAACGAGATCTACCTCGGCCAGTTGCGCTACGAGCCCGCGACGCTGCTGCACCGCGAGCGGGTCGGCATCGTCTACACGCTGGCCGGCGGTGGTCCCGAGGGTCACCTGCACGACCGCTACCACCGCAACGTCTACTACACGGCGTTCGATCCGGGCTCGCTGACGTTCCGCTCGGCCGCCGGGCGGTCGCTGGGCACCTCGATCGACGACGCCGACCAGGAGGCGCGCCTGTTGGTGGCGGAGACACCGCTGCAGACGGTGAACCCGCGCTCGCCGGACTACATCAACCTGGTCGGCACGACGCTCGGGGTCGCGCCGTTCGTGGTGTGGATGCAGCTCGACGCGGCCGGCGTGGTGCACACCCACACCGGGACGTGGGCCGGGCCGGGCGGCTGGCGCACCCGGGAGGTCGCCACCGGCGTGCGGGTGCGCGACATGGAACCGGCCGGACCGGCGAGCTGGCGGATCTACGCGACCCCGGCGGACGGCACGCCCGGCATCGGCGCCTACCGGCTGACCGCCGGCAGCTTCTGGCGGTACGAGGCCACGATCGCGACTCCGAAGGCCGTGCAGCGCATCGAGGTGATCGACGGGCACCGTGATCCGGCCTGGATCCTGGCCACCGGGGCGAGCAGCGCGCGCGACGTGGCGGTGGCCGATGGCGATATTTACGTCGCCGGCCGTCCGTAATCGTGATAATCCTGGCAACCATGCTGGGTGATCTGGTGCGACTGCGAGCCATGGAACCGTCCGACGCCGAGGCGCTGTGGCGGTGGAACCACGACCCGGAGGTCATGCGCTGGATGCAGGACAGCCACCCGCAGTCGCTGGCGCAGGTGACCCGGTGGCTGGGCGAGGAGCGGGGCCGCAACGAGTACGGCGACCTGCTGCTGGGCGTCGAGGTCCAGGCCGATGACAAGCTCATCGGCCTGGTCCGGCTGCACGGCGCCGAGCCGGAGCTCGGTATCGCCGAGCTCGACATCTACCTGGGCGAGAAGAACTACTGGGGCAAGGGGTACGCGACGGACACGGTCCGCACGGTGTGCCGGTACGGCTTCGACAAGATGCGCCTGCACAAGATCACCCTGACGGTCGTGACGGAGAACGAGGCGGCCTGGCGCGCGTACCGCAAGGTCGGCTTCGTGCAGGAGGGCCGCCTCCGCGAGGTCTTCCGCCGCGACGGCCGGTGGTACGACCAGTACACGATGGGCCTGCTGGCCGGTGAATTGATCGACGCCTGAGCCCACCCGGCCGGAAGTCTCAGCTTCCGGCCGGGTGGGCCGATGACCTACAGCCGTGCCTCACACGACACCCCGCGCTTCGCGCGCCCGCCTCGCCGCGTCCCTGGTCACCACCGTGCTCGCGGCGACCGCCCTCAGCTCCTGGCCGGCCACGCCGGCCCTGGCCGCCGGCGTGGCCACCGCCACCCCGCTGCGGTACGCCCTGCCGGGCACCGACCGGGCCACGGACGTCCTCGCCGTCGGCTCCGACGTCTGGATCTCGGCCGGTAACAGTGTTCTGATCACGTCCCGGACCGGGCAGGTCAAGAAGACGGTGACCGGCGTCCTCGGTGCGGAAGGCCTCACACCGAGCCCGGACGGGCAGAGCGTGTACGTCTCGGCCGGCTCCGCCGCCTCGATCGTCCAGGTCTCCACCGCCGGCACGATCCTGGGTTCGTGGACCTCGCAGGCGTGTCCCGGCAAGTCGGCCATCACCGCCGGCGCGCTCTACTACGCCTACGGCTGCTCCTCCAGCGCCCTCGGCGTCGGCCGCCTCGACCTGGGCGCGCACACCGACGCGAGCGTGCTCACCAGCCACTCCGCGCAGGCGCTGACCGCGGCCGGATCCCTGCTGGTGACCTACGCCTCCAGCGGCAGCGGTTACGACATGACTTCGTACACCATCGGTGACGACGGCTCGCTGACCCAGAACGCGAGTGTGCAGACCGGCACCATGTACGACGCCGAGATGTCCCCGGACGGCACCCAGCTGGTCATGACCGACTACGACCACGGGTACGGCGTGGCCCGCTACGACGCCGCCACCCTGGCGCTCAACGGCACCTTCACCACGGGCGCCTACCCGACGGCCGTGGCCTGGTCACCGGACGGCAGCAAGTTCGCCGGGATCCTCGACGCGCACTACGACACCCGGCCCGTGCACGTCTTCTCGGCGTCGACCGGCGCGGCGGTCACCACGTCGACCAGTGCCGGCTCCGCGTCGTACTCCACGCAGGCCCACGAGGCCACCTGGTCGGCCGACGGCAAGTACATCTTCTCGCTCGTGCAGGACTACACCGGGTCCGCCTCGCTGGTGGTCACCCCGGCCGCGGGTCAGGTCGCGGGCGCGATCACGGTCAGTGCCACGCCGGCCAAGGCGTACGCCAAGAACGCCACCGTCACCGTCCGCGCGCCGAAGCGCCCGAACACCTCGGTACGGGTGACCGTCACCCAGAACGGTGCCCAGACCAGCAAGACGGTGCGCACCAACGCCTCGGGCGTGGCGACGTGGTCGTTCCCGGCCCGGTACTCCGGCACCGTGTCCGCCACCGCCGGAGCCGACCTGTCCTACCTCGCGGCCACCGCCACCGCCCGCTTCGCCACGCCGTCGGCCGTCAGTGTCGGGCTCTCTGGCGCCACCCGGGTCAGCAAGGGCGTCGCCCACTACAAGTCCATCGGCGCGGTCCGGGCCACCGTGCAGCTCCTGCCGAAGCGGTACGGCAAGGTCGCGGTCACCCTGCAGCACCGCAGCGGGGGCAAGTGGAAGACCGATCAGCAGGTGACCTTCTCCACGGCGTCCGACGGCACCGTCCCGGTCGTGCTGAGCCGGGCGGCCCGGAAGGTGACGTTCCGCCTGGTCGCCAAGGCGGTCGCCGACCCGGCCGCCGGTGCCTCGCCCACCGTGGTGTCGCGCTCGTTCGTCGTGGACTGAGCCGCCGATGCGGCCCGCGGTCGTCGTCAGGGAGTCCGCGCCCGCTCGGGATCGGGTGCATCAGCACCGGGGCTGAGGTTGCGGGCGCAGGCGGCCAGCGTCTCGAGGAGCTCCTGCTGACGGGCGGGGCTCAGGCCCGTACACATCCTCTTCTCGACGGCCCGGACCGCCGTGCTGGCCGCGAGCAGCTGGTCGCGGCCGGCCGGGGTCAGCTCGGCCGGCAGTTCGCGGCCCCGGGCGGCGGTGGCGGGCCGGGTGACCAGCCCGCGTTCCTCGAGGCCGTGCAGCACCACGTTCATCGACTGGCGGGTGACGAAGGTCCCGCGGGCCAGTTCGGCGTTGGACAGGCCGGGCCGCTGGCCGAGCAGTTCCAGACAGGAGTACTGCGGGACGGTGAGCTGCAGCGGTCGCAGCACCGCGTCCATCGCGGTGCGCAGGGCCACCGCGGCCTCCTTGAGGACGTAGCCCACGGCGTTCTCCACCGGACCGACCGTTTCCTGTTGCGCCATGTCAACATCCTGACATACGCTGGTGGATGTCAGGACATTGACATAGCGAAACGCGAGAACGAGGAGCCAGTCATGACGGTCACCGGACCGGACTTCATCGCCCTGCAGGTGCGTGACCTGCAACGTTCCGCCGCCTTCTACGAGCAGCACCTCGGCCTGCGCCGGATCCCGGCGAGCCCGCCGGGTGCGGTCGTCTTCGCCACCCAGCCCGTGGCTTTCGCGGTGCGCGAGCCGCTGCCCGGCGTTGATCTCGACGCCGGCCGGCCCGGGCTGGGCGTCGCCCTGTGGCTGCACAGCACCGACGCCCAGGCGTTGCACGACGCGCTCGACGCCGCGCAGGTGCCGATCGTGACGCCGCCCTTCGACGGGCCCTTCGGCCGCACCTTCACCTTCAGCGACCCCGACGGTTACGCCGTCACGATCCACGACAAGGCATGACCACCTTCCGGATGCGGGCGCGCGGCCCGTTCTCGCTGCGCAGCGCGGCCCGCTTCGTCGCGGGGTTCTCGGCCGGGCAGGGCGGCGGCGACGAGGCGCGGCTCGACCTCGCGTTCCCCGCCGAGCACGGCTGGACCCCGGTCGGCGTCCGCGTCACCGGGGACGGCGCCGAGCCGGTCGCCGAGGTCGTGGCCAACCCGGGCGCAGTGCCGGGCGAGCAGATCCGCGGCCAGGTCGAGCGCATCCTGTCGCTGGACGTGGACGGCACCGGCTTCCCGGCGGTGGGGGAGCGGGACCCGGTCGTCGGCGAGTTGCAGGCGCGCTACCCGGGGCTGCGGCCGGTGCAGTTCCACAGCCCGTACGAGGCCGCGGTGTGGACGATCATCGGCCAGCGCATCCGCCGCAGCCAGGCCGCGGGCATCCGTACCCGGCTCGCCACCGAGCTGGGGCAGCAGATCGACTTCGGCGACGCGCAGCTCCCGTCGTTCCCGGCACCCGACCGGCTGGCCGGCCTGCGCGAGTTCCCCGGCCTCACCAGCCGCAAGATCGAGCAGCTGCAGTCCCTCGGCCGGGCCGCCGACGACGGACAGCTCGACGCCGCCACCTTGCGGGCCCGGCCGCCCGAGGAGGCGCTGACCCGGCTGCAGACCCTGCCCGGCATCGGGCCGTTCTCCGCCGAGCTGATCCTGCTGCGCGGCGCCGGCGATCCCGACGCGTTCCCCCGCAACGAGAAGCGGCTGCACCAGGCCATGGCCGGCGCCTACCGGCTCGGCGACGACCCCGGCCTCGCGCAGCTCGAGGCCATCGCCGAGCGCTGGCGTCCGTACCGGACATGGGTGGCGCTGTTGCTGCGGGCCGCGCTGGCCGAGCAGGGCCAGGGCGATCGGGTACGGCTCAGCCGATGATCACCGTCTGCAGCTCGGTGAAGGCCTCCATCGGATGGGCCCCACCGACCCGCCCGAGGCCGCTGTCGGAGCCGGAGCGCCCACCGAACGGCAGGTGGCTCTCCCAGTAGTTGGTGGACTCGTTGATGTTCACCCAGCCGGTACGCACCGCGTCGGCGAACGCGAGCCCGGTGCTGAGGTCGGCGGTGTAGACGGCGGCCAGCAGTCCGTACCGGGAGGCGTTGGTGAGCTCGATCGCCTCCTCGAGGCCCGACACCGCGACGATCGGGGCGATCGGGCCGAAGGTCTCCTCGGTGGCCGCCGCGGCGTCGGCCGGGACGTCGGTCAGGACGGTGGCCGGCCAGTACAGATCGGTGGCGAAGCCGGTGGCGCGGGCACCGCCGGTCAGCGCCGAGGCCCCGCGGCGCAGGGCGTCGGCGACGTGTTCGTCCATCTTGGCCGCGACACCGGCGTTGTTGAGCGGGCCCATCGTGGTGGCGTCGTCGAGCGGATCGCCCAGCCGGACGCGCTCGGAGACCGCGCGGGCGAGCCGTTCGGCGAAGTTGTCGCGCACCGCGTGGTGCACCAGCAGCCGCTCGCCGGCGGTGCAGCTCTGCCCAGCGCACAGGAAGCAGGCCTGCAGGGCCCCCTCGACGGCCCGGTCCAGGTCGGCGTCGGCCAGCACCACGAGCGGGCCGTTGCCGCCCATCTCCAGCAGCGTCGCCTTGCCCGCCGCCGCGCTGGCCACCGACCGGCCGGTGGCCGTGGAGCCGATGAAGGCGACTGCGTCCGTGCCCGGGTGGCGGGCGATCTCGTCACCCACCACCGGCCCGGGACCGGTCACCAGGTTGAGCACGCCCGGGGGCAGGTCGGCCTCGGCGACACATCCGGTCAGCGCGACGGCCGAGATCGCCGTCGACGGCGCGGGCGTCCAGACCACGGTGTTGCCGCTGGCCAGCGCGGGCGCGATCAGCTCGGCGGGCATCGTGTACGGCCAGTTCCACGGCGTGATCACCCCGACCACCCCGCGCGGGCGCCGGACCAGCAGCGCCCGCTTGCCGGTGCTCGCCGAGTTCGGCAGCAGCCCACCCAGCCGCTTGCCGTCCTCCGCGGCCATCCGCCAGTACGTGACCAGCTCGTCGACCTCGTCGTAGGCCTCGGCGCGCAACGGCTTGCCCTGGTCCAGGGTCAGCGTGCGGGCCAGGTCGTCGCGCCGGGACTCGATGACGTCCGCGACCCGATGCAGCAGGGCGGCGCGCTCGAAGGCGGACAGCCGGGCCCAGCCACCGGCGGCCCGGCGGGCGGCGGCGATGGCGGCGCGCGCGTCCTGGCGGTCGCCGTCGGGCACGGTGCCGAGCTGCTCACCGGTCGCCGGGCTGGTCGCGACGGTGGTGGCGCCGGACAGCGCGGAGATCCACGCGCCGTCCACGAACATCTGATGCTGCATGACTCTCCCAGCCGGCCGGACGATGAGGCGAGCCCACCTTAGTCGGCGGGCACGGTGCCGGCGGAGGTCGTGTTGACGACATCACGGTGCGTGAACTCGCGGTACGGTCGCCGGACCCCACCCACGCGCGCCTCGGGAGTCGCCATGACCGCCACCAGCACCCCGGCCGATGTCGCCGGCGCCGTCCGCGTCCTGCGCCCGCTGCTCGGTGCTCGTCTGCTGCTGCCCGGGGACGCCGACTTCCCGGCCGCCCGCCAGGTCTGGAACGCTGCCGTGACCCATCAGCCCGCCGCGATCGCCCGCTGCACCACGGTGGCCGAGATCAGCGCGGCCGTGCGTATCGCCCGCGACGCCGGCATGCCGCTGTCGGTGCGAGCCGGCGGACACGACTGGGCCGGGCGGGCCCTGCGCGACGGCGGCCTGGTCATCGACCTCACCGCCATGCGCGAGGTCACCGTCGACGCTCCGGCCCGCACCGCCACGGTCCAGGGCGGCGCGATCACCGCTGACCTGGTGGCCGCGACCGACCCGTACGGGCTGGCCACCGCGACCGGCGTGGTGCGCGCGGTGGGCCTGGCCGGCCTGACCACCGTCGGCGGCTACGGCCCCCTGATCGGCCGGTACGGCCTGGCCCTGGACAACCTGCTGGGCGCGACGGTGGTGCTGGCCGACGGCACGACGCTGGAAGCGGGCCCGGACGACGACACCGAACTGTGGTGGGCCCTGCGCGGCGGAGGCGGCAACTTCGGCGTCGTGACGGAGTTGCGCTACCGGCTGCACGAGGTGCCGTCGATCCTCACCGGCATGCTGATGTTCCCGTTCGAGCAGGCGGCCGCGGTGCTGTCCGGCCACGCCGAGATCATGGCCGCCGCCCCGGACGAGCTGAGCGTCATGACCGGCTTCCTGCCCGGCCCCGAGGGCCGTCCGGTGGTGTTCCTGTGCCCGTTCTGGTGCGGCGACCTCGCGGCGGGCGACCAGGCGGTCGCCCGGCTGCGCTCCCTGGGCCGGCCGATCGTCGACCAGATCAGCCCGATGCCGTACGCGGCGGCGCTGAGCATGTTCGACCGCAGCATGGTCGACGGCAACCACTACCTGCTGCGCACCCGCTGGCTGCCCGACGTGCCGGCCCCGGCCGTGGACGCCCTCATCACCGCCGCGGACGCAATCAGCTCCCCGTTCTCGGCCCTGATCCTGAACCGCTTCCACGGCGCCGCCTCGAGAGTGGACCCGACGGCAACGGCCTTCGCCCAGCGGACGCCGCACACCGTGCTGGAGGTGATCGCCGCCTGGCAACCGGGCCAACCGGTCGAGCCGCACCGCGCCTGGGCCGACTCGGCGGCGACGTCGCTGGACGAGCTGTCCCTGCCGGGCGGCTACCCGAACCTGCTGGGCCCGGACGACGAGGACCGCTCCCGCGACTCGTACGGCGCCAACCTGAGCCGGCTGCTGGCCGCGAAACACCACTACGACCCGGACAACACCTTCGCCTCGGCGATCCCATCCCTGCTCAGTCGAGGGTGAGCAATCCGTTGTCCAGCGCCGCCGGGGTCAGGTGCCGGTAGCCCACCGAGTCGAACACCACCGTCAGCTCGTGCTCGTCGCGCGTCAACAGCGTCCCGGCACCCCACAGCCGATGGTGCACGCCCACCCCACCCGGCGCGGCGGCCCGCGCCGGCGCTGGCCCCGACTCCGCAGCCCCCACCGCGTCGTTGTCGCACGACCCGCACGGCGCCTCGTAATGCTCCCCGAAATAGCCCAGCAGCTCAGCCCGCCGGCACCGCACCGTCTCCGCATAGTGCCGGGCCGCGTCGATCCGGCTCGTCAGCACCGCCTGCCGCCGATCACCCGCCGCCGCGACCGCCGAGAACGTCGTCCTCGGCAACGCGCCCGGGACCCGTACCGCGTCGTTGCCCTCCGGGACCAGCGCCCCCAGCTCCAGCAGCTCGTCGACCACCCGCTCGACGACGTGCCTGCTCATCCCGCTGCCCTCGGCCAGCTCCCGCAGGCTCACCCGTCCCGCCGCCGCCTCCAGCGTGTCGACCACCGCGTGCACCGCGTGCGGCGCGAGCCGGGACCGGGCCGCCAGCAGCCGGGGGATCCGCACCGTACGCGGGTCGTACACCAGCACCGCACTGGCCGGCGCGCCGTCGCGCCCGGCCCGGCCGATCTCCTGGTAGTACTCGTCGAGGCTGCCCGGCACGCCCGCGTGGACCACCGTGCGGACGTCCGGTTTGTCGATGCCCATGCCGAAGGCGCTGGTCGCCACCACGATGTCGAGGGCGCCGGAGAAGAACCCGTCCTGGACCCGGCCGCGTTCCGCCGCCGGCATTCCCGCGTGGTACGCCGCCACCCGGTACGAGTCCAGCCGCAACCGTCCCGCCAGGCTCTCGCAACGGGCGTGGGTGAGCGCGTACACCAGGGCCGGGGTTTCGTGGGCGAGCACCACCTCGACGGTCCGGTCGTCGACGGCCCGGTCCTCGGGCAGTCCGTGCCGGGTGCGCCGCACCGCCAGGCTGATGCCGGGCCGGTCGAAGTCGGCCACGATCACCTGGGGTGCGCGCATCCGCAGCTGCCGGGTGATGTCGGCCTGAACCGGCGGGGCGGCGGTCGCGGTCAGGGCCAGCACCGGCGGACGGTCGAAGGCGTCGATGACGTCGGCGAGCCGAAGGTATTCCGGGCGGAAGTCGTGGCCCCATTCGCTGACCAGGTGGGCTTCGTCGACGGCGACCAGGGTGATCGGGCGGGCGCCGGCGGTCAGCTCGCGCAGCGTCTCGTCGTTGGCCAGCTGTTCGGGGCCGAGCATCACGAAGTCGGTCCCGCCCGCGCGCAGGGCCGTGATGACGTCGGCGCGTTGTCCGGTGTGCAGGCTGGAGTTGAGCAGCGCGGCCCGTAGACCCAGCGCGGTCAGGGACCGGACCTGGTCGCGCTGCAGCGCGATCAGCGGGGAGACGACGACGGTCACGCCCGTACGGGCCAGCCCGGCGACCTGGTAGATGGCGCTCTTGCCGCTGCCGGTGGGCAGCACGGCCAGGGTGTCGCGACCGGCGGCGACCGTCTCGGCGGCGCGGCGCTGGGCGGGCCGCAGGTCGAAGCCGAACACGGACCGGGCCAGCTCAGCGACGTCGGGCATGGGCCCGACTCTAGCCAGAGTGGCGCCCGGCTACGACGGACCGCGTGGCTGACCGCGCTCTCGACCCGGCAGGGGTGCCCCGCGGAGTCGAGCTCAGGTCGAATGGTGCTGTAGCGAGTGTCGTCCTGGTTACGGTGCGGTCCGGAGAGCCAGTACTCCTCGTGAGACTCCACGTCGTAGAAGTTGGCGTCGAACATGCCGGGCCGGCGTCGGAGGATCTTTCCGCGCCAGTACGCCGTCTGCCAACTCTTGTTGAAGCGCACGCGGCTGATCCAAGCGGTTCCTTTGTCGGTGTCGTGACCGGTTTTCAGCTGTACGACCATGACTCGCTCAGCCATGAAGAACATCGTCCCGCGGATCTCGGCGACCCGCATGGCCATTACCCATGCGGCTGCATCGGCGGCTCCGGTTGGCGGGGTGCTGCGCGTGGACAGCGGCAGAAGAAAGCGCCTGGTCTCGGATCGCTCAGGGGCGCGAATAGTGTCATTACGCTAACGACCTATCGCGCGGTGAGCGGATGATTTCATGATCGGTGGCGACGCTGTGGATCGCGTTCAGCGCGTCACGGATGACTGCCGTGAGGTCGGTGCTCGGACCAAGCCGGTGTGACCTACGATCGCCGGCATGCCGGTGAACGTGAAAACTATCGTCCGCGCTCATCCGTTGATGACCGCGATCGTGCTGACGCTGCTGTGGCACGGCGTGCTGTACGCGGCTGCGGAAATCATCCCTGCAAGCCTTTCACGGCTACTGCCCGACCTGGGCCCTAGCCTGGTGAACCTCGTAGCTGCGGTGGTGCCCGTGGTTGCGGCGGCATGGTTGGGCTGGTGGCGCGAAGCCGGCATGGGCTGGCGGATACCGCGGCAATCATGGCTGTTGCTACTACCGGTCTTCCTGCTTAACTTCAGCTACGTCGTCTCCGGGCTTACCGGCACTGCGGAGCAGTATGCCGGTACCGCGCTGCTGTGTCTGTGCGTCGGTGTGAGTGAAGAGATGCTCAGCCGCGGTGTGGTGCAAAGAGCGTTGCAGCCCCTTGGCCCCATACGCGCCGCGGTATGGGTGGGTGTGCTGTTCGGGCTCGGCCACGCGCTGAGCGCACTGTGGTTCAACCGGCCCTGGGACGACTCTCTGGCCCAAGTCATCAGCACCACCGCATTCGGATTCGGCTACGCCGCCCTACGCTGGCACATCACCAGCATCTGGCCGCTGGCGTTCCTGCACGCCATGGACGACTTCCTGCAGCTGCGCAGCCCCGACGCGGCCCCACTGTGGTGGCAGGCCACCATCGCCATGTTCTTCCTCGCCTACGGCTGGTGGCTGCTACACCGCCTCGACCACACTGTCACGCTCGCCAATGCCGTCGATCACGACTAAAAGCCGCCATGTGACCTCGACTTGGAACGCCCGCCGTTAGAGGGAAAATTTGCGGGTCGTCCCTTACCGGGGGTCGCCCGGGCACGTCGACATTACTTCGTAAAGGGTGCCCGCTGCTTGACATCACCAAATTCAGGCCGCTTTGCCGATGTTCGCGCATAAGCGAATCAGAGCCCGGTCCGGTGACTGGAGAAGGGAGAGGATCGCAGTTCGTCGGCAGAGTCTCAATCTCGATTGCGCACTGATCTCGGCTACTTGTTTCATTGCCCTAGGACCGCGGCCCGGCCAGGCTTCGGTCTAGACGTCCGGGCTGTCGCTCTCATTTCGGCTGCCCACCTCGGT